>NZ_JAYSDQ010000020.1:0-133438 GCF_041914305.1 Ideonella sp.
ACAGCCGCATCTGCTCGATGTGCTCGTTGATCGACGAGTCCTTCTCGATGAACAGGTCGCGCTGCGGCACATAGGCCTCGGGCTGGTAGTAGTCGTAGTAGCTGACGAAGTATTCGACCGCGTTCTTCGGAAAGAACTCGCGGAACTCGCTGTACAGCTGCGCCGCCAGCGTCTTGTTGGGCGCGAAGACGATCGCCGGCCGCCCCAGCCGCGCGATCACATTGGCCATCGTGAAGGTCTTGCCCGAGCCCGTCACGCCCAGCAGCGTCTGGTAGGCCAGGCCATCATTCACACCTTCCACCAGCTGGTTGATCGCGGTCGGCTGGTCACCGGCCGGCGGGTACGGTTGAAAGAGCTGAAACGGTGAATCGGGAAAAGAAACGAACTCGCCATGCGACGTTTCTGGCGCTTCGGCCACCGGCATCACCTCAGAAGAATCTGGCATGGGGTTATCCCTGAATGAACCTCTAAAATCGGCGCTGCTGCAAGCAGGCTTGCCCAACGGGTCGAACCTTGCAGCGTAGCGCAGCCGCGCGGCTTTTGCCGGGGCAAGCTGCGCGCCCTACTGACACCGTCCCTTCAGGAAGCTCTGCGATGTCCTTGTTTGCCGCCGTCGAAATGGCCCCCCGTGATCCGATCCTGGGCCTGAACGAACAGTTCAATGCCGACCCCAACCCCGCCAAGGTCAACCTCGGGGTCGGCGTGTACACCGACGAAAACGGCAAGCTGCCGCTGCTGGCCTGCGTGAAAGCCGCCGAGGCGCAGATGGCTGAGGCTGCCGCCGCCCGCGGCTACCTGCCGATCGACGGCATCGCCGCCTACGACAAGGCCGTGCAGGGCCTGGTGTTCGGCGAGGGCAGCCCGCTCGTCGCCGCCGGCCGCGTGGCCACGGTGCAAGCGCTGGGCGGCACCGGCGGCCTGAAGGTCGGCGCCGACTTCCTGAAGAAGGTCAACCCGGGCGCCAAGGTGCTGATCAGCGACCCGAGCTGGGAAAACCACCGCGCCCTCTTCACCAACGCCGGCTTCACGGTCGAAGCCTACCCGTACTACGACGCTGCCAAGCAGGGCGTGAACTTCGACGCCATGCTGGCTGCGCTGAACAGCGCCGCCGCCGGCACCATCGTCGTGCTGCACGCCTGCTGCCACAACCCGACCGGCTACGACATCAGCCCCGCCCAATGGGACGCCGTGATCGAAGCGGTCAAGGCGCGCAAGCTGGTCGCCTTCCTCGACATGGCCTACCAGGGCTTTGGCGACGGCATCGCCGAAGACGGCGCCGTCATCGGCCGCTTCGTGCAAGCCGGCATCGACTTCTTCGTCTCGACCTCGTTCTCGAAGAGCTTCTCGCTCTACGGCGAGCGCGTCGGCACGCTGTCGGTGGTTTGCGAGAGCAAGGAAGAAGCCTCGCGCGTGCTGTCGCAGCTGAAGATCGTCATTCGCACCAACTACTCGAACCCGCCGACGCACGGCGCGCAGGTCGTCGCCACCGTGCTGACCACGCCGGCGCTGCGCCAGCAGTGGGAGCAAGAGCTGGCCGGCATGCGCAACCGCATCAAGGCGATGCGCGGCGCGCTGGTCGAGAAGCTCAAGGCCGCCGGCGTGAAGCAGGACATTTCGTTCATCACCACCCAGCGCGGCATGTTCAGCTACTCGGGCCTGACCAAGCCGCAGATGGAGCGCCTGCGCAGCGAATTCGGCGTCTACGGCGTCGACTCGGGCCGCATCTGCGTGGCCGCCCTGAACGACAAGAACATCGGCTACGTGGCCGAGTGCATCGCCAAGGTCATCTGACCGGCTCGATCACCCACGAAGGGCCGCAAGGCCCTTTTGCTGGCATAGTTTATAAACTACTAGTTTTTAAATTTCCAGTGACGCGGCATGATGGGCACGGTTCAGCCCGACACCTTTGCACCCATGCCGACGCCCCCTCCCCACCTGCCGCATATCCCGCATCTTCGTATCGCCCGCCCGGTCAACAACCTGGCCCGCAGCGTCGAGCTCTACCGCCATGGCCTCGGGCTGACCGTGCTGGGCAGCTTTCAAGACCATGACGGTTTCGACGGCGTGATGCTAGGCCAGCCCGGCGCTGGCCACCATTTCGAGTTCACCCGCTCGAACACCCACCCGGTGCCGCCGACCCCGACGCCCGAGGACCTGGTGGTGCTGTACCTGCCCGACGCTGCCGAGTGGCAGGCCAGCTGCGAGCGCATGCTGGCCGCCGGCTTCCAGCAGGTGCCGTCGTTCAACCCGTATTGGGACGAACGCGGCCGCAGCTTCGCCGACCACGATGGCTACCGCGTGGTGCTGCAGAACGCCGGCTGGCTCAACGCCGAGCCCGCTTGACGCGGGCCCGGCCCGAGGCGCCTACCAACCCGGCATCTCGTCCAGCGTCGTGACGTTGGGCGCTGCGTACAGGTTGGCGATCATGTGGTCGTTGTCGTAGATGAAGTCCGACCACTGCATCACCCAGGTCCACTTGGGTTGCTGCTTCAGCTTGTCCGCCGTCGGCATGTACTGCACTTCGCCAACCGCCACCGGCTTGCCCTTCGCGAAATTGACCACCGCGTCGTAGAAGTCCTGCCGGAAGGCGCTCTCATAGATGTCGAGCGTCACCACGTCGTAGTAGCTGGCACCCGGGTCGTACTTGGTCAGGTCGTTGGGCATGCTGGAGAAATCCTGGATGTTCCAGGCCCAGACGATGTTGGTCAGCCCCTTGGTGTAGGTGAGGTAGTCGTGGGTGATCTGGTACAGCCGCGCACTGCCGTTGGGTCCCGTGTGGCATGCCCACCAGAAGACGCACTGGTTCATCTCGTGCAGTGGCCGAAACACCACCGCCACGCCCTGGTCCTTCAGGTCTTGAAAGTAGCCGGCCAAGGTGTCGAGCCGGCTGATCCAGGTGTTGTACAGGCCGTTGCCCGGCGTCGTCAGCTGGCGGAATTCTTCGTTGGTCAGCTGCGCGTGGTTGTTGCCGCCGATGTCGTCCCATTCGCAGTACTCGTCGCGCTTGGGCGAGCAGGCGTGGTAGGTCAGCGCCACCAGCGCGCCCTTGGCGTATTGCGCCTTGGCCTCGCTGATCATCCGGCCGCGGTACTGCACCTGGTCGCCGAACAGGAAGTCACCGCCCCACAGCGCCGACGGCCGGCCGGCGATCGCGTCGTTCTCGTCGGTGTAGCTATGCGGGGTGCTCGAGTACTTGTTGTGGATGCCCACCACCGTGGCCACGCCCGAGGTGCTGTTCAGGAAGTTCAGGATCTTCTGCCGCCCGTCGCCGCCCGAGCCGCTCTTCTTGAGCTTGATCCAGTTGAAGTTGCCGACATCGCCGCTGCCATCGGCCCCGGGCGTGTCTTCGTGCAGCTGCAGCACATGGCGGCCGGCGGGCAGCTGGATCGTCGTCGTCAGCGTGATCCAGTTCTGCCAGCCTCCGGTGTCGGGGATCGTCTGCTGCGGTGTCGCGTCGACGAAGTCGAGCTTGTAGTGAAAGCTGCCGCCCTGGCCCAGGCAGGCCACGCGGGTCTGCAGCGTGTAGGTGCCGGCCTTGTCGACCTTGATCGTGTAGTTGAGCCAATCGCCGGCGCGCGCCCAGCCCACGTTGTAGCCGCCACCGGTGTCGGTGCTCTTCTCGAGGCTCACGCCTTCGGTCGGGCGGTACTGGCCGAGGTGGTTGATGTTGTCCTTGGTGTGGTATCCGACGTTGTCGCCCCCGAGGTCGAAGTTCTCGGCCTGCACGATGCCCGGCACCAGCACCGGCTTGCCGTTGTACGGCATGGACTTGGCCTGCGCCGGCGCGGCCAGCGTGCCACCCAGGCACGCGGCGGCGAGCGCCAGAATGAAACGGCGAGACAGCATGTGACCTCTCCTTCAATACCAATGTGGGACCGGTTATGTACACCCGCCGCCGCCAGCCGGGGCTGCCGGGACACTGGTTGAAACACCGGTTTCCCAGGGTTTTGAAGGTTTCTGCGGTGACCGAAGCGGCGCAAGGCCGGCCGAAACTGGTCTTATCGAATCGGCCTCACTGGTATGCAAGCGCTGTCACGGTGCGAAGGCCCTCTCGTCATCCCAGTTTATAAACTACTGGTTTATTAAATGACGCGCTTGTTGGCATGATGTGCCCACGTTCCCCGGAGCCACCCGCCATGTCAGCCCCCGCCACCCGCAGCGACCTGCACCGCGCCCTCGACGCCAGCCTGGCCTACGCCGCGACCTACCCCGCCGGCCGCCTTCGCCTGTCCAACCACCTGCCGATGGTGTTGACGGCCTTGCACCGCTTACAGGCCCCGCCGAGCGCGCTGCAGGCGCAGCTGCAACGCCACGCAGCCCGGCTCGACCCGCTGACGCCCGACAGCGCCGAGGCGCTGGCCGCCCGTCAGTTCGCGGCCGAGCTCGAGCGCAACGGCCTGCCGGCGGTCCTGGCGCAGCACCTGCCCGGCCTGCTCGGCGCCGCCGAAACCGCCGCCTTCCACGGCCTGATCCGCCTGGCCCATGCGCTGGACGCCGATCACCCAGGTGAGATCGCCCACGCACTCGCCGCCTGGCAGACCCACCGCCAGTCGATCGGCCCGATGCTGCCAGCCACCCCCACCGGGCAGGCCCTGCGGCTGGCCGATGTGCTGGCCGCCCTCGTCGAGCAACCGGCGCTGGCTTTCACGCCGCAACATGACACCACCATCACGCAAGACATGCTGCAGTGCGCCGCCCTGCCCGGCTTCGACGCTGCCGTCTCCGGCGAGGCCTCGCCCAGCCCCGCAGCGCTGACGCTGGAATCGCTGGCCGAGGCGTCGCTGGCCGTCTACCTCGGCAGCCGCGACTTCACCGCACTGCACCTGGTCACCGGCTGCCACGCGCTGCGCCAGGTCTTGCCGCACGCCAGGCTCGACGCGGCACAGACCCAGGCTGTTCTGCACGGCGTCTGGCGGGCTTGGCTTGCCGCATGGCTGTCGATCGGCCGGCCGCGGCCGGACTGGGTGGCCGTCTACCTCGGCGGCCCGGCAAGCGAAGCCGACTGGCAGGCGGCGCTGCCGGCGCTGGCCGCCTCGCGCGACGACCACCGCATCAAGCTGGCCTGGACGGCGCTCGACGAATGGCGCCACCGCGGCTGGCCGGGCTATGCGCGCGTGCTGCCTGCCGCCGAGGCCACCGCATGAACGGCGCCTCGCTGCGCCTGCTGATCGCCGTCTGCGCCGTCACGCTGCTGTGCACGGTCGGCGTGGCGATGCCCTACCCGATCCTGGCGCCGATCTTCGTCGACGGCCCAGCGGACGACTTCACCCATTTCGCCGGCCTGGCGCCCGAGTGGCTGCTGGGCGTGGCGCTGGCCGCCAACCCGGCGGGCATCCTGCTGGGCAGCCTGGTGCTGGGGCCGTTGTCCGACCGGCTCGGCCGGCGCCGGGTGCTGGTCGTCAGCCTGCTGGCCTGCGCGGTGTTCAACCTGCTGACGGCCGGCGCGCTGGAGGGCCGCTGGTACCTGCTGTTCGTGCTCGCCCGTTTCGCCACCGGCCTGACCGAGGGCAACATCGCCGTCGCCCGCGCACTGCTGGCCGACCACCACGGCGAAGAAACCCGCGTGCGGGCCTTCGCCTGGCTCAACGCCTTCCAGTACGGCGGCTGGCTGGTCGGCCCGCTGTTCGGCGGCCTGCTGCTGCGCTGGGGCAACGCGGTGCCGTTCGTGATCGCCGCGCTGGCAATGCTCGGCTGCATCGCGCTGGTGATGGCCGGCGTGCCCGGGGGCCGCACCGCGCTGCCCGCAACGCCGGCGGCCCCGCCCACCGGGGCCGGCCATGCCATCTCGGGCTCGACCCTCGCGCCGCTGATCCACGACCGCGACCTGCGACGCCTGTTCCTGCTGCAGATGGCCTACATGTGCGGCGTGACGGCGCTGTACGACTACGCGCCGCTGTGGTGTGTCACCGAAGCTGGCTTCAGCAGCACCGGCATCGCCTGGGTCACCGCCGCGCAAAGCACGTCGATGCTGGTCGGCACCTGGCTGGCGGGCCGCCTGCCGGCCACCAGCCACCCGCTGCGGATCGCCGCGCTGGCCGCGCTGTGCGGCGCCGCCGGCCTCGGCCTGCTGGTGGTGCTGCCCGGTGCCCCCGGGGTGCTCACGATCGGCCTGCTGGGCATGCCGCTGGCGGTCTACAGCGCGTTCATGCCGGCCTGGGTCTCGTCGCGCTTCGCCCGGCATGGCCAGGGCCGGGTGATGGGCCTGCTGACGACGATCTTCTGCTTCGCCAACGTGGCGATCGCCCTGGCCGGCGGGGCCCTGTCGTTGTGGAACGTGCGCGCGGTGATGGCACTGGGCACCTTGTGCGCCGGCGGCGCGGCCTGGGCCTTGTGGCGCTGGGCCAGGCGCGAAGCCACGAGAGAGAATCCCGCCGCCGCATCGGCCCTTGCCTGACGCCCATGGCCCAATCCACCGACCGCCTGCTGTTCCAGCTCAAGAGCCGAGGCCCGCAAACCGCCGCCACGCTGGCAGCCGCCTGCGCGATCACGCCGATGGGCGCACACAAGCAGCTGCAGGTGCTGGCCACGCAAGGGCTGGTGAGCTTTCACGACGAAGCGCAGGGCGTGGGCCGCCCACGCCGCATCTGGCGCCTGACCGACAGCGGCCACGGCCGGTTTCCCGACCGGCATGGCGACCTTGCCGTGCAACTGCTGCGCCATGCCGCCGAGTACCTGGGCCCGCAGGCGCTCGACACGCTGATCGCCGCCCGCGAAGCCGAGGCCGAATCGGTGTACCAGCGCCGCCTGGCCGGGCTGACGCAGCTCGGCGAGCGCGTGCAGGCGCTGGCCCAGGTCCGCAGCGAAGAGGGCTACATGGCCACCGCGCAGGCCGACGGTGACACCTGGCTGCTGATCGAAGACCATTGCCCGATCTGCGCGGCCGCCACGCAGTGCCAGGGCTTCTGCCGCTCCGAGCTGGCCTTGTTCCGGCGCTGCCTGGGCCCGGGCGTCGACGTGCAGCGCACCGAGCATTTGCTGGCCGGTGCCCGCCGCTGCGCCTACCGCATCCAGCCGCTGGGCTGACGCGCCGGGCGTGCTCCAATCGCGCCATGCCGCTCGTCAGCCCACCTCTTCATCACGCGCGCCCGCCCGCCCCCAAGGCCCACCGCCTGATCTACCGCCCCCCCACGCTGGGCAAGGACTACTGGGTGCTCGACGACGCACTGGCCGACCCGATGGGCGTGCGCGCGCGGCTGCTGGCCCGTGAAGACTGGGTGCAAGGCGCGCCCAAGCGGCCGGAAAGCTGGCCGGGCCGGCGCACCCAGCCGGCGCTGACCCCCGAAGAGCTGACCCCGCTGGAGAACTGGGCCCGGGCCAAGACCGGCCAGAAGCGCCTGTTCGCGGTCACCGCTGCCGCCGGCACCGGCAACCTGCTGAACCACAACTGCGTGCAGCTCGTGGGCGCCAACGACGCCGGGCCCCGCCCGCACACCGATGCGCGCCGCCTGTGCCGCTATGCCGCGGTGCTGTACCTGAACCCGAACGTGCCGGACCACTGCGGCACCGGCTTCTACCGGGTGCGCCTGCCAGACGGCCAACTGGGCGGCAACACCCTGCCCGGTCGCTTCGACAACCTGGTCGAGGCGCTCGAGACGCGCTTCGTGCCGCCCGACCTGTTCGTGCTCGACCAGGCGGTCGACCACCGCTTCAACCGCCTGCTGGTCTACCGCGCCGACCTGATCCACAGCGCCACCGCCTACTGGGGCGGCGACGAACCGGCCGACCAGCGCATGGCCGTGGTGCTGTTCTGGATGAGTTGAGCCCCGCCGGGCGGTGGTTGCCCGGTGGCCTTGGAGGGCAGCCGAGCACCCGCCGAGCGCTGCGCCGACCCACGAAATGGAACAACCCCACACCCACCGCCCTTTTCCGGTGCTTGCTGCACCTGCACAAGGCGTTTAATGAGGGTGAATGCCAATCGTGTATCCACGCATGCAGGCGTCGATGTTGCGATGCACAATAGTGATGAAAACGTTTGTCAGACTGGGCTCGGCCTTGAACGGTGCAGAGAACGCCCTGACGTTTGACAAAGACCAGAAGCCCCGCCGGAGCCTTGCTCATGCTGTATCAGCTTTATGAAACCCAACGCGCGCTGCTGGCGCCGTTTTCCGAGTTCGCCAGTGCCTCGGCCAAGCTGTACAGCCACCCGCTGTCGCCGTTCACCCATCTGCCGATGTCGCAGCGCGTGGCCGCCGGCCTCGACCTGATGCACCGGCTGGCGAAGGACTACGAAAAGCCGCAGTTCGACATCAAGACCGTGCGCGTCGACAACGTCGATGTCGCGGTGCAGGAGCAGGTGGCGGTCGAGAAGCCGTTCTGCCGGCTGATCCGCTTCAAGCGCTTCTCTGACGACCCGACCGCGCTGATGGACATGAAGGCCCAGCCGACCGTCCTGGTCGTGGCGCCGCTGTCGGGCCACCACAGCACGCTGCTGCGCGACACCGTCAAGAGCCTGCTGCAGCACCACAAGGTCTACATCACCGACTGGACCGACGCCCGCATGGTGCCCACCGAGGCCGGCCCGTTCCACCTCGACGACTACGTGAACTACGTGCAAGAGTTCATCCGCCACATCGGGCCCGAGGTGCATGTGATCTCGGTCTGCCAGCCCACGGTGCCGGTGCTGGCCGCCGTCTCGCTGCTGGCCAGCGCCGGCGAGTTCACGCCGCGCACGCTGACGATGATGGGCGGCCCGATCGACGCCCGCCGCTCACCCACCGCGGTGAACAACCTGGCGATGAACAAGAGCTACTCCTGGTTCGAGAACAACGTCATCTACCGGGTGCCGCCGCACTTTCCGGGCTCGGGCCGCCAGGTCTACCCGGGCTTCCTGCAGCACACCGGCTTCGTGGCGATGAACCCCGACCGCCACCTCAGCTCGCACTACGACTACTTCCTTGACCTGGTCCGCGGCGACGACGACAGCGCCGAAGGCCACCGCCAGTTCTACGACGAGTACAACGCCGTGCTCGACATGCCGGCCGAGTACTACCTGGACACCATCAAGACCGTGTTCCAGGACTTCGCCCTCGTCAACGGCACCTGGGAGGTCGACGGCCACCCGGTCCGCCCGCAAGACATCTCGACCAGCGCACTGCTGACGGTCGAAGGCGAGCTGGACGACATCTCCGGCGCCGGCCAAACCCGCGCCGCGCACGAGCTGTGCACCGGCATCCCGAAGGCGCGCCAGTTCCACTACGACGTGCAAGGCGCCGGCCACTACGGCATCTTCTCGGGCCGCCGCTGGCGCGAAAAGGTCTACCCGGAGCTGCGCGCGTTCATCCAGCGCTTCAACCAGCCGGACGAGATCATCGGCACGCCCAAGGCGCCCGCCCGCAAGGCCCGCCCCGCCCAGGCCACGGCGAAGACCACCGCCAAGACCACGGCAAAACGGGCCCGCCGAGCCGGCTGAACCGGCTTTCATGCCAAACGGTGCACGCTGAGGCCGCACCGTTGCATGGCCTGACCGCTCAACTCCCCGCAGCGGTGGTCGATACCTGACGTATGCCCGGCTCCACCCGAGCCGCGCAGTGCGCTGCCCCAACGGCGGCGCCCAACTTCGGGTCACCACCGCATGAGCCTCTTCTCGACCGCCGCCAGACACGCCCGCCAGCTCAGCCTGGCGGCGCTGGCGCTGTGTGCCCTGGCCGCCCACGCGACCAGCGCCGACCTGCGCATCGTCACCGAAGAGCTGCCGCCCTACAACATGACCCAGGGCGGCCAGATCACCGGCCTGAGCACCGAGGTGGTCCAGGCGGTGCTGAAAGAGGTGGGCCTGCAGGCCCCGATCAAGAGCATGCCCTGGGCCCGCGCCTACGACATCGCGCTGAACGAAGAGAACGTGCTGATCTATTCGATCACCCGCACGCCGCAGCGCGAGAAGCTCTTCAAGTGGGTTGGCGTGATCGCGCCGACGCACTGGGCCCTTTACACCCGCACCGGTCGCAACCTGTCGATCCGGCAGCTCGACGACGCCCGCAAGTTCCAGATCGCCACCGTCAACGAAGACGCCGGTGAGCAGTACCTGGTCAGCAAGGGCTTCGTGCTGGGCAAGAACCTGCAGTCCAGCAACAAGTACGAATTCAATTACGAAAAGCTCAAGCTCGGCCGCGTCGACCTGTGGATCGCGAACGAGCCGAATGCGGCCTACCTGAGCCGGCAGGCCGGCGACGACCCCGACACGATGCTGGTGCGCGTGCTGTCCCTGCCCGACCTGGCCAATGACGACGGGCTGAACATGGCCTTCAGCACGAAAACGCCCGACGCGACGGTCGAGCGCTTTCGCAAAGGGCTGGAAACCATCCGCCGCAACGGCACCTACGACGCCATCAAGAAGAAGTGGCTGTGAAGCCGCTCGCCCGCTGAACACGTGTCCAACCCGATAGAAGCCGGCCTCAGCAGCCCGCCCACCCTGACCCCGCCGGTGCCGCGCACCGGCTCGCTGGGCCGCCGGCTGGTGATCGCGACGCTGGCCTTCGGCATCGTGTTCACGCTCGCCGCCGCGGCGCTGCGCACCTGGCAGGCCTGGCAGGCCAACCTGGCGTCGATGACGGCCGAGCTGACGCTGATCGACCAGGTATTCCAGCGCACCCTGTCCAAGGCCATCTGGGAGATGGACCGCGACGCCCTGCGCACCCAGCTCGACAGCGCGGCCCAGGTCGCCTCGGTCGGGCGGATCGAGTTGCGCGTGCAGCAAGCCGGCCGCGCGCCCGAGGTGCTCGAATCGCACCGCGAAGGCCAGACCGTCTCGCCGATGACGCCCGTCATCACCCGCGAGCTGACCTACGAGCCCTACGCCGGCGCCAGCGAGGTGGTGGGCCAGTTGACACTGGTCGGCGACGAACGCGTGCTGCGCGACCGCCTGCGCGGCGAGGTGCTGGACATCGTGCTGACCCAGCTGGTGCAATCGCTGCTGCTGGCCGGGCTGATCATGTGGCTGTTCAACAGCTCGGTCACTGTGCATGTGCGCTACATCGCCCGCCACCTGAGCGAGCTGACGCCCGGCACGCTCGGCCACGCGCTGCGGCTGAACCGCCAGGCCCGCCAGGGCGACGAACTCACGCTGCTGGAGGCCGGTGTCAACGACCTGCAGCACAAGCTGTCGACCTACCTCGAGCGGCAAAAGCAGGACGAGCGCGACCTGGCCGCCCACCGCGACCGCCTGGCCGAACTGGTCGACGAGCAGACCACCGAGCTGCGCGCCGCCAACAAGCGGCTCGAAGAGCAATCGCGCGCCGACCCGCTGACCGGCCTGGCCAACCGGCGCCACTTCGACGAGTTGAAAGACATCGAGTTCCGCCGCGCCCAGCGCCTGGGCCAGCCGCTGACGGTGCTGATGTGCGACGTCGACTTCTTCAAGCGCTACAACGACGCCTACGGCCACGCCCAGGGTGACCGCTGCCTGCAGTTGCTGGCCGAGGCGCTGAGAGACAACTTCGCCCGGGCCGGCGAGGTCGTCGCCCGCATCGGCGGTGAAGAGTTTGCCGTGCTGCTGCCCGGCATCGACGCCGCGCAGGCCCGCACCGCGGCCGAGCGCCTGCGCCGGCGCGTCGCCGCGATGGCCATCGCGCACCGCGACTCGGCGGTCGGCGCCCACGTCACGCTGAGCATCGGCCTGGCGCAGTTCGACCCGGCGACGATGGACCATTTCGACCTGCTGCTGCACCAGGCTGACCAGGCGCTGTACCGCGCCAAGAGCCAGGGCCGCGACCAGATTGCCGATTGACTTGACGACGGAAGGTGCCCGATGCCGCTTCGCCCTTGCTCCCTGTTCGCGCCGCTGATCGCCGCCGCCATGGCCCTGGCCTGCGCCTGTGCCCAGGCCGACAGCATCAAGGCCGTCACCGAAGACTCGTCGTACACCTACCTGCGCGACGGCAAGGTCGCCGGCCCGGCCACCGAGATCGTCGAGGCGACGATGAAACGCGCCGGCCTGACCGACTACAAGCTCGCGCTCTACCCCTGGGCGCGTGCCTACGACCTGGCGCTGCAGGAGCCGAACGTGCTGATCTTCCTGATCGCCCGCACCCAGGCCCGCGAGGCGCAGTTCAAATGGGCCGGCGAGTTCATGCGCATCGAATACCACCTGTACAAGCTGCGTGGCCGCGACGACGTGGTGGTGCACAACCTGCAAGACGCCAAGGCCTACAGCGTGGGCGTGATGCGCGACGACGTGCGCCAGCAGTACCTGCAGTCGCGCGGCTTCGACAAGCTCGTGGTCTCGGCCCGCAACCCCGACAGCCTGCGCATGCTGCTCGATCGCAAGGTGCACCTGCTGCCGCTGCCCGACAACGACGTGGTGCGCTTCTGCAAAGAAGCCAACGTCGACCCTAACTCGCTCGAAAAGGTGCTGACGCTCAACGAGATGACCACCGGCATCTACATGGCCTACAGCCGCAGCACGCCGGACGACACCGTGGCCCGCACCCGCGCCGCCTTCGACCACCTGAAGGCCGAAGGCATGGTGGCCAGGCTGATGGTCGGCGGCGTCAAGAAGTAGGCCAGGATCGCTGGGGATAATTGCCCCCGTGATCCACCCCGCGCCCACGAACCTCACCCCCGCCCAGGCCGCGCTGGCCGCGCGCATCGACGACGCACTGCCGCAGACGCAGTGCACCCGCTGCAGCTACCCCGATTGCCACGGCTACGCGGCAGCCATCGCCGTCGGCGAAGCGGCGATCAACCAGTGCCCGCCCGGTGGCGCCCAGGGCATTGCCCGTTTGGCCTCGTTGACCGGCCAGCCCGTGCTGGCGCTGAACCCCGCAAACGGCCACGAAGGCCCACGCGGCGTGGCGGTGATCGACGAGAACTGGTGCATCGGCTGCACCTTGTGCATCAAGGCCTGCCCGGTCGACTGCATCGTCGGCGCGCCCAAGAAGATGCACACCATCGTCGAGGCCGACTGCACCGGCTGCGAGCTGTGCCTGCCCGCCTGCCCGGTCGACTGCATCGTGATGGAGCCGGTGAACCACGGCGGCCGCACTTCGCCGCCCCTCACCGGCTGGGCCGCCTGGAGCGACGAGCAAGCCGCCCGGGCGCGTGAGCAATACGCCTTTCGCCAGATGCGCGTGTCGCGCGACAAGCGCGAGAACGACGAGCGGCTGGCCGCCAAGGCCGCCCACAAGCTGGCCGACCTGCCGAACCAGACCCAGCACACCGACCCCGAGGTGATCGACCGCAAACGCGCGGTCATCGAGGCCGCACTCGCGCGTGCCCGCGCGCAACGCGCAGCGCCACCCGCCCCTGCACCCACCCCACGCGACGACACCCCACCCGAATGACCCCGGCCACGATCGAACGCTTCTTCGCCACGCTGAAAGCCGCCAACCCGCAGCCCGAGACTGAGCTGGAGTTCACCAACGTGTTCGAGCTGCTGGCGGCGGTGCTGCTGTCGGCGCAGGCCACCGATGTCAGCGTCAACAAGGCCAGCCGCGCGCTGTTCGCCGCCGCGCCCACGCCGGCCAAGATGCTCGCGCTGGGCGTCGAAGGTGTCGAGCGCCACATCAAGACGATCGGCCTGTACCGCACCAAGGCCCGCCACCTGATCGAGACCTGCCGCATCCTGGTCGAGCAGCATGGCGGAAAGGTGCCACCCGACCGCGAGGCGCTGGAGGCCCTGCCCGGCGTCGGCCGCAAGACCGCCAACGTGGTGCTGAACGTGGCCTTCGGCGAGCCGACGATGGCGGTCGACACGCACATCTTCCGCGTCAGCAACCGCACCGGGCTGGCGCCGGGCAAGACCCCGCTGGCGGTCGAGCAGGCCCTGCTGCAGCGCGTGCCCGAGGCCTACCGCGTCGACGCGCACCACTGGCTGATCCTGCACGGCCGCTACGTCTGCCAGGCCCGGCTGCCGCGCTGCGGCGCGTGCCAGGTGCGCGCCCTGTGCGAGTTCGAGCCCAAGACCGCGGCGGTGTGATGCGCACGTCCATGGCCCTGCTGCTTCTGGTGGCTGCCAGCGCCCAGGCGCAGCCTGTCAGCGTGGTCGACGACAGCGGCCACACCATCAGCCTGCCCCGGCCCGCGCAGCGGGTGATCACGCTGGGCCCGCACCTGACCGAGCAGGTGTTCGCGATCGGTGCCGGCGCGCAGGTGGTCGGCGTCAGCCGCTACAGCGACTACCCGGCCGAGGCCAAGCAGGTGCCGATCGTCGGCGACGCCGTGGCCGTGCACCACGAGACCATCGCCACGCTGAAGCCCGATCTGATCCTCGTCTGGCGCACCGGCTTTCCCGAGCGCGCCCGTGCGCCGCTGCAGGCAATGGGCGTGCCGGTGTTCGACAGCGAGATCCGCTCGGTGGCCGACCTGGCGCGCAGCCTGCGCACGATCGGCCGGCTGCTGGGCCGGGCCGAGGCCGGCGATGCCGAGGCGAAGAAGGTCGAGCAGCAATGGGCCCAGTTGCAGGCCGAGTACGCGGCGCGCAAGCCGGTGCGGGTCTTCTACCAGCTGTGGCACCAGCCGCTGATGACGATCAACCGCGAACACCTGATCCACCAGGCCATCACCGCCTGCGGCGGCACCAACATCTTCGGCGAGCTGCCGACCTTCACGCCCACGGTGAGCTGGGAGGCCGCGGTGCAGCGCAACCCGCAGGTCATCGCGATGGCCGGCGCGCCGAGCGACCACCCCGAGCAAGGCCAATGGCCACGCTTTCCGGGCGTCGAGGCGGTGAAGCATCAACGCTTTGCGCTGATCGATGGTGACCTGATCGGTCGCATGGGCCCGCGCTTCGTGCAAGGCGCGCGGCAGCTGTGCGAGGCGATCGACAAGGCCCGCTAGAAACCCCAGCGAAACGAGCGAAAACAAGCCCTATGACCTCACGCTGGAACGATCTCGCCAAGGCTGCCTGGGCGCCGGCCCTGCTGCTGGCCACCTGCACCGCCTGGGCAGCCGGCGCGACCAAGATCCCCGATGCCGAGCTGCCGGTCATCGAAACCGGCGTGGCCATGCTGCCGAACGCCCGCGGGCCTTTCGCCTGGCTGGACGCGCACACACTGGCCATCACCACGTTCGCCGGCGACCCGCGGGCCACCAATGCCTGGACGTCGCAACAGGTGGTCGCGTTCGACACCCGCAACCGGCAGCGGCACACCCTCGTGCCCCAAGGGCGGCTGAGCTGCACCAACCCGCCGGCCGGTGTCGTGAGCGCCGTGGTGGGTGACACCCGCGCCTACTTCCAGGGCAGCGAATTCGGCCCCGCCCCCGCCACGCAATGGTTCAAGTGGGACGGTGCAGCGAACCGCCTGGTGCCCTGGCCGGAGCGTGCGCACCCGAACTGGAACAGCTCGTTGTGCCGCCAGACCCTGGCCGAGGATGTGAGGCACCCCATGCCGGGGGCCGACAACGGCCAGCCGCGCCTCTACCTGCAGCCGGGCGAAGGCTTCATCACCTGGCACCGCGCGTTCGGCAACGAGCCGCAGCCGGTGCGGCTGATATCGGGCGATCGGGAGATCGCCCTCGACGTCACCAGCGACAGGATCGGGCTGAACATCACCCACCTGCCTTTCCTGGGCGCGCACCTGCTGAGCGCCGGGCTCTACCGCTGGACCGACAAGCGGGGCGAACAGCGGTTCGCGGCGCTGCTGCTGCGCGCGAACGGCCAGATCGAACGGGCGCCTTTTCCGCCAGCGCTGGCGGCGTATTTCACCGAGCGCCGGCTGTCGTCGGACGCGCTGCTGCTGCCCGTGGCCGGCGGCAGCCTGGTGATCGTTGCAGGCTCATCCGCCGCCGGCGGCGGGCTGTACCTGACACGCGACGGCAAGAGCTCGCGCATCTGGTTCGCCGGTGCGCCAGACCACGAATCGTTCCGCATCATGTCGGCGATCGAGGTTTCGCCAGACGGCTGCCGCGCCGCCTTCGACGCCCGCTGGCCGATCACCCAAGACCCGGCGACCCTCAGCCTGGAAGGCTCGGTGAAGATCATCGAGCTTTGCGCCAAGCCGAAGTAGCGGCCCGCGTCGGGCGGTGACCAAGCCGCCCGCCAGACGCCCCCAGCCCGAGGCCGGCGTTTGCGTGGCCGACACGACCGCCCGCTTGATCTGGCTCACGCGAAGCCGCGCCACGGCGGCGCACAGTGGCCGCTCGACCCCACTGACGAAGTGCTCGTACGAAGCCGCGCAGTGGTCAGGACGGGGCACGCCGATCACCAAGGAGCCACCGATGACGCCGCGCCGCACGCCAATGAGCCGAGTCGACACGGCGTGGCTGCGCCTGGACAGCGACGTCAACCGTCCGATGGTGGTGGGCTTGTGGCTGCTGCAGCCGGCGGTCACGCTCGCAGCGCTGTCCAATCGGTTGCGCAACCGGCTGCTGAAGATCCCGCGCTTCCGGCAGAAGGCGGTGCAAGGCACGCTGGGCGCGGAATGGGTGGACGAGGAGGCCTTCGACCTGCACCGCCACGTGGTGCGCGAGCGCCTTGTATGCCGGCGGGGCCAGAGCGCGCGGGCAGCCCTGCAATCGCGCGTGGGCGAGCTGATCTCGCAGCCGCTGGACCGTGCGCATCCTCTGTGGCAGTTCCACCTCGTCGAGCAGTACGACAACGGCAGCGCGGTGATCGTGCGCGTGCACCACTGCATGGCCGACGGCATCGCGCTGAGCGCGGTGCTGATGTCGCTGATGGACGACGGTGCCGAGGCACCTGGGCCCGAGGAGATCGCGCAGCCCCACCTGCACGACCGGGACCTCGCGCAATGGCTGAACGACTCGATGCTCCAGCCGCTCACCGCCTTGGCGATACAGGCCATCGAAGGCGCCGGCGACGGCGTGGTGCGCTCGCTCGCGGCGCTGGAACGCCCCCGCCAGACGCTGGGGCGTACGCTGGCGCTGGGCCAGGCGGCGCGCCAGATCGCCGCCGACGCAGCGACCATCGCCCTGATGGCAGACGACGCACCGACGCGCTTCAGGGGGCCGCTCGACGGCCACAAGTGCGTGGCCTGGAGCGAGCCGCTGCCGCTGGAACACGTGAAGGCAGTCGGCAAGGCGCTGGCCTGCTCGGTCAACGACGTGCTCGTCGCTTGCGCGGCCGGCGCGATTGGCGGCTATCTGCGCGACCTGGGCGACGATACCCGCGGGCAGGAGATCCGCGCGATGGTGCCGGTGAATCTGCGGCCGCTGGACGAGGCCTGGTCACTGGGCAATCGATTCGGCCTGGCCCCGCTGCTGGTACCCATCGGCATCGAGCACCCCGTTGCGCGCGTGTACGCCGTGCATGCGCGCATGAGCGAGCTCAAGGGCCACTACCAGCCGCTGCTCGCCTACGCGATGATGGCGCTGACGGGCAGCCTGACGCAGGGTGGGCAGGATCTGCTCAGCAACCACTTTCTCGACAAGACCACGGCCGTGATGACCAACGTGCCCGGCCCGCAGAGGCCACTCAGGCTCTGCGGTTCGACGCTGCGCCAGGCGACGTTCTGGGCACCCCTGTCGGGCCACATCGGGCTGGGCGTCAGCATCATGTCGTATGCCGGTGGCGTGCAGTTGGGCCTGATCACCGACAGGCAGCGCTGCACCGAGCCGCAGGCCGTGCTCGACCGCTTCGCGCCGGAGTTCGAGAAGCTGCTCCTGATGACGTTGATGATGCCCTGGGCTGTCTGACGCCGCTCACTTCAGAATGTCTGCCAGCCGGGCCGCCTCGCAGTCGCCCGGCGGCATCGGCTCTTTCGAACGCAGCGTGAACTCGGTCGCCGAGAAGCCGCCCTTGGCCTCGATCGTCACGATCAGCGCGCCGGCCTCGTGGCGGGAGGTGAAGCCCCCCACGCCTTTCAACCGCACGAATTCCCAACTGGCCTCCAACCACGCCCTGGAGGCGAACGTGACGCTGCAGGCCACCTCCGGCGGCGCAAAGAAGTGGTTGTCGGCCACGTCGACAAGCAGGCAATCCGACACCGGCTCGAGACCCCTCGCCTGCGCAGCGGCCAGGAACTGCGCACCGTCGATGTTCTTGACGCAAGCGTGCGAGCCAGTCGCCGCGGACGCGGGCGCCGATGCCGCCTGCGGCGCCGCGCCGGCCGCCAACGCAACCGCCGCCAGCCACGCCGCCGCAGTGCAGGCGACCATCGCGTCAGTTGCCCTGTAGCGGCTGGATGTCCAGCGACAACACATTTGGGATGTCCAGTTGATGGCGAACCACCCCGTTGATGCGGACATAGTGGGGGCCGGGCACGGCATAGAAGTAGTACATCCCGTCGTAGCCCGTGCGGTAGCTCAGGCACTGGTTCGTCGGCGCGAAACACAGCTCGACGAACGCCTGGTTCATCGGGAAGGCCCCGCCAGGGGTGACGAAATCGACCCGACCGCGCACGTTGACGGCGCACGCCGCGGCCGAGGCCAGCACCAGGGCCGTGGCCACGCCGAGCTTATGGGTGTTCATCGCCATACCTCCTGCCGATCTCGAGCCACACCGGCGCAACGCCGCTCATCTTCCGGCCTGCATAGTCGTGCTGCATGCGGCGGGTGTCGTTCAAGTCGAGGATCTCGGGCCTGGTGCTCAGTGGCGACAGGCTGAGCCGCGCGGTGGGGAACTTGCCGTTGTTGGGAATGACCCAGAACTGCACCGCGTTGGACGACGCGAGCGTCAAGCTCGGCTCCAGCTCCACGCGCACCTGTTGCATCTCGCCCTTGTTGGCCGGTATCACCTCGCCACCAGGCGAGCGCAGATAGACCGGCACCTCGACCAGCCAGGCCTGCTGTTCCCTGACCGCATCCGCGCGCTGCCGCGCCCGCTCGAGCCTCATCGCTTCGCTGTCGCGATAGATCCACGTGGCCGCACCGAGAAGGATGACGTAGGTCGCCGTTGAGCCGACCACGTTGAATCGGAACTTCACCCGACCTGCGTCTGCTTCGCCGCTGGCAGTGTTGCCGCCGCCGGCGCCCCGGTCGCGCCGCGGCGTGAGCACGAGGTACAGCACCGCCGCAGGGATGAGCGGAACCAGCAGCAGACAAGCGGCCACCAGCAACGGCATGACGAGATTCACGTCCACCTTGGGGTCCCTTCGGTCGGCGGCCGGCAGCCCGGCACGAGCCTGCGCCAGTCGCAGCGTCGCAGGCGGCGCAATGAAGCGAGCATCGCGCGGCAGCAGCAGGCCGAAGTTGAGGTGAATCAACCTGCGCCACGCAGCACCGGCATCGATGGAATGACCCGACAGCGAGGTTGACGAGCGCGAGGGAAGAACGCCTGCCGGCCCCAATGGGTGGCCCGGGAACCGGGCCGAGGCCTTGCTGGCTACGGGCGGCCCAGCGCGAAGCGCGAGCGGCAATGTGGGCAGGTGAGCCTGCCGTGCGCCACCGTTTCGTAGGGGACGAACTGCCGTGCGAGCTGCCGCCAGCTGGGCGAGTTGGCCACGCCCGACGCAAAGAACAGGCGCTCGCAGCACCACGGGCAGTAGAGCCGCCAGGCCAGCAACACCGAGACTCCCCAACTGACGACGCAGGCGGCGACGCCGGCGACAGCGTAGGGCCGCGTCGCCGTGACGGCGCCAAGGCTGGCGGCAATGGGAATCAGCCAACTGCCCAGTGCGGCCGCGACCACCACGGCCTTGACGCGCTTGGCGTGGCGGCAGGTGAGCACGCCGGCCTGAAGTTCGATGGTCAGGCTGTCTTGCTGCATGGCCATGCCCGGACTCTCCCTCGCTTGAGCTCAGGGCAATCTATCCGACCGACAGGCCGGGGCCAAGACCACGTTTGAACCGGGTTTGTGGTACTTACCTTGTTGGCAGGCGTGGCATGCAAAAAGGGGCGAACCGTCGGTTCGCCCCCCTCTAGTTCGTTGGCCGGTCGGGCCGGCCGACCCGATCAGCGCTGCGCCAGTTGCGTGGCGGCGGGCTGGCGAACGCTCGGCGCGACGCGCAGGTTCGTCTCGGTGTCGAACACGTTCATCTCGCCGTGGGCACGGGCGGCGATGACTTCAGCGCGCACTTCGTCGCGGCTCAGGCCGCTGGCCGACGCTTGCGCTTGGGCCGGCTTGCCAGTGAACAGCGCGGCGATCGCGCGGCTCGAATCGTTGTTCTGGGCGAAGTAGGCCGCTTCGGGGTTGAAGCTGGCGATGTTGCTGGCGTCGCGCTTGGCGATGTACTGGGCTTGCACGGCGTCGCGGGTCAGGCCTTCGGCCGACGCGGCAGCGGGCATGCGCAGGTTGGTTTCGGTATCGAACACATTGCGCTCGGTCGACTGGGCGAAGGCGCCGCCGGCGATGGTCAGGGCGATGGCGGCAACGGCGATTTGGGCTTGCTTGGCGAACATGGTGGTCATTCCTTTGAATCGTTGAAACGGGGTTCCGGGCTGGCGGTCTGGGTGGGGTGATCCGGGCCGTCTGTCCTGCCTCGGTGAGTCGTTTGTTTGGTTGCGGCTCATCGATGGACTCAACTGTAGAGATTCACGATTCAGGAATAAACAATCAGCACAAACATAAAGCGTTGCCAAAACAAGAACAATAGGACCACGCCGGTGTCGGGCCGCCGCCTGCGGCGGCTGCGGTCAAGAGCCCGACGGGCGCCGGGCGGGTGGTGCTTGCGCCATGCGTTCGGCCAGGCGCCACAGCGCCAGCCGGTGCGCGTCCACCAGTTGCTCGGGCGACGAGCCCGCGCTCGGCACCTCGATCTGCGCCTCGTCCACCAACGCGGCCGCCGCGCCCTGCAGGTCGCTCGCCGTCCAGCGCGCGCGCAGGTGCACGGCCCGGCGATCCACGGTCGGGCCGAATTCGAGCAGGTCGAGCCGCAGCTGCCGCGCCACCACCACCCCGCTGGGCACGCTGCCGCTGTAGACGCGGTCGGCGCCGCCCAGCAGCACGCCCAGGTCGTGGGCCAAAGTTCGTGGCACCGCGCTGCGCAGCGGCTCGGCCCAGCGATGGCCGTCGAGCGGCTGCAGTGCGTTGCTCCCCACGGCCACCCACAGCGCGTCGCGGTCCAGGTAGTCGGGCAGGTGGATCGGCGAGACCAACTGCCAGATCTGCGCTGCGCTTGCCTCGGTCGGTTTGGCCGCCGAGGCGGCCGCAGCCGCGGCAGCGGGCGGGTCGACCCGCAGCTGGTAGTAGCGCACCGGCGGCGCCGGCGAGCCGGCACAGGCCGCCAGGCCCGCCACCGTCAAGAGCACCCAACCCCAATCACCGCGCCTCATCGCGAGCCCCCCTGTGCCGGTGCGGTGGGCGCACCGTTGTCGTCGGTCGCCGGCGAACGCCCGCGGATCAAGGCGCTCGGCTGGCGCTCCAGCAGATCAGCCAATTCGCGCAGCGCCCGCGCGGCGCGCGACACGTCTTGCAGCGCCTGGTTGGCGTTTTGCACCAGCGCCGAGTCCTCGCCGGTTTGCCGCTGCAGCGAGCCGGCCATTTGCGCCAGCTCGTCCATCGTGCGTTGCACCTTCTGCACCAGCGCCGAGTCGGGTGCGACCAGGGCGTTGACGTTGTCGGCCGTGCCGCTGAAGCGGCGCGCGGTGCCGCTCACGTCATCGGCCGCCTTGCCCACGCGGGCGGCGGCGTCACGCGTATCGCCCAGCGTCTTCGTCGCGGCATCGGCCAGGGGGTCGAAGCGAGCGTCCATCCGCCCGGTCAGCGTGCGAAGGTGGTCCGTGATGACCGCCAGGTCGTCCATCGCCTTCTTCAGCTGCGGGCCGGAAACCACCGCGCGGGCCGAGGCGGCGATCGCCGACACGTCGTCGAACAGGCGCCGGAAATCGAGCCCGTCGAACTGGTTCTTCAGGTTCTGGATCGCCGTTGCGGTGGTGGGGATCTCCAGCATCTCGTCGGGGTTGCCGCGCGGCACCGGGGCCTTCTGCGGCCGCAGGTCCAGATCGACATAGAGCTGGCCGGTGAGCAGGCTCTGCATCGACAGCTGCGCCGTCAGGCCCCGCTCGACCAAGGCGGCCAGCGCCGTGGCACTGCTGTCGCTCTTCGATTCGGCCAGCCCGCGGATCGAGGCCGCCTCCAGCTCGGCCACGACCGGGATCGTGTAGTCGTCGCTGGCCTTGTCGTACAGCAGGCCGATCGAGCTGACGCTGCCCAGCCGCACGCCGCGAAACACCACCGGCGCGCCCAGCTGCAGGCCGTAGATCGAGCCGCCGAAGTGCATCACGACACGCTCCTTGTGGGCGAACAGCCGGCCGCCGCCGGCCAGGATGATGCCGGTCAGCAGCAGCGTGATGCCGGCGACGACGAAGATGCCGATCGTGGTGGCGCTGGCGCGCCGCTTCATGGTTGCTGCCCCCGGCTCAGAAAGCGCCGCACCTTGTCGGGCCCGTGGTCCAGCAGCGCCTGCGGCGTGTCGAGTGCGGTCATCGTCTTGTCGTCGGCATCCAGAAAAAGAAGGCGGTCGGCGACCGCGAAGATGCTGTGCAGCTCGTGCGACACCAGCACCACCGTCGTGCCCTGCCCGTCGCGCAGCTGCAGCATCAGCTCGTCCAGCTGCGCCGCGGCCAACGGGTCCAGCCCGGCCGAGGGCTCGTCGAGGTAGAGCAGCTCGGGCTCCAGCGCCAGCGCGCGGGCGATGGCGGCGCGCTTGCGCATGCCGCCGCTCAGCGCCGGCGGTTCGGCGTCGAACTGGTCGCCCAGGCCCACCAGCGCCAGCTTGGCGCGGGCCTTTTCCTCCCGCTCGGGGGCTTCTGCCTTCGAGAACATCTCCATCGGCAGCATCACGTTCTCGCCCACGGTCATCGAGCTCCACAGCGCACCGGACTGGAACGCCACGCCAAAGCGCCGGCGCAGACGCGCCTGCAGCTCGGCGTCGTCGGTGTGGATGTCGTCGCCCCCGTAGCGCACCCGGCCCGCCGCCGGCGCCTGCAGCCCGATCAGGTGGCGCAGCAAGGTGCTCTTGCCGCAGCCGCTGGCGCCCACGATGGCCAGCACCTCGCCGCGCCGGATGTCGAAATCGAGGTCGCGCTGGATCACCTTGGAGCCAAAGGCCATCGTCAGCCCTTCGACCTGCACCTGGGGCGGGCCCTGCGGCTCGCTCGGCGCCGTGGCGCTGGCGGTGGTGTCGTCCATCACCAGTCCAACCGCTGCAGTGCGACCGTCAACGCCGACGCGGCGACCACGATCCAGACGATCGACTGCACGACCGACGCGGTCACCGCCGCGCCCACCGCCTGCGCGCTGCGCCCGGCGTTCAGGCCCTGGCGGCAGCCCGACAAGGCCACCAGCAGGCAATAGACCGTGCCCTTGCCGAGCCCGATCCACACGTGCGGCAGAGTCAGCGCGTCCATGCACTTGTAGAGGTATTCCGTCGGCGGCACCGCGAAGATGAGCAGCGCCACCATGCCACCGGCCGCGATGGCCGTCAGCGCGGCAAAGGCGGTCAGCAGCGGCGCCATCATCACCAGCGCCAGCATGCGCGGCAGCACCAGGTGGTCGACCGGGTCGATGCCGAGCACCCGCAAGGCGTCGATCTCTTCGTTGGCCTGCATGCTGCCCAGCTGCGCCGCAAAGGCCGCACCCAGGCGGCCAGACAGGATCACGCCCGTCATCAGCGCCGCCACCTCGCGCACCGCGCCGATCGTCACCAGGTCGGCGATGTAGGCCTGCGCCCCCACCCGCTGCAGCTGGACGGCGCCCATGTACGCCAGGATCACCCCGACCAGCCCGCTGACCAGCGCCACGATCGCCACGCTGCGCGGCCCCGCCTGCTCAATCTGCCAGAACAGGTCGCTCGCTCGCATCGCCGCCTTGCCGGCGAACAAGCGCCTGAGCGACAACAACACCTCGCCGACGAACTGCAGCGTCAGGCCCGCGTCGGCCCACCAGGCCCTGGCGCGCAGGCCCAAGGCGGTGACCCAGCCCGGCCGGCGGCGCGGCAGCCGGGCGGGCGGTGCGGCAGGGGAAGTCGATGGTGGCTGCGGGATCGCGGGTGACGTCGTCATCGGGCGCCTTGGTTCCTCCGGAAGTCTAAGAATCCGCACCCGCCAGCACCATCGGCCCTGGGCGGGGTCGCCTGTCGGACGGCTCCGACAGCAGCGGCATCTTCCAGCACCCGCCCGCCGCCGGCAAGCGGGCCGCGCCAACCCGCGGGGCGACACGCCAAGCTGTCGGTTGGCCGACACGACTGGAAACAAGGCGGCACTTGAGTGGCTTTTCAAGCGTTCGATCAGGGCCTCCGGCCAAACAATGCCCTCATGTTGAACACCGCGATGTCCGATGTAAGGGAGATGAAGGCCCCTCGCCTCTTCCGCCGCATCCTCAGCTCAGCGCCTGCGCCCAGCACGCTGCCCAACCGCACGGCCATCCGGCCACCTGCGGTGTGGGGCCAGGCCGAGCCCGTCTGGAAATCGCTGCTGAACTGGCTGCGCCCGAACCGGCCGCAGCCCGCCGAGCGCCGCACGCTCACACTGGAAGGCGCACGGCGCGACTTTGCCAACGCGCTGGCCGACCTGACGACCGAAGACGCCGTCGACCTGCGCCGCCGCGGCCAATCGGCCCGCTCGCTGCGCGAGCTGTGGCACCTTCGCGCCGACCTGTACAGCATGGTCGCCCGCTACCGCAGCCAGGGTGAAGCCGACAGCCGGCTGCAACTGGTGAACCGCCATTTCCCGACGAGCACCAAGCCGACCACCACCGCTGCCGCACCGCGGCAGGGGCAACGCCTCGATGCCTGAGCCAGCCATGGACGACTTCGAAGACACGG
The DNA here is from genome assembly GCF_041914305.1 of Ideonella sp. Classification (NCBI taxonomy): domain Bacteria; kingdom Pseudomonadati; phylum Pseudomonadota; class Betaproteobacteria; order Burkholderiales; family Sphaerotilaceae; genus Ideonella; species Ideonella sp. Next base: position 24,594 of record NZ_JAYSDQ010000020.1, read on the forward strand.
CCTATGACACGCAGTTCAACATCAGCGGCCTGCCGCAGGACCGCTCGGCCCGCCTGGCTGCGCGACGCGCGTTCGTCGAGATGAAATTGTTGTTCCTGCGTGCCACCGGCCCGCTGGAAGACCGCAAGGGCGAGTGGCTGCGCAACCAAGTGCGCCTGGCCAGCGACCCGATCGACCTGTGGATCCTGCGCGGCCCGGTGCTGCGCGCGCTGAGCCAGGACGACGGCCGCCTGCACCGCGGCCTGCGGGCCGAGCTGTACCGCAGCCTGGACAACATCTTCCCCGAGGCCTTCGGCTTCGACCCCGGCGCCACGCTGCCGCCCACCATGCCCGCCCCCTGGGAGGCAATGGCCGGCGAGCGCCGAACCAGCGGCTACATTCGCTGACGGCTTGGCGGCCCGGCAGGGCCGAACCCCCGGTGCAAAATCGGGGGCGTGAACATCATCATCCTCGACGACTACCAGGACGCGGTGCGCAAGCTGCGCTGCGCCAGCAAGCTGCAGGACCTGAATGCCAAGGTGTTCACCAACACCGTCAAGGGCCTGGGCCAGCTTTCCATCCGCCTGCGAGACGCCGAGGTGCTGGTCGCCATCCGCGAACGCACGCAGTTCAACCGCCAACTGCTCGAAAAACTGCCCAAGTTGCGCCTGATCGCGCAGACCGGCAAGGTTGGCCCGCACATCGACATCGACGCCTGCACCCGCCTGGGCATCGCGGTGGCCGAGGGCGTGGGCTCGCCGCACGCGCCGGCCGAGCTGACCTGGGCGCTGATCATGGCCGCGATGCGCCGGCTGCCGCAGTACATCGGCAACCTCAAGCACGGCGCCTGGCAGCAGTCGGGCCTGAAATCGGCCTCGATGCCGCCCAACTTCAGCATCGGCATGCAGCTGCGCGGCAAGGTGCTGGGCATCTGGGGCTACGGCAAGATCGGCGCGCTGGTGGCCGGCTACGGCCGCGCGTTCGGCATGGACGTGCGCATCTGGGCCAGCGACGAATCGCGCGAGCGCGCGGTGGCCGAGGGTTACGCGGTGTTCGCCAGCCGCGAGCAGGCGTTCGAAGAAAGCGACGTGCTCAGCCTGCACCTGCGCCTGTCGGACCGCACCCGCCACGCCGTCACGCTGTCCGACCTGGGCCGCATGAAGCCGACGGCCCTGTTCGTCAACACCTCGCGCGCCGAGCTGGTCGAAGATGCGGCGCTGGTCTCGGCGCTGAACCGCGGCCGGCCCGGCCTGGCGGCGGTCGACGTGTTCGAGACCGAGCCCATCCTGCAGGGCCACCCGCTGCTGCGGCTGGAAAACGCCGTCTGCACGCCGCACATCGGCTATGTCGAGCAAGACAGCTACGAGTTGTATTTCGGCGCCGCCTTCGACAACGTGGCCGCCTTCGTGGCCGGCCACCCGACCAACATCGTCAACCCCGACGCCCTGAAGGTGCTGCGCTGACCCGCCGGTAGGCGGCCGGCTTTCCTTCGGGTTACCTAAGTCACCCCGTTCGCGGGGCGGCGCTGCGTATTCTTGGCCCGAGAGCCAGGAGCAGTCAGGTGACCTTTCTCGGTGAGAAACGCGGGTGGTGGTTCGGCTCGGCCTGTGTGGCCGCCGTGCTGATGGTGGGCTGCGCGAGCGCGCCCAAGCCCACCAAAGTCAGCGGCACGGTCGTGGCCACGGCCACGGTCAACCCCAGCGCCAGCATGCGGCCATCGCCGCTGATGCTGCGTGTATACGAGTTGAAGACGGCCACCGCCTTCAACGGCGCAGACTTCATGTCGCTCTACCAGCGCGACCAGGCCGAGCTCGCCGCCGAGCTCGTCGCCCGCGAGGAGATGACGCTGGCCCCCGGCGAATCGAAGCCCTGGGCCAAGATGCTGTCGCCCGACACCAAGTTCATCGGCGTGGTCGCCGCCTACCGCGACCTGGAGCATGCACGCTGGCGTGCCATCGCCGCGGTCGAGCCGGGCAAGGCGCAGAAGGTCGTGATTCGTGCCGATGCGCTGGCGGTCACCGTCACCGTGTCACGTTGACATGCCCCGCACCCACCGGCCCGAAGAGGCCCGCCCCGGCATGCCCAGGCGGCGCACACCGCCAAGGGGGCACCGATGAGCTGGCGCAGCAAGGTCGTGTGGACGCAGGGCATGTTCCTGCTGCCGCACCACTTTCAGCAGGAAGCGCGTTATGTCGAGCACCTGATCGAGATGCGGGTGCGCGCCACCGGCCCGTTCGCCTGGGGCTTCTCGGCCCTGACGCTGGACGAGAGCCAGCTCGAACTCGGCCGCATCGGCCTGACACGCGCCAGCGGCGTGCTGCCCGACGGCACGCCGTTCCTGCTGCCGCAGATCGACGCGCTGCCGGCGCCGCTGGAGGTGCCGGCCGACATGAAGGGCGAGCTGGTCGTGCTGGCCGCACCGCTGTCGCGCGAGGGGCAGACCGAGGTCAGCTTCAACGGCAGCGCGGCCGGCGACATGGCCCGCTACCAGGTCAACGACGAAACCCTGCGCGACCACACCAGCGCCAACGACGAGCCCGAGCCCATCCAGACCGGCGCCCTGCGCCTGCGCCTGATGCGCGCGCGTGACGCGACCGACGGCTACGCCACGCTCGGCATCGCCCGCGTGGCCGAGCGCCGCGGCGACCACCAGGTGGTGCTCGACCGTGCCTATGTGGCGCCGCAGACGCGGCTGGACGCGACCGCGCAGCTCTCGGCCATGGCCTCGCTGCTGCACGGGCTGGTCCAGCAGCGCGCGCAGATGCTGGCCGGCCGCATGGGCCAGCTGAGCCACGGCGTGTCCGAGATGGCGGACTTCCTGATGCTGCAGGCGCTGAACCGCGCCTCGCCGGTCTTCCAGCAGCATGCCAATGCGCCGCATGGCCACCCGCGCGAGCTGCACCTGGCCTGCCTGCAACTGGCCGGTGATCTGGCCACCTTTTCGACCGCCAACCGCCACCCGCCCGATTACCCGCTGTACCAGCACGACGACCTGCAGCTCAGCTTCGCGCCCTTGTTGGTCGACCTGCGCCGCATGCTGTCGACCGTGCTCGAGCGCAATGCGCAGCAGATCGAGCTGACCGACCGCAGCCACGGCGTGCGCACCGCGGTGATCCCCGACCCCGAGCTGGCGCGCAGTGCCAACTTCGTGATCGCGGTCAACGCGCAGATGCCGGCCGAGCAGCTGCGCTCGCGCTTCCCGGCGCAATCGAAGCTGGGGCCGGTCGACCGCATCCGCGACCTCGTCAACCTGCAGCTGCCGGGCGTGAACCTGCGCTCGCTGCCGGTTGCGCCGCGGCAGCTGCCCTTCCACGCCGGCTACCACTACTTCGAGCTCGACCGCGGCGGCGAGCTCTGGAAGCAGCTGGAACGCAATGGCAGCTTGGCGCTGCATGTGGCGGGCGACTTCCCCGGGCTCGAACTCGAGCTCTGGGCCATCCGCCAGTGAATGGTCTGGTGACGCACGGAGCCGCGATGGAACCCTCGGCACTCAACGACCCGTTCGCGCAGCTGGACGACCAGCGCACCTTCATCCGGCCCAACCCGGGTGGCCGCACGCCGACGGTGCCGATGCCAGTCGACACCACGCGCGATGCGGGCAGCAACGCCGACGCCGCCCTGCCCGACCACGGCCTGAACCCGCTGGTGGCGCTGGCCAACAAACTGCTGATGGCCGTGCCGCCGCTGCGCGCCACGCGCCATGTCGACGACCCGGTCGCGCTGCGCAACGCGCTGGCGCAAGGCGTTCGCGAGTTCGCGGCGCAGGCCGCGGCGGCCGGCATCCCGGGCGAGCGCGTGATGGCCGCGCGTTATGTGCTGTGCACGATGATCGACGAGGCCGCCGCCGACACGCCCTGGGGCGGCTCGGGCGAGTGGGCGCGCAACAGCCTGCTGGCGATGTTCCACAACGAGACCTGGGGCGGCGAGAAGGTCTTCCAGCTGATGGCGCGGCTGGCCGAGAAGCCCGAGGCCAACCTCGACCTGCTGGAATTGATCTACTGCGCGCTGGTGCTCGGCTTCGAAGGCCGCTACCGCGTGGTCGACAACGGCCGCGCGCAGATCGAGGCGGTGCGCGACCGGCTCGCGCAGATCATCAAGCAGCAGCGTGGCGACCATGCCCCCGCGCTGGCCCAGCACTGGCAGGGCGAGCCGGCAAGCCAGCGCCGCTTCAGCAGCTGGCTGCCGCTGGCGGCCACGGCCGCGGTGGCGGCGCTGGTGCTCAGCGGCGTCTACCTGGCGCTGACGTTCTCGCTCGGTGAACGCTCCGACCCGGTGTTCAACCAGATCCAGGCGCTGCGCCTGTCGCCGCCGGTCACAGTGGCACCGCCGGTGATGGCCAAGCCCCGGCTGGCGCAGTTCCTGCAGTCCGACATCAAGGCCAATCTGGTGACGGTGCGCGACGAGGTCGACCGCAGCGTCGTCACGATCCGCGGCGACGGCCTGTTCGCCTCGGGCAGCGACACGCTGGTGTCCGAGCGTGAAGCGCTGATGACGCGCATCGCCGACGCACTGGCCAAGGTCAGCGGGCCGATCCTCGTGACCGGCCACACCGACAAGACGCCCGTGCGCACCGTGCGTTTCCCGTCGAACTGGCATTTGTCCGAGGCGCGGGCGCAGTCGGTGAAGCAACTGCTGGTGGCGCACGCCGTCTCGGCCGATCGTGTGCGCGCCGAAGGCCGCGCCGACAGCGAGCCCGTGGCGCCCGACAACGACCCCGCCCAACGCGCGCAGAACCGCCGCGTCGAGGTGACGCTGTTCGTCGGCCGCAGCGGCGAGCCCGTTCCCCAACCGGCGCAGTCAGCGGCATCGACACCTGGGGGCGCACGATGAAGCGCGTGCTGGGCTGGATCTTCAACCGCTGGGTGCTCGCGGCCATCGTGCTGCTGGCGCTGGCGCTGGTGATCCACATCGTCGGGCCGATGGTGTCGATCGGCGAGTGGCGCCCGCTCGAAAGCGAGCGTGCCCGCTGGATCACGATCGGCGTGCTGGTCGCGATCGTGTTCGCCTGGATGCTGGTGGCGCGCTGGCGTGCGCAGCGCGGCAACCAGGCGGTGGTCAACCAGCTGATCGCCGCGCCGAAAAGCGGTGCCGACCAACCGGCCGAAACGCCCGACATGGCCGCCGTGCGCGAGCGCTTCGAAAAGGCGCTGGTGACGCTGCGGCGCGTGCGCTTCGGTGCCGGCGGTCTGCTCTCGGGCTGGTCCGCCAAGCTGGGTGGGCGCTACCTGTACGAGCTGCCGTGGTACCTGATCATCGGCGCGCCGGGCTCGGGCAAGACCACCGCGCTGCGCCACAGCGGGCTGAACTTTCCGCTCGCCGATGCGACCGGCACGCAAACCGCCATCCACGGTGTCGGCGGCACGCGCAACTGCGACTGGTGGTTCACCGACCGCGCGGTGCTGATCGACACCGCCGGCCGCTTCACCACGCAAGACAGCGACCGCGAGAACGACCGCGCCACCTGGAGCGGTTTTCTCGGCCTGCTCAAGCGCTCGCGCCCGCGCCAGCCGCTGAACGGTGTGCTGGTCACCGTCTCGGTCACCGACCTGCTCACGCGCAGCCCGGCCGAGCGCGCGCAACACGCCGCCACCGTGCGCCAGCGCGTGCAAGAGCTGCACGAAGACCTCGGCATCCGCTTCCCGATCTACCTGCTGGTCACCAAGAGCGATCTGCTGGCCGGCTTCATGGACTATTTCGCCACGGTCGACAAAGACCAGCGCGCCACACCCTGGGGCTTCACCTTCCCGCTGCAGGCCGGCGGCAAGGCGGCGCTGCAAGGCTTCGGCCCCGAGTTCGACGCGCTGCGCCAGCGCCTGACCGACGGCCTGATCGACCGTCTGCAAACCGAGCGCGACGCGCAGCGCCGCTCGCGCATCTACGGCTTCCCCACGCAGTTCGCCGGCCTGCGGCCGATGCTGCAGGAGTTCGTCAACGCGGTCTTCTCGCCCTCGCCTTACGAAGCCGACCCGCTGCTGCGCGGCGTCTACTTCATCAGCGGCACGCAAGAAGGCACGCCGATCGACCGCGTGCTCGGCGCCGTGGCCCGCAGCTACCGGCTCGAGCGCGCGGTGATCGCGCCCAACCAGGCCAGTGGCAAGAGCTACTTCCTCAACCGGCTGCTGGGCGAGGTGGTGTTTGCCGAAGCGGGCCTGGGCGGCACCAACCCCAAGTGGGAGCGCCGGCGCACCGTGCTCGCCGCGGCCGGCTATGCCGCCGTGGGTGTGGTCAGCGTCGGCCTGGTGGCGATGTGGAGCACCAGCTACGTCAACAACCGGCGTTATGTGGCCGACGTGGCCGCGCGTTCGGACGATGTCCGCAAGCTGCTGCAGGCCACGCCCAACCGCGCGACGGCCGACATCCTGCCGATCGTGCCGGCGCTGAACGCCACGCGCGGCCTGGCCGGCCAGCTGGACGACGTGCCCTGGTCGCTCGGCTACGGCCTGTTCCAGGGCCACAAGCTCGACAGCGCCGCGCGCGCCGCCTACCAGCGCATGCTGGCCGACGCGGTGCTGCCCCGCCTGGCGCTGCGCATCGAAGAGCAGTTGCGCCAGTCAGACGAAGCGCCCGAGACCCAGTACGAGGCGCTCAAGGCCTACCTGATGCTGCACGACCCCGAGCATTTCGATGCCGAGACACTGCAGCGGCACATCGAGGCCGACCTGGACAACCAGCGCCGCGAGCTGACGCCGGACCAGCGTGCCCAGCTCTCGGCCCACCTCGGCGCGCTGCTGTCGCAAGGCGCGGTGGTCTCGCCGATCGCCAGCGACAAAGACATCGTCACCGCCAGCCGCCTGCGCCTGGCCAGCCTGACGCTGCCTCAGCGCATCTACAACCGCATGCGCTACCGCGGCCTGGGCCAGGAGTTTCCCGAGTTCAACGCGGTGCGCGCCGCCGGCAACAACGCGGCGCTGGTCTTCACCCGCGCCAGCGGCGCCCCGCTGACCCAGGGCGTGCCGGGGCTGTACACCCGCGACGGCTACCACCGCGGCTTCGAGGCCCAGGTCGACGACGTGGCCGACGAACTGGCGCGCGAACAAGGCTGGGTGCTCGGCGTGGCCGAGCCGCAGCAAGATGCCGCCACCGTCGTGCGCGGGGGCCGCACCCCGGCCGACGACGCGCGCCGCCTGTACCTCGACGACTATGCCGCCACCTGGGAGGCCTACATCGCCGACATCCGCCTGCAGCCGATGACCAGCCTGGCGCAGTCGGTGCAGATGTCGCGGCTGCTGTCGGCGCCCGACAGCCCGCTGCCACTGCTGATGAAAGCCATCTCGCGCGAGACCACCCTGGCCGGCGGCGAGTCGGTGGTCGACAAGGCCAGTGACAAGGCCGCCGGCGTGGTGCGCAAATCGCGAGACCGCATCGCCGACCTGCTCTCGGCCAAGCCCGCGGCCGGCGGCTCGGGCACGGCGCCGCGGCCCGAAAGCGTCGTCGACGACCGTTTCGCCGGCCTGCGCTTTCTCGTCTCTTCCCCGCAAGGCGGCAAGGCGCCGCTGGACGACACGCTCGGCCTGATCGCCGAGGTCAACGTGCTGCTCAATGCGGTGGCCACCGCCATCCAGGGCGGCTCTGCGCCACCGGCCTCGCCGCTGCCCAACCGCGTCAAGGCCGAGGCGGCCCGCATGCCGCAACCGCTGCGGGCGATGCTCGACAACCTGTCGCAAAGCAGCGCCAATGCGTCACAACTGGGCGTCAGGCAAAACCTGGGGCAAGAGGTGCGCGCACAGGTCGGCGAGTTCTGCCAGCAAGCGGTCGCCGGCCGCTACCCGCTGGATCGCACGGCCACCCGCGACGCGACGCAGGCCGACTTTGCGATGCTGTTCGGCCCCGGCGGCAAGATCGACCAGTTGTTCCAGCAAAAGCTCGCGCCGTATGTCGACACGACCACGCGGCCGTGGAAGTTTCGCCCCGTCGAGGGCACGCCGCTGGGGCTCGACGGCGGTTCGCTGCCGCAGTTCCAGCGCGCCGCGGCGATCCGCGAGACCTTCTTCCCGGCCGGCAACGCGCCGTCGCTCAGGCTCGAATTCAAGCCGATCGAGATGGACGCGTCGTTGACCCAGTTCATTCTCGACGTCGACGGCCAGATCGTGCGCTACGCCCACGGCCCGCAGATCCCGATGGCGGTGCAATGGCCCGGCCCGCGCGGCAGCTCGCAGGTGCGTGTGCAGGTCAGCCCACCCAGCGCCAGCGGCAGCCCGTCCGGCATGGTCACCGATGGGCCTTGGGCGCTGTTCCGCCTGTTCGAGCGCGTGAAGATCGACCCCACCAGCGCGCCCGAGCGCTTTCGCGCCACCTTCGACGTCGACGGCCGCAAGGCCGTGTTCGAGGTCACCACCAGCAGCGTGCGCAACCCCTTCAGGCTGCGCGAGCTGAACGAGTTCGCCTGCCCGGCGGGGCTGTGATGGACGCCAGCGCCCCGACGACCATGAGCGACACCAGCGCCCTGCCGGGCTGGTACGGCAAGCTCTCTTCGCTGGGCGACTTTGCCCAGCGCCGGCTGCCACCCGCCTGGGTGCAGAACTGCGACGCGTGGCTGTCGCATGTGATGCAACGCAGCAGCGAACAGCTCGGCGAGCGCTGGCTGCAGACCTACCTCACGGCCCCGGTGCTGCGCTTTGCCTGGGCCCCGGGCGTGCTCGACAACCAATGGTGGTTCGGCCTGCTGATGCCCAGCTGCGACAACGTCGGCCGCTACTACCCGCTGCTGATCGCCCAGCCCCGCGCGCGGCCACCGGTCGACCGCATCGCGCTCGACCACCTCGAGCTCTGGTACACCCACCTTGCCAACGCCGCGCTGCAAACACTCGGCGACCACACCTCGCTCGACGCGTTCGAACGGGCCCTGGCCGAAGCGCCCCCCTGGCCCACCGCCGGCCCGACCTCGCCACTGAACACCCGCAGCACCCCCACCGCCGAACGCTACGAAATGCCCGCCGCGGTGCCCCTGTCCCGCTGGCTGCCCTCACTCGCCACCACCGAGCTGCTCGCCCGCGTGGCCGGCTGCACGCTGTGGTGGCGCACCGCCGACGACGGCACCGGCGCATCGGTCAGCCTGGTGCACCGGCTGCCGGGGGCGGAGACGTTTGTGGAGTTGCTGGCGGGGCGGGCGGGCTGAGGGGAATCAGCCGCGATGAGGCCAAGAGAAGAAACGAATCCCCTGGCGCTCGATCCTGTTGCCAAGAGCGGGTTCAGCTGGTTGCCCGAGGGACGGTGTTCATCGCCAGTGGCGCGCCGAACGCGCGCTGCCAAGCTGGCCGCGGCTAACGCCCAGACCAGCCTGACCACGTTCTTAGACGCAAATACCGGCCTTGGTAGTGCCCGTTGTCGGGACAGTCAACGTCGGCAGCGTCGACGACGTGATCGCCAGGTTGTAGCTGATCCAGCCGGCATAGGGGCAGCCCGAATCAAACACCAATCGAACGGTGCAGCTGCCGCCGACCGCCAGCGTGGCGCCCGTGCAGGTGTCGAAGCCGATGTTGATGTCACCGATGCTTCCACTCAGCCAGTTCAGGCTTGCGTTCAGATTCGAAGCAAAGCCCGGCCCCTGGTTGGTGACGGTGACGGTTTTGAAGTACACCCGCCCACCCTGACCAGTGAAGTTGACGGGGTTCGGAGAGGCCACGATACCAGCGTGGGCGGCGGCGGTTGCGATCAGTGACGTGATCGCCAGAGCGACAGTACGGAATCTCACTAAATGCCTCCTGATTGACGTTATGCCGTGCACCAATTTGCAGCGACAGACCAGTATGTCAGACGCAATTGTGATCATCAAATACCAAGTTATGCGCATGGACTAGCTGGAAAGATTCGCCGGAGTTTCCGACACGGTGACATGAATGGACGGGCCAATTCATAGACCGCCGGGCAGCCTCAGCGGCACAGGCGCGAGACATGCGCCCAACCGCAGTTGATGGAATCGACCGACCGCGCCCCGCGCAGTCTTGCCGCTGACTGGTCAAGACTGAACTCAGTCACTCGCACCCAGGAACTGAACGACAGCAGTCTTCTAAACCTGCTGTTCGCGGGCGAACCGGGCGAGTGACAGGTGTGGCTTGCAAGCTGCCAAGTGGGGCAATCGACGACAGCTTCCGTGAACCGCCAAACACGCCCCCCGTCCCATCGATGATGCTCAGCCAGAAGCTGCGAACGTTTGCTGTCCTGCGCACCGGCGTTTGCTGCCCATCGGGTGCCTCGGCTTGAGGCTCGCTGTTAGCTGCATGTCGATCGATGTCGTGTCTGTGCCAGTGTCGTACGAGAGCCGAAGGAGACTGCTGTCATTCGCGATGAGCCGAAAAGGTCCAGGAGCAAGCCGCGGCAATGATCTGTGGAGCACCAGTTCGCCGAATGGAACGACGAGAGGTTGTCGACGTTCTTCTAGTAGCCGGCAGCAACCAGTTCCTTGAAATCTGCAACGAACTCAGGCCGCAGGTAAAACTTTCGATAGGCCTTCTCGACCAAGCCAAAGAACTCGTTGGGACGCTGCCAGGTGACGCTGTGCAGGCGTGCCTTGGCGTGCCCCGCCTGCGCGTGATAGTCGTTGTACTTCACAAGGTCATCGAACCGGAAGCCCATCTTGGCGAGCAGCCGATAGGTACGGCGCTCGACCACGTCCGACGGTTCGATTAGCCTGCGGGCGGTTCCGAGATCGCCTGCTCTGCGGTCACCCGAGAAAGCTTCATCCCATCCAAACAGCAACTGCTCGTAGTCAAGCAAGCTCGCCGTCTCTGGATGTCCTGTTCCCCTGTCCTTGCGCAGCTCCTTCTGCGCGTCCACGAAGTCTTTGTAGAGGGCGAAGTAAGCAAGCGTTGCACCGCATTCCACAGCGAAGGAGATGGTGCGCTCGGTGGACTGGGCGCTCTCTTTGTGACCACCGATGATGAAGTACGCTTTGGTAAAGATCTTGGCCTGACGCAGGCGTCGAAAGAGTTGCTGGATCGCGTCGTTCGTGAACTCACGCCCGCCGGCCTTGAGGGAATGCCGACTGGCGGCGTCGCCGGACTCGACTCCGAACGCCAGCATGTTGCAGCCCGCTTCAGCCAGAGCGCGCACGAAACCACCCGCCTCCCCAAGCGCCTCGTAGGCCGCGAAGTCCTCAAGGCGAAAGATGCCCCGCCAACTCAACTTGCCGCCAAATTCGTCTCGAATCTCTTTCATCCCGGCCAGGAACCGCACTGCCCAAGCCTTGCCCTCCTCCCGACGCACCCCACTGCTGTTGTGCGGTGAGGCGATCTGAGGCAGCAAGTTGTCGTCGATGAACTGGATGCGCAAATCGGGGTACCGCTTCGCCAGTTGGCGCACTTCATCGAGAACCGACTCGACGTCGCGTCGGCGCTCACCATGACTGAGGATGCGGCGCTCCGTACAGAAACTGCAGTTCCAGTCGCAGCCCTTGGACATGACGATGTGCGCCTCGTGAACCCGTCCCTTTAGATCGCGAGTCCGCGTCGGCTCGTACTGCCCGGCCGGCCCCGCATAGAGGCGACGATCCACGTGGATCTTCATCCAACCCTCGTCGCTTGGGGGGCTGCCCGTCTCGCCCACAACGCTCGCCTTGGCGGTAGCAACATCCCTTAGCGCAACGACCGTGCTCCGGGGATTTGCCACTACGCCATCGCTCACGGGCCAAGGGGTTGGCGATTTGAGCGCCTCCACAAGCAACTGCAGATTCCCCACAGCGTCGTTGGAAATTGCGAAGTCCCAGTTGGCCAGGTCGTTCTCGTCCAGTGCAGAGAAGCGCCATGCGTCCAGGTTCGCAGCCGGGCCCCCTACGACCAAAACAGGCCGTTGCGTCGCACTACGTATCCTGGTCAGCATCTGCCGGGTGGACTTGATGGTGCTGAAAACGGTGTTGAAACCGATCAGATCAAAGGTCTTTGCGCGGCAGAAGATCTCTTCAGCAAGCTCCGGGAAACGGTGGCAATCCACCAAGTGCACGTCGTGCCCGAGCTTGGACAGATGAGTGGCTAGAACGCCCAACCCGAGTGGCGGCGTGCTGGTCTTCGATGCCGCGCGTCCTGCGGCGGGGTCGATGGAGATCGGTGGCAGCACAAGCAGCACACGCTGGACGCTCTGCGCCCCCCGTGCACGTGCATCCTCGACCTCAGGGTGCATCGCTCGGGAGAACCGGCTGACTTCTGCATTCACTGCCGGGCCAAACAGTTCACGTGAGACGGGGAAGTCCGTCAACGTAAAACGCGCGAGCTGCGGGTGATGATCTCGCGGCGCGGCAAGCTCGTCGCAGTAGTGGTTGAGGAACTCCCGCGCAAGCCACGGATGACCCTCGTCCTTACTTACGGCCATGTCCACTATGCGTCCGAGCATGGCACAAAGCGTCCTGGCGCCGTCAGAGTCAGTTTCCAACGCGTGCAGACGCGCTCGTAGTACCGGTGAGAACGCCAGATCTAGAGCCGCCCATCGAATTGCCTCCTCCTCGTCGTTCGCCATCGCTTCCAGTACGGCTTCAACCTTTCTGCACGACAGCACCACCGTCGCCATACCTGCAGTCAGACGCTTGTCGCCACGCCATGTACCCGTAACATTCTTCGGACTCAAGCGCTTGAAGAACCCGATCGGCTGGTCGATGGGTTGCCGCGAGAGGTCTGGCTTCAAGCTGGAAAGAGCGAGCATCGTCGGCGCCAAGTCGGGTGATTCCTCGAGCACTAAGCGGCTGTCGAACGGGCGCGCAAGCGCCCGCTGGCATCGGTCGATCTCAGCCTCGAACGCGACACTGCCGGCGACAGGAATAAGCCGACGAAGGCTTGCATATACCGCGGTCAGTCGCGCAACTCGGATGACCAACCCGGCATCTGTGCCTAGATACTGACGTAGTGGAGAGAGGAAGCTCAGTGCCAACTCGTCGGCGTTGTCCTCGAAGTCGGAGGAAAAGCGGCAGACATAGAACAACAGCTCGCGACGCAGGAAGCCATCGCCGAAGATGGCGTCACGCATAGGGGCGGGCAGCATCGCCACGAACTCGCTGAACGTCGTGGCAACTCGCGATGCCGCAGCCATGTATCGCCAGCACAGATCCAAGAAGACCGTATCGGCGATCAGAAGACGACCGGCAGTCGCGCGCGCCTTCAGTGATGCTGACACTGCCTGGGCAACGGTTAGCAAATCGTCCCTCAGGGTGCGACGCTCCCGAATCGTTGCCTTGGCGCCGACGTCGCTGAAGTAGTTGAGCGCCGAGCACACTAGGGCCCACTTCTGCTCAGCCTTGCCCGCCCGACACGCAGCCAGAGCCTCAAGTACGACGCCTGCACTAGCCACGCTGTCGCTCAGTTCCACGGCAAGCTCGGCAGCCTGCTGGCGTTGATGCCAATCCGCCGAGTTCGCCCACGGCCACTTGAACGGCGCGATCAGTTCTTCTGCGCACCGCTCCCAGGTGAAGTGACGCTTGATGCGCAGTGCCAGCGCGAGCGCGGCCTTCTTTCGTGCGGGGTAGTCTGCCACCACCGCTCTGAGGGCGATGGACAGCGTCTCGACATCGGAAGCGCTCGGCATACCGGCGGGCGCTCCGCCCGTCAGCTGAACCACCTCAATGCTGCGAAAGTCAGCGTCTGCAAGAGTTCTTCGCAACTGATCAATCAGCAACGCGAGCCCTGACTGGCTTGAGCACACGAGCGGCACGCCGGCGCAGATTGCTTCCCAGCCCGTGAGACCGAAGCCTTCGTGCCACGATGGCATGATCGCCACGTCGGACCGAGCGAGGTGCTCGTGCACCTCATCCTGTTTGTCGGAGAATGGGGTCGCCTCGATGACGAACATCGCATTCTTCTGTGCGTCCTTCTTTAGCAGGCTCAGAAGATCAGCATCTTTCGCCGGGTCCACGCCACAAGCGTAGAAGTGGCCACGCGTTGTCCAGCGGCCTACTTGCCCAGTCTTCCGCTCGGTTTCGTAGGCAGCGATGACGGCGCGGACACTCAGGACCCCGTTCTTGATCGTGTCGTCCTCCAGGCCAAGTCGGCCGCCGATGTAGAACGTGAGCGAGTCGGCCTTCTCGGGCTCCGCTTGGATATCCGCAGCGCCCGGTGTCAAGGCGATGACACGATCGTTGTGTTCGATACGAGAGCTCTGAAAGCTGTTCGCAAGGAGCGGCCCCACCGCGAATGCGTGATCGGCGCTTGCGACAATCTCATGCTGACTACGAGACTTGTTCAAGACCTCGGTTAAGGCTTGACCTTTCCGACGCGCGTACTCGAGGTAGGACATGTGACTGATCACCGCGGACCGCACTTTCGTGCCGCGCGGCCACCGGGCCTTGAGCTGCTTCGCACAGTCGATCGCCAGGGTTCCAGTATGAATGTCGTGGCCGATGATTAGAACCTCTTCAATGTCCCTCAAGGGCAGTGTCTCAACCTGCTGGAAGACGACATCCGTAATCGGTGCCAACTCCCATTTCTCGGGTTTCAAAAGCTTGACTTTCGCCTCCGGTTCAGCCGCCGGAAACTCTTGCACTACGCAAAAACACTGGCCGGGTTTTGGCAAGACGCTCGCAAAGCCTTGCGCTAGGCCCGTATTGAATACGTTGATACCGCCAAGGGCACTGCCCCAGCGAGTTGCAATGCAGACCACGACATAGGCCATTCTCGTCCTCCTGATAGCGCGGCCCGCGTCAGGGCTCAATAGCCTGCGCCAGTGCTGAGAGATATTCGGGTAGGCCCGCGGCGAGCGCCTTGGTACGAATTGCTGACCGGTCCGAGTCCCGGAGGCGCAGCCGCTTGGTGGCGAGCGCCAAGAGCATTTCCGGCAGCGCATCGCCGGTTCCGGCATGCCATCCCGCAAGTTCGACAAGCACGATTTCCGACATGCGATTGCTGTAGCCGGCGTCCACCTCATACATCAGGTCGCTTTTCCGGGCTGCTCGCAACAGGCTTGCCTTCAGCACGCTGTCGTTGTACGTCGTGAAGGCTTCGGGCGTCAAAAGAATGTGTCCGTAGACTGACTGCTGCAGTGGGACAACGTTGTTACCTTGCGGCTTCTTGGCTAGGTCACTACTGCCGGAGCGATCGGCGGCGAACAGGTTGGTCACGACTGCGAATACGTCGGCTTGCGAGATGTCGCGAGTGCCCGCAGCAGTGTCGAGGTAGACGAAGTCCCGCTGAATGGCCAACGGGCCGTGGAGCCCAGGCCAGAAGATGTCGTCCCTGGCCGTAACCACTGTCGACAACGTCTCACGTCGCGCTTCCAGTTCGCTGACACATTGACCTGCGAGGCTATTTAGTAAGTCGCGTTCCTCTTCCCACGGATTCTTGTCGGCGCAGCGAACTGGTAGTGCCAGTCTGCGCGCTTCGCGGTAGGTGAATGTGTCAGCACCTCTCTCCCCGAAGCCAAGGAACGTCTTGAGGTCCTGGTACTGGTCCGGCGTCTCTGCAAGCGTCAGCGCCGACACATACGCGACGTTCCCTTGGTTGACCTTTGACCGAAGCGACGCGTTGATCTGCCGAGCCACCGAGTGGCTAGAGAGGCAGCCGAAGACGACGAGCACGCCCTGGCCATCACCCAGCGCGGAGTGAGCGGCGAGGTCAGGCCAGTCGATGATGCTGGCGTTTGCGACCGCCGCGCCGATCCCTGCTTCGGCTATCAAGCTCGTCAGCTGTTCCTCGGTGATGCGCACACGCACTACCAGGGCGAGCGGCTGAGGCACGTAGCGGCGCAGATGTCGAATAAGGTCCTTGCGAGTTGCCGAGCATCTGAGCAGATGCGCGTCGTTGATCTCGATGGATGACGGTCGTGTCGTGTCAGGCTGCAGAACGACTTCAATTGCCTTGGCGGCATACAGCTCTGTGAGCGTGGAACGGCTATCGCCGGACTGCGTCGTTCGCACAAACTTCAGCAGCCGATGCTGGCGTTGTTGCAGAAGGAACTGGTCGCCCTCGAGTTCGGCAAGAATGAACTCCGACTTGCACAGCGAGCAACCAACAGCGGGATAGTTCTCCACCATCTGGTAGCCGAAACCGCGCTCGGCCGTCACGGTCAAATCGCAGAGGACGTTGCGTGGGCGCGTCGCACCTCTTGAGCACAGAAAGAAGAGCGTGACCACCGAATCTTCGTTCGCTTGCTGTGCCTTGAGACTCTCGGCAAGCGAACCAGATGTCGTTGCCGAAATGAGGATTACATCGTTGACCGACAGGCGGCGCATCTTCGACTGGCCGCCGTACGAGCTGAACGACCGTGTCGGGACATCGGCGTCCCAGATGCCATGCACTTTCGCCACACGCATCATGGCGTAAGCCAGCGACAGTAGGGGCGCCGTGTCGACCAGGATACGTTTGGGGCTACGCGGGGCCAGTACCGCCAGGGCGAACATCGCAAGCAGGCCGCATGCACTTGAAGACGTGAGGGTGTTGGCCGCCCGCAGAAACTTGTCGGCGTGCTTGTTTGAGCTTTTTCGGAAGTGGACTCCCGGCGGCGCGATCACCAGGCCCTGGTTGGAGTCAAACAGATGGAATAGCCACCCTTCGCTCAGGGCCGGGTCAAGAGGCTTCCGAGCCTCAAACTGGACTTGCGCCGTCGCGTCGTCCCAGCGCAGCTTGCTTGTGGTTATCGAGACTGCTCGCGTCTCGGCCGCGACTTGGGTCTCGAGCAAGTACACGTGGCCGCTCTTGGCTGTCATGTATGCTGTGGCTCGCTGCAGCGCAACGCCAGTCTTGAGCTCGTCTCGGCAGGTTTCGTTGCTCAGGAACGGCGCTGCGATGAAGATGTTGGCTGTTCCAGCACGCTGCTCGAACACCTGCTTGACGTCACCGCCGACCAAGGCGTCGTCGAAGGAGTCCACGTCATAAACCAGCAAGCACGCCTCACCGTCGTACTGGGATTCCCGGTACCTCGTGTGGAGCCAAAGGCCTTGCGTCTCGGTCTGTTCGCTCATGCTAGCGGCACGACAACGCGTACGACGGAGCCACGCACTAGGTCACGTGGCGACGGGTAAAACGCCACCTTTCTGTCCACATCCAGCAGGGATGCCTTGGGCATGCCGGGCCGAGTCTCGGAGGTGTCAGGCTCAAGTTGAATCCGAAGCTCCCCTTCAAGGAAGCTCCGGTAGCCGTGAATGCGACCTGTGCGGACTTCGAGCATCCCCTGCATCATCTTCAGCGCTCGAAGCACCTCGTAGAGGCCCATCCCCCGGTGGCCAAGGCGCGGGTCAGGTATCGCCTTTGCATTTTCGGAGTGCCGTCCGAGACACTTCAAAACGATGGCGTATTCGGTCTCGACGGACACATCTGGGCCGAGCTCGAACTGGCGGACCGTGTCGACCTGCTTGTCCCCGACGACGACCGGCTCGCCCCTAGCCTGGCCACGCAGCAGCTGACGTCGATAAGAGTTGTAGTAGCCGATGCCCGAGTCGAAGATGGTGAACTCCAGGCACGGGACCGGGGGCAAATTGGTGGCGTTGGGTTTTGGCAACCGACGCTTTTCGTCGATTCGCTTGACCAGCAAACCGCGAACGGAGTTCGGCTTGAGCACCTTGCCCTCGGAGTCCGTCTTGGCGTGATCGTCTGTGTTCTCTAGAAGCTCTCGAAGAATGACCGCCAGCGCCATGCGCAGCTTGGACAGCTTCTCAGGCTTGAATCCCGCGCCGCGCTGGGCGTACACAAGATCGTCGACTAGGGACTCGAAATCAGTCTCTGGCCTCAACCTGCGTGTGGAAGGTTCGTAGAGATCGACGGGAAGGCTCGGACGCTCAAAGTCCAGGCAGATGACGACCTGCCGTTCCGTAAACATATCGGCGTCGAGCCGATGACTCAGTACCCTAGTCCTGGCGCGTTCAAAGGCGTCCGGAGCAAGCTTAGTACCCGCCGGCGCGACGTGCTGCGCATTGTTCAAGCACAACGTCACTGCGACCAACGGGTTGACGGTGGGTGACTCGAGCAAGCGCCGCGTAGCAGCTGTGTGCCACACGACCTTCAGGGACGCCGCATCGTGGGCCAGAGTCACAAGGCGCTGGATGGCAAGCCCCTCGACCCCCGGCAGCGCGAAGCGCTCGTCGGTCAAGTAGCTGTCTGGAACCTCGATGACGACATCACGCCCGGGCTCTGGCAACGCGACGACCGCGGCGAGGTCCGAAAGCGACAGGTTGAAGGTTGCTCGATGCTCGGCCATGGCGCATCCTACGGCAGCTCGACGAAGGAGGCGTCGCCAACGGTACAGCTCTCTCGACGGACCGCACTCAGCCTGCCGGATTCACAAAGTCGATGTCGCTGCAGCACCGCAAGTTCGAGTCGTAAGGCAGCGGTCGCCGGCACCATGGATGGCCGCGCGAGAGTCCTACGCCTGCTGCACCTCCTACAGTCGCCACTCGGGACAGTGAGTCGTTGGGCCGAGCGGCTGCTTGGTTCCAGTCAGCGTGAGTACAGCTGCCCGCGATCCAGGTGGGCAGCCACTGCCGAGCGGCCGTTCAGCCGTCAGATGCCACTGATGGCAGCGGGTCGTTTTCAGCGGGTTCCTGGCACTCAGGCGCGCGCCACGAAAGCTGGCCTGACGGACTGAGCGAGCATCGAAGGCCTTGCCAGTCGCGTTACGTGCTTCACCCGCTCAGGTCAGCGGCGTCATCACGACGGGCTGGTAGGAGCCATGCAGGATCCCCCAGCCGACGATCACGCCGGCGTCGTTGATGTCATAGGCGACGTGGATCTCCCAGTCGGGATCGCTGGTCGTATTCATCAGCGTGTTGAGGTCGTAGACGCGCCCGTGGGTGTAGATGAATGCGCGGACGTCTCCGTTCACCGTCTTGGTGCCCACGACCTGGTCCAGATTGTTGATGCCCATAGTCGATGAATGCCGGCCGAGGTCGGTGATGGTGATTCCGTTGTCGAGGATCGCGTAGGTCGTATAAGGCGTGTCGGCCGACCAGCCGGCGATGTGTCCGTGGGCATTGACCGCTCGCGCATACGAGTTGGCCCATGGCCAGTTGAGGTCCTTCATCTGCCCGTTCCTGTAGACGAACGCGTCCACGGCCGTGTCGCCCGGCAGCGCGGACGCGGCTACGATGGCGCCTTTGTCGTTGATGTCCTGCGGGGTGCTGTAGGTTCCGCCAAGGGTGCCGATCAGCTTGACCTTGGCCCCCTTCCAGACATACGCGATGCGCCCTGCGGCACCGACGACGTGGCCGAAGTTGTTGATGCCCAGCGCCGTATCGGCCAGGACGGCGTCGTCTTGCACGCGGATTGGGTTCCCCTGGGCATCCCAGACCACGGCGTAGTTCCCGCCGGTGCGATAACAAGACCCCGCCACCTGCATCGCGGCGTTGATCGCATACCCATGCGCGTACGGCGAGCCCTCGTTCTTGCAGTTAAGTTGACGCAGCACGCCGTCTTGCCAAACGATCGCCTGGCTCACGCTGCCCAAGTACCCTGCAGCCACGCCGTTGACGTTGACCGAGTACAGAAAGCCATCGCGCCAATCCTGCTGCACGGGCGCCACGTGGTAGACCGGCAGCCGAGGCGATGCCTGCGCCATACCACAGCGCAGCGATGACAAGCGCCACGACATGCAAGGCGGGCTTGGCCCGTTGATGCCGACGAGCGGGGTGGCTGTCGTTGCTGCGAGTCGCAGCCCCGCGTTGAGATCCGGGCAATGTTGTCGACATGAGCAGACCCCTGAGTTGGCGCGAAAGACGAGGACCATCTTCGCAGCGAAGCGGCCATCGTAGGCACTCAACCCCCACTGAGCGCCAGCACGATCGCCACGTCGTCGTCTGGCTGCAGCGCATGGTTGAGGTCGCGCACGCCCTGGCCGTTGACGAAGATGCGCATGTTGGGCCGCAGTTGCTGCTGCTCGTCGACCACGCGAAAGCGCAGGCCGGGGTAGCGCTGGTCGAGGTCGGCAAAGAGCGCGAGCAGCGTCGTGCCGACGGCGTCGACCTGCGTCGCGCCGGTGTACGAGCGCAGTGCGCTGGGCACCAGCACCTTCACGCCAGCTCCGCGACTTCGACCGCGTAGATCTCTGGCAGGTGGCTGGCGATGTTGGCCCAGCGCGAGCCGCCGTCGTGCCCGATCCATAGCTCGCCGCTGGTGGTGCCCAGGTACAGCGCCGGCGCCGGCAGGGCATCGGCCGTCATCGCCTGGCGCTTGACGGTCCACCAGGCCTGCTGCTGCGGCAAGCCCTGGTCGAGCCGTTGCCACGATTCGCCCCCATCACGGGTGACGTAGGCCGCCGGGCGGCCGGCCGGGCTGGTGCGCGGCCAGACGTCGGTGCCGTCCATCGGGAACACCCAGGCGGTGTCGGGGTCGCGCGGGTGCACCACCATCGGGAAGCCGATGTCGCCCACCTCGGCGGGCATGTGGCGGCCGATGCGTTGCCAGGCGGTGCCCGGCCGGTCGAGCCGGTAGATGCCGCAGTGGTTCTGCTGGTACAGGCGGTCGGGGTTGGCGGGGCAGATGCGCACGCAATGGGGGTCGTGAAAGGTCACGTTTGCCGCGTCGAAGCCCTCCACCACCTGCATGCCTTCGATCAGCGTCGCCCAGCTGCGGCCCCCATCGCGCGACTCGTGCACGCCGCCGCCCGACATGCCGAACAGCAGGTGCTGCGGGTCGCGGGGGTCGACGATGATGGAGTGCAGCTTGGGGCCGTCGGGCGTGCCGTCTTGCACCGTGCCCATCCACTCGCGAAACTGCGGGTCGTCGTTGACGGCCGGCAGCGGAGCCCAGCTGTCCCCGCCGTCTTCAGACCGGAACAGGCCTTGCGGCGAGGTGCCGGCATACCAGGTGTCGCGCTCGCTGGCGTGGCCGGGGGTGAGCCAGAAGGTGTGGTCCACCGCGCGTGCCGGCAGGTTGTTCGACGGCTTGTCGAACGCGGGCGGGCGGCTCGCCTCTTTCCAGGTCTTGCCGAGGTCGGTGGATCGGAACACCGTGGGCCCCAGGTGGCCGGTCTTGGCCGCGGCCAGCAGCGTGCGCCCGTCGCGCGGGTCGAGCCGCATGTGGCTGATGGTGTGCCCCAGGAAGTGCGGGCCGTCGACCGCCCAGGCGTCGCGCTGCGGGCCGCCGTGAAACAGCCAGGCGCCCTTGCGCGTGGCCACGAGCAGCACCAGGCTGGTTGCGGATGAGGTCATGAAAGTTGCTCCGTGAAAGCTGCCACCGTGCAGCGCGGCGGGGCGGCGCGCGCCACCCCAACGCTACAACGAACGAGCCCGCTGCGAATCGACCGACATGGGGCATACCCTGCCCTTCGATACGGCAGGTCACAACCATCGCCGGCGCCACGAACCGTAGCACCGCCCCCGATGCAGAACGACGGCCCCAAGACGACAATCACGGCCGACCGGCG
Organism: Ideonella sp.; assembly: GCF_041914305.1. Taxonomy (NCBI): domain Bacteria; kingdom Pseudomonadati; phylum Pseudomonadota; class Betaproteobacteria; order Burkholderiales; family Sphaerotilaceae; genus Ideonella; species Ideonella sp. The sequence goes on from NZ_JAYSDQ010000020.1 coordinate 45,837, forward strand.
CCCTGCCGATCGTGTGGCCAACCTGATGGACGGTGGAGGTTGCAGATGGGACCCGACGAACAAGCCATCCGCGAGGTGCATGAGACCTGGATCGAGGCGGTCAACGCCGGCAACCTGGCCCGCCTGCTCAGCTTGATGGCAGACGATGTCGTGCTTCTTAACCCGGGCCGCGCGCCGTTCGGCCGCGACGGGTTTCCCGACGGCTTCTCGGCCGCCCACCAACGGTTTCAGCTCAACTGCATCAGCGAGCTGCAAGAGGTCACGGTGGTCGGTGACATCGCCTACACGCTGAGCCGCGATGCGTTGACCATCACGCCACACGCCGGCGGGCACACCACCCAGTTCGCCGGTGACCGGCTCACCGTCTACCGCCAGCAGCCCGACGGTCGTTGGCTGCTGGCGCGCGACGCCCACACGCTGACGCCGACGGCGGGCTGAATGGCGCGCCGCCTTCGGGGTGGGCGACGCCGGCTTCAGCTGATCCGCACGATGGACATCGGCGGTTGCACCGGGCCGCTCGGGCCGAGCTTGTTCAGCACGCCGACATAGATCTTCCATTCGTTGTCGGTCATCATGCCGTTGACCACGAACGAGCGCGGCTCGCCGCCGTCGGGCATCAGCATGACCGCCGCAAAGCCGATCGCCGGGTTGTTGGGCACGCTGTGGAACTGCCCCTGCTCGGCCACGCTCCAGCCGCGGGTGAGCTCGTAGCGGCCGTCGTAGCCCACCTTGCCCGCGTCGAACGTGAAGCGAATGGTGCCGACGTTGAACACGTCTTCGGGCCACAGGAACAGGCCTTCCAGGCCCGACAGCGTCTTGATGTCCGACGGGCCGTGCCAGCCGGCCCCCAGCATCAAGGTGGACTGGCTGAACTGGGCCTTCAGGCTGTCTTGCGCTTCGGCCGGCAATTGCGCGTTGCGCAACAGTGCCTCGACCGCCTTCGATTCGACTGACGTGCTGGTTGCCATGACATAACTCCCCAAGATGATTGACGAAATCGCGGGGCATATTAGGCGGCGGCAGGCAGGGGCGCAACCTTCGCGCGAAGACCGCGCGACCGTCCAGCCATTGCAGCCAATTGGCCGATGGGCGCCGACCGGTGGTCGACAACGCACCCCGCTTTGCCTGCGAGGCGGGTGCTGCCCCGCCCGCCTGACGCGACCCGCCCCGACTCGGTGCATCAACCACCATCACGGCCGCGACACCGTACAGTGGCCAACTCTTCGGCACCGAAGTTCGCCCCCGCCGGCGCGGTGCAGATCGCCAAGCGGGTGGCGCAAGCACCGCACTGACACGAGCCACCCACCATGTCGACCCTGAAGACCGAGCCCGCTGACTTGCTGCCGCTGTGGCAGCAGACCTGGGCGCTGCTGGGCGCCGAGCCCGCGGCGACCGAACTGGGCGCGGTGCTCGCGGCCTGGAGCGAGCCACAGCGCCACTACCACGACCTGCGCCACCTGCGCGAATGCCTGGGCCGGTGGTCGGCCTGGCAACACCTGGCCGAGCGCCCGGGCGAGGTGGCGCTGGCCCTTTGGTACCACGACGCGGTCTACCTGCCGCAGGCCGGCGACAACGAGCGCCAGAGTGCCGACTGGGCGGTGCGGGCCCTGGGCGAGGCGGGGCTCGGCGGCCGGGCTGCCGAGCGGGTGCACGCCTTGATCATGGCCACCTGCCACGACGCACCGGCGGCCACGCCCGACGAGCAGCTGCTGATCGACATCGACCTGGCCGTGCTCGGCGCGCCGCCCGCGCGCTTTGAAGTCTACGACGCCGACGTGCGGCAGGAATACGCCTGGGTGCCCGACGCGCTGTACCGGCGCAAGCGCGCCGAGGTGCTGCAGCGCTTCTTGCAGCGGCCCCGCATCTACGCCACCGAGGCCGCGTTCAACGAGCTGGAAGCGCAAGCCCGGCGCAACCTGGCCGCGGCACTGGCCGCGCTCGGTGGGTAGGCGCGCCCAACACGGTCAGGTCAAATGCGTGGCCGTTGAACCGCTTTCATCGACCGAGGTCGCGCCATGCCCCGACGCACGAAGCCCTATCTGCTGCATGCCACGTTTCGCCCCGACGCCGAGATCGACGAGGAGGCGTATCCGTTCAGCATCCCGGCCGTTCGTGAACTGGGCAACATCGACTTTCACCCGAACGTGACCTTCTTCGTCGGCGAGAACGGGTCGGGCAAGTCCACCGTGATGGAGGGCCTGGCGGTGGCACTGGGCTTCGGGCCCGAGGGCGGCACGAAGAACGTTCAGTTCAGGACCGCAGACTCGGTTTCGGCACTGCACGACAGCCTGCGGCTGGCCCGCGGCGTGCCCAGCCCGCGCGATGGCTATTTCCTCAGGGCAGAGAGCTTTTTCAACGTCGCCAGCTACATGGACACGACCGGCTACCTGGGCGGTTATGGCGGCCGCTCGCTGCACCATCAGTCCCACGGCGAATCTTTCATGGCGGTGCTGCTGAACAAGCTGCGCGGCAACGGCATCTACCTGCTGGACGAACCCGAGGCCGCCTTGTCACCCAACCGGCAGCTGGCCGCGCTGAGCGCCATTCACCAGTTGGTGGAAGACCACTCCCAGTTCATCATCGCCACGCACTCGCCCATCCTGCTGTCGTACCCGCACGCCAGGATCATCCAGTTCGACAGCACCGGCGTGAGCGAGATCGCCTTCGAAGACACCGAGCATTTCGCGGTGACGCGCGACTTTCTCAACCACTACCCGAAGCGCCTGCAGCAGCTGCTGCAAGACGATGCCGAGGCCTGACCCGGGCTACGAGCGGTCCCAGGGGTCGCCGACCCACAACGCGATCGCGCTGTAGTTGTCCTGGTTCGGCGTGTGCTGCGCGCGGATGCAGTCGCCCATCAGCTGCAGCCAGTGCTGCGGCGTGTCGGCGTTGTTCAGGGTCTCGATGATCTGCGGCTCGCTCAGGCTGTCCCACCAGCCGTCGCTGCACAGCAGGTAGGCATCGCCCTCTTCGACCGGCGCCGGGCTGGCCAGGGTGTGAGGCTCCAGCTGCTCATCGAGCCCCAGGGCCGCGACGAGCTGGTTCTTGTGCGGGTGCTTGCGCGCCTGGCTGGCGGTGAGCAGCCCGGCGTCGAGCAGGTCTTGCACCACGCTGTCGTCGCGGCTCACGAAATCGACGCTGCCGCGGCGAAGCCGGTACAGGCGCGAATCACCGACATGCGACCACAGCGCCTGCTGGCGCGCCGCATCCACCCACAGCACCACCACGGTGGTCAGCATACGTTCGCTCAGCGGCAGGTTGCCCTGCCCCGCCAAGACCTCGGCGTGGGCACCGTGCAGCGCCGCCGTCAGCACCTCGGGCGACCAGAACGGCAGCCCCTCGACCGAGCGCGCCTCGAGCGCCTGCACGGCGCGCGCCGACGCCACCGCGCCGTTGCGGTGGCCGCCGGCGCCGTCGGCCAGCACGGCATACCAGGCCGAGCCGACGTGGCCGCTGCGCACGTCGTCTTCATTGGCGCGGCGAGCACCTATCTCGCTGCAACTGGCCAGGCTGATGCGCGGCATCGCACGCGTGCGGGCTTCAAGCAACACTCTTTTCGCGCTCCAAGCGTTCCAGCTGCTGCTCGTAGGCCGACAGGAAAGCCTTGCCGAACAGGGTGTGGAAGTCGTCCTGCGCCTCGTCGCGGATCGCCTCGAAGTGCTGCAGGTACAGCTCCCACAGCTTGGCCTTGCGGTTGATCGGCAGCACGCTGTCGAGCACCGAGCGAGCCACCAGCTTGTTTTCGAGCTCGGTCGGCGAGAAGCGCCGCAGCACGCCTTCGAGGGCGGCGCGCGTGCCGGCCATCGAGCCGATGGCGTGGCCGATCAGGTCGTGCATCGCATCGTCCATCGCCGCCGGCCCGTCCAAGAAGCCGCGCACCGGCGGCTGCAGCAACTGCTCGAGCGCCGATTGCGCGTCGGGCGAGAACTTCAGCGGGTTGTTGTTGCGCGGCTGGATCACGGTGACCTCGGCGCGCAGCTCGTGCTTGGTGGCGGCGCGCACCGCCATCAACTGCAGGCTGCCGCCCACGGCCGTGCGCAGCACGCTGCCGATCACGCGCATCAGCTCGGGCGTCAGGCCTTGCGGCGGGTCGAGCCGGATGCCAGCGCCCTCGCAAAAGGCCTGCCACAGCGCGGCCGCGTCGGCCGTCATCGCCGCGGGCGCCACGGCGGCCGGGGCCGACCGGGGCGCCGCCGGCATCGGCTGGGGTGCGGCCATCGGCGCCGGTGTGGGCACTGGTGGGGGCGCAGGCATGGGCGCCGGCATCGGCATTGGCACGGTCGACAGCGAAGCGGGCACGGTCACCGGGTCGGCCTGCATCGGGCGGATCGGCGGCGGCCGGTAGGCGGCGTTCAGCTCGGGCGTGTGGTCGGCCCAGGCTGCCGGGGCAGCGCTGGCCGGGGGCGCACTTGCAGCCACCGGCGCCGCGCCCGCCATGAAGGCGGCCAGCGGGTCGCCAGTGCTGCCGCCGCGCAGGCCGAACAGGTCGTCGATCGACGACGATTCGCTGCTGGGCACCAGGTCGGCAAACGCGCCGGCCGCTGCGGGGGCCACCCGGGGTGGCGGGGCCGGCCGCGGCGCGGTGGCAAAGGGGTCGAAGTCGTCCGGCAGCCGCGGGCTGAGCGAGGGCGGCGTGCCTTCTGAGAGCGTGGAGTCGCCGAACAGATCAGCGAACGGGTTGGCGCCTGCGGGCGCCGGCGCCGGCCGGCGGGTGGGTGTTTGCGGGTCACGCCGCAGCAGCGTGGGGCCCTCGGTGAGGGTGCGTGCGTCGTCGCTCACCTCGAGCAGGTAGCCACCGATCAGCAGCCGCTCGCCGTGGCGCAACGGGGCAGACTCGCCTTGCGCCAGCGATCGCCCGCCCACGGTGATCGGGTTGGCGCTGCCGACATTGCGGATGACGAAGCCGCTGCCGGTGGCCGAGATCTGCGCATGCTGGCGCGAGATGTGGCGCTCCGGGTCGGGCAGCGCCATGGTGTTGTGGTCGGCCCGGCCGATCGTGCCGCCCTGGGCACCGAACTGCGCGGTGATGGGCTGGGTGAGGGGTTGCTCGTTCAGCGAGAGCACGCGTAATGTCAGGCTCATGGTCTCTCACCCCCTCGTTGCCGCCACGACGGGCCTTGCATGGATGGTCACGGGGAGCTGGTTCTCTATCAATACCTAAAAGTCACACCACCCCTGCGGCCAGCAGGCGCTGCTGGCGCCAGGCCGGCGCGGCGATGGGAAACAACAACGTGCCGGGTTGCAGCAAGCTGCGCTGCCATGCTGCCACGGCTCGCTGGCGCTGTGTCTCGTCACGCAACACTTGCTCGCAATGCCGCACGCCGGGCACCACGCCCATGAAACTGCGCGTGCCCGACGGCCACTGTGCCGAGCGCGTGACCCACCACTGCGCCACACGCTCTGCATTAGGCCAGGGCAAGTCGTCGTCCTGGTCGAGCGCCACGTCATCATCTTCGGGATTGTCTGAGGGGCCGGTTTGCAGGCCATGGGGTCGCGGGCGCTCCAGGCCCAGCGCGGCCAGGTCGGCCCCGGTGATCATGCTGAAGGCTTCGCCGGCCAGTCGCGCGAACCGGTCGATCGCCATCAGCTCGATCAGCCACGGCACCAGCCGCGTGTCGCCCAGCCAGCCGCAGGCGCGGATCACGATTCGCTGCGGCTCGCTGGTGCGCTGGGCCACGGTGCGCACCAGCTCGGCCGCGCGCTCCCAGCGCGAGGCCAGCACCAGCAGCAGCATGCTGTCGGCGTCTTCATGCGCCTCGCTCAGGGCCGCCGACTCCAGCCACCGCAGCGCCACAGTACGGTCGCCCAGCAGGCAGGCGGCGTGGGCGGCCTGGCGGGCCACCGCTGCGTCCTCGTCGCCGAGGCTTGCCAGCACCGGGCCCAGCAGATCGACCCGGCCCAGCGCCGCGGCGGTGCGCAGCGCCTCGGCCCGCAGCGGCGGGGCGGGGTCGGCAAGCGCGGTGGCCAGCACCGGGCCGGGGTCGACACGGTGCAGGCGGCAGGCCCCCAGCCCCAATGCGCGCCAGTGCGGCTGCGGCGAGGCCAGCAGGCGCCGCACCGTGCCCTGCAGCAGTGGCGCCGAGACCCAGCCGAAGGCCGACAACAGGCCACGCGCCGCGTCCGGCATGGCCGCACTCAAGGCCAGCAGTCGGTCGAGCGTCGGCTCGTCCTGCGCTTCGATCGCGCAGGCCGCGGCGGCAAAGACCTCGCCGGCGCCCGCGCGCGCCAAGCCTGCGGCCGCACACTCGGCGCCAAATGGGCCGGCGACCATCAACCCATCAAGGTGCGCCGCCAGCCGGTCATCGAGCCGGCGAAGTTGACGCAGCCCCACATGCGGCGCGCGCACCAGCACCGACCGCACATGCCGCAGCATGGCGCTCTCTTCGGCGTGCTGCTGCACGATGGCGGCAATGGGTGGGCGCTGCGGGGCGCCGGGTGCGCTGTGCAGGGGGGCGGCAGAAGACACAAGCCATGCTCGGCCGGCGCGCCGGGTGCCGCAATGTCCGAAAGTCACCTGCCAAGCGGCCCGGCTTGTCGCACACTCCGTCGCGCCCAGGCCAGACTTTGGAGCGCCATGCTTTTCACGCCGACGAAAACCAAGCACGCCTTGCTGCTCAGCACCGCGGCATGCTTGCTCGTGGCGTGCCAGACCCCGCCCCCGGCCCCCGCGGCCGATGCCGTGCCCGCCCCCGCGGCCCCGCCGGCGCCGCGCCCGGTGGAGCCACCACCGCCCCCGCCGCCACCCGGCCCGGCCTCGCCAGCTGCGCAAGCCCAGGCCCAGAAGACTGCGATGTCGGCCGTGAACCTGCTCGAGACCGGCCATGAAGACCAGGCCCGCGTCGAGCTGCAGAACGCGCTGGCGCTGGACCCTAACAACAAGCTGGCGCTGAACCTGACGCGCCAGCTCACCGTCGACCCGGTGGCCACGCTGGGGCGCGAGTCGTTTGCCTACACGGTGCGGCCGAGCGACACGCTGTCGCAGATCGCCGGCCGGTTCCTCGGCGACATCTACGCCTTCTACATCCTGGCGCGCTACAACGACATCAAGGTGCCGCGCCAGGTGGCGGGTGGCCAGGTCATCCGCATCCCCGGCAAGGCGCCGCCCCCCGGCACGCTGGAGCGCGACACCCGCCGCGCCGAGGCGGCCGCGCCGCCACCGGCGCCGGCCCCGGCCCCCACCGCGCCGCCGCCGCCCCCTGCCCCGCCGCCGGTGCCCGAGCCCACCGCCGGCATGCTGGCGCTACGCGCAGCCGAGGCCGCCGAGCGCGCCGGTGATCTGGAGCGCGCCGCGGCCGAGTACAAGCGCGCCGCCAGCCTGGACCAGCCCGCCTCCGCCGGCAAGGCCGAGGAGGTGCGCAAGCGCCTGGTCTCGCGCTACACCGTCAGTGCCCGCACGGCCTTCGTCAAGCAAGACCTGGCCGGCTCGATCCGCGCCTGGGACAAGGTGTTGGAGCTGGACCCCAACAACGACACCGCCAAGCTCGAGCGCCAGAAGGCCCTGATGCTGCAGAAGAAGGTCGAGGGCTTGAAGTAACGGCCTCGCGCGCGGCGCCCATTGCGCGTTGCGCGGCCACGCCAGCGCCCTTGAACGGCGGCCCGGTCAGGGCGGCGTGGCGCGCTTGAGCGGCTTCAACACCTCGGCCGCACGGCCGCTGCCAGTGCCACTGCCTGCCCCACTGGCGCTGCCCTTGCCTGCATCGGCGCTGCCTTGCGGTGCCGACGCGGCGGGCTTGGGCGCTGGCACCATCTCGGTCCCCACGCCACCCCGCTTGCCCAGTGTGACGCGCGAGAGCCGGCCCAGGTAGTAGCGCTTGTTGCGTTCACGCTCGATCGCGCGCAGGCCGTCGGCCGCCTGCGCCTGCTCGGGTTGAAGCTGCAGCGCGAGCAGGTACTGGGTCTGCGCGCCGTCGAGGTCGCCGCGCCGGCGCGCCAGCTCGGCCCGGCGCAGGTGCTCGCCGGCGTCGGCGTCGGCGCGTGCCCGCGCCTGCTCCAGCCGGTCTTGATAGGCCATCACTTCGGGCCGCAACAGCGTCAGCACCTCCCAGGCGTTGGCAGCCTCGGCGTGGCGGCCCTGCTGCACGAGCTGAAGCGCCCGCTCGAGCTGGGCACGCTCGAACGCCACCATCGGCGAATCGACACGGCTTTCGGCGGGCACCGCGGTGGCGTCTGCAGGCTCGCGCGGCGGCGTGCTGCTGCAGGCCGCCAACCACAGGCTCAACGCCATCCAGCCCAGCCGGCGGTCGAAGCTTGGGTTGGCCGTCATGGCTTGCCAAACTTCCTGGAGGTTTCCAGCTTCGCCTTGAAGGCCTCCAGGTCATGGTCGCCAAAGATCATCGTCCGGTGCAGCATCAGAGGCTGCGCGAAGAAGGCGTTGCCGCCGGGGTTGACGGTGACCGCCAGCGTGTAGTTCTGCTTGGCCAGCGAGGCCAGCACCGCCTCGTTCGCATCACCAAACGGCAACGCATAGTGCTTCACTGGCTCGGCCAGCCGGCGTTCGAGCAGCTCGCGCGGAACGCGGGTCTCGGTGTCCAGCGATTGGCGGTAGAGCTCGTCGGTTTCGTCGGCACCGCGCTCGATCAGGTTGCGGTGCGATTTCGAATGCGACTGGATGTCGACCAGGCCCGACGCGCTGAGCTCTTGCAGCTGCGCCCAGTTCAGCGCGTCGCCAGCGCCGATGAAGTCGGTGTAGACGAAGACCGTGGCCGGGTAGCCGTGCTTGCGCAACAGCGGGTAGGCCACCCGGTAGACCGACTCGTAGCCGTCGTCGATCGTGATGACGACCGAGCGCTTGGGCAAGCCCTGCTCGCCTTTGAGATAGGCCACTAGATCGGCCAGGCGGATCACGCGGTAGCCGTTGCGGCCCAGCCAGTCGAGCTGCGCGGCGAAGTTGGCCGCGGACACGGTCATCTTGCCGCCGCCTGCGCCGAAGCGGTGGTAGCACAGGATGGGCACGGTCTGGTATTCGCCGCCGCGCACACCCATCGGGTTCGGGCTCTTGAGCGGCACCACCAAGGGTTGGCCGGGCTCGACACGGTCGACCTGGTTGTACTCGGCGATCACCCAGTCGCGCTCTTCGCTGCCCAGCACGCGGGCCGCGATCGAGCGCAGGTCGTCGCCCGCGGCCGGCAGGTACACGGCGAACCGGTCGTTGCGCGCGATCACCTCGCCGGCCGCCGCCGCCTGGGCCTGCGGCGGCACGGGCGGTGGCGCAGGCGGCGCGAGCGAGGGGGTGGAACAACCCGCCAGCCAGGCCACCGCGAGGCCAACGGCTGCGCCCTTCAGCGCTCTCGTCAACACGCTATTCGCCGGGCCCGCCCACGGGCGGGGGCGACGGCACGAACCGCCTGCATTCATCGCGACCTCACACCGGGCTCTGGTCGCTGCGCGCAGCGGTCTGCGGTGCGGCCTCGTCGGCCTCGTCGGCCGGCGCCGCACGCGCGGCGGTTGCAGGCGTCGATGCCGAGCCCACACGCGCCGGTGTCTCGGGCCCCGTCAACTCGGCGGCCGCCGTGCCGCCGGACGCGTCCTGCAGGGCCTGGGCCATGCGGTCGAACGCGGCGTACAGCAGCCCGAACTCGTCCTTGCGCTGCTCGCGGATGCGGTAGTCGAAACGGCCCTTGGCGATCTCGTCCATCGAGTCGCTGAGCAGCTGGATCGGCTTGGCGAACCAGTTGGCGACGAAGTACATCGCCACCGCCACCGCCAGCACGGTCACCACCACCAGCACCCCCATCAGCACCATCGACAGCTGGGCCACACGCTCCAGCGGCCGCTCGGGCAGGCCGAGCGCGACGCGGCCCACCTGCTTGCCCTGGAACGTGATCGGCGACTCGAAGCCCAGCATCGGCTCGCCATGGGCGCGGTAGCGCGAGACGGCCACGCCACCGGCGGGCGCGCCCAGCGACTCGCCCGCCGGCGGCTGGTAGGCCTGGCCGACCCAGGCCGGGTCACTGGCCGAGCGCACGACACCCTGGCGGTCGATCACCGCCACGCTGTCGAAGTCCTTGGTCTTCATGATCTCTTGCAGCGCCACGTCGACCACGACCCAGTCTTCGGCCAGCGCCGGCACCGCGTTCTGCGCGGCAATGAAGCGCGCCAGGGTGGCGCCGTAGTCGCTCACCTGCCCCATCATCGCGGCGTACTGGCGCTGAGTGATGACCGACGCGGTCAGCCCCATCACCACCGCGACCACCAGCGCCATCGTCGCCGCCCACTTCACGCGCAAGGGCACGATGCGCGGCTTGTTCTCGCCGCGCGTGGCCTCGTCGATGCCGGCCAACACGCGCGTCAGCGCGTCGGCCAGCTCACGGCCGGTGGCAAAGCGGCGGTCGGGCGCCTTGGCCAGGCACCGGTCGACCACGCGGCGCAGCGCGGCGGGCAGCCCCGGCCGCAGCTTGTCCATCGGCGGCGGGTCTTCCTTCGCGATCTTCAGTGCCAGCGTCACCAGGCTGTCGCCCTGGAACGGCCGCTGCCCGGTCAGCAACTGGTACAGCACGATGCCGGCCGAGAACAGGTCCGACCGGCCATCGATCTTTTCGCCCTGCGTCTGCTCGGGCGACATGTACTGCGGCGTGCCGAGGATGTCGCCCACCCGCGTGCGGTGCTCGCCACCGGTGCCGGCCGGCACATCCATGTGCGCGATGCCGAAATCGGTGACCTTGATGGTCTGCGTGCCCTTCAACCGCATGATGTTGCCGGGCTTGATGTCGCGGTGAACGATGCCGCGCGCATGCGCATAGTCCAGCGCCCGGGCCAGCTGGATGCCGATGATCACCACCTCGCGCAGCGGCAGCAGCGGGCCGCTGACCATCAGGTCGCTCAGCGAATCGCCGGCCAGCAGCTCCATCGCCATGTACGGCCGGCCCTCGATCTCGCCCACGTCATGCACGGTGACTATGTTCGGGTGAGACAAGCCCCCCGCGGCCCGCGCCTCGCGCAAAAAGCGCGAGCGGTACTCGTCGTCTTCACACAGCGACGCATGCAGGAACTTGATCGCCACATCACGCCCGATCTGCGGATCGTGCGCCTTGAACACCGTGGCCATGCCCCCGCGCCCCAATCGCTCGCGAATCTCATAGCGGCCCACCTGGCGCACCGCGGGGTCGCTGGCGTTGGCGCCACCGGGCAGCGTTTCGCCGCCCTGCACCCGCGGGGTCTCGCGGCGGGTGGGCGGCTTCAGTGCAACGGCGGGCTTGACCGGGGCGATGCGGGTGGCGTCGTCATCGGCGTCAGGCGTCGAGGTCGGCGACGAGCCATCACCTGCGGCTGCAGGCGGCTGTCGAAAGGGGTCTTCGGGCTGCGACATCGGAACGCCTCAACGCGGCGAATGCCGCCGCCATGCGGCATGGTCCGACCGAAATCGCGTGCAGGCAATTTACGAAAGTCACCTCAGACAGATGACTCGACACGCAGCGACCAGCCGCCACGCCATCGGGGCGGCACCATCAACCCCGGCGATCACCCGTGCGGTGCTCGCTCGCCCCGCTCAACGCCCAGAAACCCGGCGCCATGATCGTCACCTTGAGCAATTTGTTCTCGATGTTCGAGAACTCGGCGCGCAACGTGTAGGCGTCCAGGTGCCACATCACGAAGCCGACACGGTCCATGTCGAGGCGCTCGTCAGGACGGCGCGCAATCTTGGCCGCAATGTCGGCCTGAGAGTCCTCGAAGTCGAGACCGAACGGCAGCGCGCCTGCCCACTGGCGTGCGTCGTACACGCGCGGGCCGTAAAACGTGACGCCCGCCAGCGCGTACGCATCCGGATAAAGCGGGTCGGCCGCCGGGACCTTGCGGCCGGCGGCGAAGGTGAACTCGATACCGTGGTGGATACGCAGATCAGCACAGTGATGAGCCCGCACCTCGGGCAGAACGCGCACATAGCCGAGCGGTTCGAGGCGTTCACGCAGGACATCAGAAGACCATCGCTGGCCAAAGAGCGCAGCCAGTGCATCCGGCGTGAAAGGCCGCGCCCGATCCGCCGCGCCCGGCAGCGGTGTGCGCGGCGAAGCCGGCACGAAGCACAGCACCGACTCGAGCAGGCCGTTGTCGCTGCGATAGGCGGCCACGACCGTGAACTTGGGCAGCCGCCAAGCGTCGCGGACATAGCTGCGCCGGGACGCCTCGTACGCCAACAGCTTCGCTCTGACTGCAGCGCGGTCATCATCGAATTCAAGGCCGAAAGGCAACGCATACGGGAACGGCTGTGTGCGCGGCGTGTCCCCGTAGAAGTACAGCTGCGTCAGCAGCAGCACGCCCAAGCGGCGCTGGTCAAGATCTTTGCCGAGAACATACCCCTCGTCCTCGAAGCCGAACTCGAGGCCGATCTCGTTGATGGTGATCCAGTCGACGTACGAATCCTCGTCGTCGGGATCGAGCTCGGGCTGCAAGCCACGTGCGAACTGCGCCAACCCAGCCTGCACAGCGCCATCGGCCACCGTTCGACCCAGCAGCGGCAGCAGAGCATCCCCCGTCGGAGGCTCGACGGGCACCGCATGCAGAGGAGCAGTCGCAGCAGGCACGCTTGAATACCCTTAAGAACCCTTTGACAGCATCAACCTTCGTAGGGCGGTGACACGCCGATGGTCGATGCCCGATGCGGTGCGTCCTTCCCGTAGTCGATGCTCAATTCCAGCGCACCGTATGACCAGATCTCCAGGCGCATCTCGTCGTCCGAATGGATCGACTCGCCCAGCTTGCGCTGAGCGTCCGCCTGAACATCGCTGAAGGAGAGCCCACCCGGCAGCGGCCCGGAAAAGCTTGTGAAACCCTCTTCTTCAGACGAAATAAACTGAACAGTGTCAAGCTTGAGTCGACTGGACTTGCTCCCCTCTGCCTTGAAGATCAGCGACAAACCTTGCGAGTGCAGGCTCACCCGTGCTTCGTTGTCGTCCTTGGGAATCCGGATCTGCTGAGTCACGCCCAGGCGGGCCAGCAGGGACTGCACCTCGGCCGATTCAAGAGGCTTGCCCACGCATGCAACGAGGTCTGCGCTATCCATTTTTGTTCGTCCTTTTTCGATCGATTGGGGAATGCCATTGTCTTCAGGTGGGGTGACGTGCGCGAGCTTCACAACAGCATCACCCGAGCTCACCCTCAGCAGCTGGCGATCATCTTCTTCAGCCAGCTATCGTATTGCTCGTTGGTGATCTGCTCGATCTTCTCAGCCGCCTTCTTGTAAGCCTCTGCACAGGCCTCGTCCAGCTCACCCGAATCCTGGATCTCCTTGAGGTTGCTCTTGGCCGCCTTCTGAAGGTCCTTGGCGTCAGACTCAGGCGTCGCGCGGCCCCCATAGGTCTCGCTGAACTGCTGGTGGACAGCCTTCGGGATGACGATCGCCAAAGCCCCCTTCACGATGGCCGCCTTCTGGCAATCCTTCAAGGCCTTCCCGCGGCGCAGTTGCACGGCGCGCTCGAGCAGTGAGCTCTTCGCTGGCACGTGATCCCGGTCGCTCTTTCCGCCGCCGGAAACCTTTTGCTGCTCGCCGTATTGGCCCAGCTCGCCGCACTTCATCTCGACCTCGTCGAGCTCGACTTCCACGATCTTGGGGATCACCCCCATCGCATCGATCGTGTTCTCGTCGTTCTGCATCTTCTTGTCGGTGAAGCGACACGCATTCGCGCCGTCGAGCTTCACGTCGAAGGAGTAAAGAATCCAGGTCGAAGCTCCCTTGGTCTTGCTGGACTTGACGCCGCCGCCCGCCGTGCCGGGCTCATCGCCGGTGCTGGTGGCGAACTTCGAGCCCTTGATGGCGGCCATGTTGCCGCCGTCCACCTTCACGGTGGTGGTGCCATCCGACAGGCTGCTCGAATCCGACATGTTCGGGTACGGCAGTGGCACCGGCCCGCCAGGTGACGGCGTCTTGCAAACGTCCGGGGCAGTGGCGATCGACATCCACTTGTCACCCTTGTGGACAAAACCGTTGAGCGTGCCGTTGACTTTGATGGTGGCCATGTGTCTTGCGGCCGTCAGATGCTGGCCGTGGCCGAGGTATCGATCACCACCGCAGCTCGCTCGCCCGCCACCGAGCTGGCCCATACGAGCGCACGCTCGCCTCGTGCATAACGCTTGGCGCCTGCGACGCAGGCCAGCGCCAACAACAGCGGGCCGGAGGCGGCACCCACATCACCCCAACAATCGGCCGGCGCCAGGAAGTCGGACGCCGACGCATAGCGCTCGCGCGTGCGGGTGATCAGAAAGGCATATTCGTCGGCGCGGTAGGGCTCGCCGTTCATGTCGCAGTAGACCTCGCCGAGCGTTTCGGAGACAGGCAGCTCTGCGAGCGCCGCACGAACGGCCTGCGTCAAACCTCTGCCCGTGCACACCTCGCCAGTACCGATCAGCCGCTCTTCCGCGCCGACGCCCACACTCAGCACGCGCCCGAACGACGCGCCCTCGCGGCTTGCAACGGCAGCCTCACCGGCACACATCACCACGACTGCGCCCGCCCCCTCGCCGGGCACGAAGCCCCATGCGTTGTTGCGCCGACCCGCACCATGGAGTTGGCCGGTCCGGTCGAGCCATTCGAGCATGTCGGGGTCGAGGTAGGAGTCGACGCCCGCCACCACCACCGCCGTCGTCGGCTCGTCCGACAGCCATGCCCTGGCGGTGGTCAGCGCTGCGAGCCCACCTGCGTGCCCGCCTGCAGTCACCACCACCTGGCGGAACCGGCCGGAGAACAGGGTGTCGATCGCCTGCCGCACGCGCTTCACCAAATCTGTCGGCAGGCCCGGTCGTGCACTCGGCAGATTGACAACGAGCCGCAGCGACGATGGGCTGCGCAGCCCCGCCACCATCGTCGTCGCCTCGTCAATCACCGACTGCAACGCCAGCGTCATGCGCTGCGCAACTGACCTGTCGTCTCCCACACCTGGCATGGCTGCCACGGTCAGCGGCCGGCCCACCTCGTCGACCATGAAGCCATGGTGCTGGAATCCGGCCACCCCTGCACGCACCGCTGCAGCCGTGGACCACACGTCCCGCCCGACAGCCGTGGTTGCGCCGAGCCCGACCACCTGCATCGCCGACTCAGAGGAGATCAAGAAGGCTCTCCACGGCTGCCGCAGGCTTCGCTTCGCCGACCAGCCCCCACCCAATGCGGGTGTGGTCCAGTTGGTAGGCCTTTGCGTGGCACTCCTGCGCCAAGTGCCACACGAGCGAAACGCGGCGTGAGTCTGGCTGCAAGAGCACGGTGTGCAGATGGGCCTCGCCGGGCCGGCGCTCGCCGTCGTGAAAGCGAGTCTCCAGTTCGAGTGCCATGCGTGGGAGCAAAAAGTCCAATCGCCCCGACGGGGTGAGGTTCAGAAGGGTCACCGGTTCACCGCCCTGCAAGAAGCCCGGCGCCTGCTGATCGGGCGGCGCGCACTGGAAGAAGCCAGGGTCCAGGTCTGATGGCAGCAGCGGCGCTTCCTGCTCCTGCCAGCGCTCGCCGTAGGTACCGGCCAGCACGGCGCGAGACTGCCAATGCGATGCGATCGGCCCGAAGCCTGCGGGCCGAGGCCTGTCTCGCCAGGAGTGAAGCAGCGCGTCGGGAAACTCGATGTTGGGAAGCGCCACCTCATCGGCCTCGCGCCCATCGGCCGCGTAGCCAGTGCCCACCGGATTCGGCCAGTAGTGATCGTCGGCGTCCTTGGTCGACCGGCGGCTGCGGCCGCCATAGGCACGCTCGAAGGTGAGCGGCATCTGCGAGAACGGCACCGGCTCCGACGGGCCTAGGACACCCCACGTGCGGTCACCAAAGACGCGCAAGACCTTTTGCACCGGCCCGACGCGCATCGCCACGTCCAACGAACCCACGGTGCGGCCATATGGGGCGCAGGCATGCCCCTCGAGCAGGATGTCGGTACAGCGCTTCTCGAGCACGAAGTCGGTATCGCGGCGCAGGCTGCTCGCGCCAGGCTCTCCTCTGAACTCCGGAACGTAAAGAGGCGGCGTCTGCTCTTTGGAAACGGTGAGCACCCCGTCTTCGCCGATATCGAAACTCGCGTGAACGACGACGAGCCACACCTCGGCGCCGAGGCGATCACGAATCCAGCATTGCCCCGCGGCAAAGGGCGTTCGGTTGTCGAGTTGCCACATGGCGCCGACGGGCTTACTCCGCTTCAGTTGATGTCGATGGCGGCGCCCTTGATCTTGTTGTAGCCGCTCGAACGACTCAAGACATAGGTACCGTCGACGACAACCTTGCCGGCGCGCGTGAGCGTGATGCTCGCGGCGCCGCAACGAAGGACCAGTTCACGTTGGGCCTCGATGACGAGGCGACCTTCACCATCGACTCGCCATTGAATCAAACGATTCGCGTCGCGGTCGGCGTGCGGCTCGCTCTCGATGACAACCCGATCCTGCCCGGACAAGGGGGCGGCATCGTCGCGCACCATGGGCGCCGGTTCGAGCACACCCACGATGATCGGCCTCGTCACGTCGCCACCGTCGAACACGACAAGAACCTCGCGCCCCACCTGCGAGCCGCGCAACAAGACGGTGCTGCGTGCCGCAACGATGCGACCAGCCGTCGCGGACAACCCTGCCACCAGGGGGCGCTCGTCTGGCCCGAAGCCATGCAGTCGACCCGTGGCCGGCGCGGTCAGACCCGCCAAGGCCGTGACGACGGGCGCACCAGCCCCCGCCGCCAAGGCCTCGACCAAGCTCGGGGCGCCGTGCGCCAGAAACGGATCGTCGCTGCGGTTCATGGCGTTGTTGTTGAAGGCACGAGTGGTTTCGCGGACGAATGAATGGGCAGGTCGAGTTCTCGAACAGGTCAGTTGATCCCGACCTTGGATCCCTTGACCACCACGTCGCTCGACGCCTTGACGTTGATCTTGCCCGACCCGTCGAGCTCGATGTTCTTGCCCTTGATCTCGATCGTTCCGTCCTTCTTCATCGTGATGCTGGCACTGCCCGTCTTGATGGTGACCGAGTCGCCCGCGTCGACAACGAAGTTCTTGCCGACCTTCAGCGAGTCGTCCTGCGTCACCGACGTCGTTCGAGCCTTGCCGACCGAGGTGGTCTGCCCGCCGCCCACTTTGAGGGTGCGGTCGGCGCCGATGGAATTGCTTTGCTTGGCACCTACATCGGTGCTCTGGTTGACGGCGACGCTGGTCGATTGATGAAGACCGACCTTGATTGTTTGTGCGGCACCGACCACCACCACCTGGGCGGCACCGATGCCAATTTCCTGCGCGGCGCCGATCGCAATGGTTTCGTTGATGCCCACCGCGTGCGTGCGCTGCAGGGTCACCACAGCGGTCTCGCTACCGCTCACCTTGATTGACCGGTTGCCGGTGACACTGATGGTCTCGTTGCCACCCACGCTCTCGGTGCGGTTGGCCGCGATCTTGATGTCTTCGTTGGCCCCGACGTCTTCTGTGCGGTTGGCCCCGATGCTGATCTTCTCGCTGCTGCCCACCTTCTCGGTCCGGTCGACGCCGATCGTGATCGTCTCGTTGTTGCCGACCGTCTCGGTGCGGTCGTGGCTGACGTCCGTGGTTTCGTCGTTGCCCACCGTCTTCTTGCGGTCGTGCCCGACCGAATGAGTCTCGTCGTTCTCGACCTCGATGTCCTGGTTCTTCTCAGCGTGGATCCACAGCTGTTCGCTGCCAGCCTTGTCTTCGAAGCGGATCGCGTTGGCGTTGCCATAACCGCCGCCCTTGCTGGAGCGGGTGAGAAAGCCGCTTTGCGTGGCGTTGGCGGGCAGGTCCCAGGGCGGCAGGTTCTCGCCGTTGTAGGTACGGCCGATAATCAGCGGCGCGTCGGGGTCGCCTTCGAGGAAGCTGACCACCACCTCCTGGCCGATGCGCGGGATGTGGATGCCGCCGAAGTTCGAGCCGGCCCAGGGGTAGGCCACGCTGACCCAGCATGAGCTCTTCTCGTTGCGCTCGCCGCGCCGGTCCCAATGAAACTGCACCTTCACCCTGCCGTACTTGTCGGTGAAGATCTCTTCGCCGCCCGGGCCGGTGACGGTGGCCGTCTGCGGCCCGGCCACGTGGGGCTTGGGGGTTCGGCGCGGTGGGCGGTATTGCTGGCTCGAGACGATCGCGCCGAAGCCGCACATCAGGCGGGCTTCTCCGCCCTCGCCGGCTTCGTTGGCGGGCTGCTGCACCTGCAGCTGGGTCGAGGTGACGAGGTACTCGGCGTTCTGGTCGTCGCGCGGGTGGCGCGTGAGGGTCAGCAGGCTGCCGGTGCACACGCCCTGCGCGTTGGTGCCGGCGTTGAAGACCTCGTAGCCGCTCTGCATCTCGTCGAGCCGGTCTTCAGCGTATTGCGTGCCGTGCGCCGCCTGGATGTAGCCGCCTGGGTAGTCGAACACTTCGCCGTCCGACAGGTCGTAGCTGCGGCTGCGCGACTGGTTCGTCTGCAGCGAGGTGGACGGGCGCTCGAAGTCGTAGTCGGTGATGACCACCTTGCCGGGCTTGACGTGGCGCGCCATCGACCACTGGTTCACATGCTCCAGCAGCGGTGGCGCCTGGCCCACGTTGCCGTAGAACGGCAGCGATTCGCAGCCGGGCGCCGCATCGTGCGCGCTGGCCGAATCGCACAGCACCAGCTTGTGGTCGCCGTCGGTGTGCTCGAAGAACCAGTAGATGCCTTCGTGCTCCAGCAGCCGGGCGACGAAGTTGAAATCGGTCTCGCGGTACTGCACGCAATACGTCCACGGCCGGTAGCTGCGAAACAGCTTCTGCTCGAAGCGCGCCACCGGGTGGTCGCCGAACACCGCCTTGACGATGTCGGGCACGGTCATGTCCTGGAAGATGCGGCAATCGGCCGTGCGCGTCAGCAGCCACAGCCAGGGCCGCAGCGTCATCTCATAGACGAAGTACTTGCCCTCGAAGCCGCCTTGCGAGAACCGCGCGACATAACCGTTCAGGTGGCGTTTGGCATCGTCGCGAAACGCCAGCGTCAGCGTGACCGGCTTGCCCAGCAGGTCATCGGGCGCGATGTCCTTCTTTTCGCTCAGCAGCACCAGCTGCATCTCGCCCAGCTCGCTCAGGCCCTCGCGCGAGACGCACGACTGCACACGCAGCAGGTCGGGGGCGAGTGGTGTCTTGAGCAGGCAGGGGCTGGGCATGGCGTGTCGAGCACGACGCGGCGTGTGGCCCGACGGTAGCTGCCCGCCACCCGGCGGGTAAAGCGACGAAAGTCACTCGCCCTGACAGGCTGGCTCAAGGAACGAAGGGCCGCCCCAGAGTTGCTGGATCCCCTCGGCCGCGGGCCCGGCCTTGACCAGCCCTTGGGCGCGTGTCAACAGGCGCTGGACAATGCCAGCTCGATCACCGCGCCCAAGGCATCGCGCCGGGCCCGGGCGCGGCAGTTGCACGTCTGGCCCTGCCAGACGGTGTCGATCGCGCCGGGTTCGCCCTGGGCGGCATCGGTGTCGGGGTGGGCCCAATCGATGCCGCAACCTTGCTCGCCAAAGGCCTGCCGCTCGGCGCGGCGCAGCACACGCAACGGGTCTTCTGCGGGTGGCAACGCCAGCTTGGCGCGTTGCTCGGTCAGCTCGATGGCCGGATCTCGCTTGGCGGTGAACTGGCCACCGCTGCGAAAGCGGTACAGCAGTTCGACCGAGCCTCCGGCATGCCAGACGCTGCAGCCCTGAACGCCGGTGCCCGCAGCGGCGGCGCTGAACAAGGCACCGGCCTCGACACTGCGCTGCAGCTCGCCCGCCGCCTGCCGGTTGGCGCTGGTCACATCACCCAATGACTCGCAGGCCGGCGGCTCGCCACCCGCCACTGTCGCTGGCGCCATCGGCGTGCAGGCAGACATGCCCAGCACACAACCCAGCGCGCCGCACCACACCCATGGGTGGCGGCCAGGCTCAGAACTGCGCGTGCCAGCGGACGAGGCCACCCTCGGTGTCGAGAAACTTGTCCAGGCCCGCGAGCCCACGAATCGTCTTCTTGATCGCATCGGCGTCCTTGTCGACCGGCTGCACATCGAACGCGTCGCCCGACAGGTGTTTGCTGAACTTGCCCAGATCGGCGTCGGTCGCGTTATTGAACACCGACAGCAGGCCTTCGGCGATCTCGGCCTGGGTTTTCTTGTCAGGATTTGCATCCACCCAGTCCTGGCACTGTTTGCGCAAATCGCTCTTGGCGTAGGTCTCTTCGATCCACTTGCGGTTCTTGACCACGTTGCTGGCCATCGCCCGTGCCTGGTCTGATTTGTCGCGGCGGCCGCTGGTAAAGCTCACGGCGGGGTGGGCCTTCTTCAGGGCGTAGGCAGCCGCCCGAGCGGTGGCTGACAAGTCCAGCGCCTCGATCTCGGTGTCGAGTGCGGGCGCATCGGCTGCGCCGCTCGCCTGCGGCGCGGGCGATTCGGCCAGCACGAGCGTGCCCGCGTCGACCGACGGCTTGTTCTCACCCAGGCCCAGGGGCCCCGGAATATTGGCAGTGGCCATGGCGACCCCCTTTTTCTAGAAAGCGCCTCAATCGAACGCGTAGTCGAAGTCCCCATCCTTCACGCTCAAGGCCACCTGCTTGATCGCCTGCCCTTGCGACAGCCGGGTCAGGTATTCGCGGCTGATGGTGGGCAGCACGGTGTTGGTGAGGATCGCGTCGATGACGCGGCCGCCGCTTTCGACCTCGTTGCAGCGGCCGACGACGAGTTGCACCACGTCGTCGCCGTAGCTGAAGGGCACGCCGTGGTTGTCTTGCACGCGGCGGGCGATGCGGCCGAGTTGCAGGCGCACGATCTGGCCCATCATCTGCTCGCTCAGCGGCACATAGGGCACCGTCATCAGGCGGCCCAGCAAGGCCGCGGGAAAGATCTTCAGCAGCGGCTCGCGCAGCGCCTTGGCCAGGGCCTCGGGCTCGGGCATCAGCTCGGGGTCTTTGCAGAGCTTCATGATCAGCTCGCTGCCGGCGTTGCTGGTCAGCAGGATGATGGTGTTCTTGAAGTCGATGTAGCGGCCCTCGCCGTCTTCCATCCAGCCTTTGTCGAAGACCTGGAAGAACAGCTCGTGCACATCGGGGTGGGCCTTCTCCACCTCGTCGAGCAGCACCACGCTGTAGGGCCGGCGGCGCACCGCCTCGGTCAGCACGCCGCCCTCGCCGTAGCCCACGTAGCCCGGGGGGGCGCCCTTGAGCGTGGACACCGTGTGCGCCTCTTGGTACTCGCTCATGTTGATGGTGATGACGTTCTGCTCGCCGCCGTACAGCGCCTCGGCCAGCGCCAGCGCGGTCTCGGTCTTGCCGACGCCCGAGGTGCCGCAGAGCATGAACACGCCGATCGGCTTGTTCGGGTTGTCCAGCCGGGCGCGCGAGGTCTGGATGCGCCGGGCGATGGTCTCCAGCGCATGCGTCTGGCCGACGACGCGCTGGTTCAGCGTGTCGGCCAGCTTCAGCACCGATTCGACCTCGTTCTTCACCATGCGGCCGACGGGGATGCCGGTCCAGTCTTGCACCACGCTGGCCACGGCCTGTTCGTCCACCGTCGGCAGGATCAGCGGTGCGTCGCCTTGCAGCGTGTGCAGCTGGCTTTGCAGCCCCGTCAGCTCGGCCAGCAACTGGTCGCGTTCGGCGGGTGGCAACGGCTCGACGCCCTCTTCACCCCGCAGCGCGGCGCGAATCTCGAGCACCCGGTCGACCAGCGCCTTCTCCTTCGCGTAGCGCTCTTGCAGCACGGCCAGGCGGGTCTGTTCGTCGTCCAGCGCCGCGGCCACCTTGCGCCGGCGGTCGGCCACGTCGATGCCGATCGCGCCTTCGCGGTCGACGATGCCCTGCTCCACCTGCAGCGCAGTGATGCGGTGCTTGCAGTCTTCGAGCTCGGGGGGCGTGGCGTGCTGGCTGATCGCCACCCGCGCGCAGGCGGTGTCGAGCAGGCTCACCGCCTTGTCGGGCAGTTGGCGCGCCGGGATGTAGCGGTGAGACAAGCGCACCGCCGCCTCGATGCCTTCGTCCAGCAGCGCGACTCGGTGGTGCTTTTCGAGAATGCTGGCCACGCCACGCAGCATCAGCACCGCGCGCTCCTCGCTCGGCTCGCCCACCTGCACCACCTGGAAGCGCCGCGTCAGCGCCGGGTCTTTCTCGATGTGCTTCTTGTACTCGGCCCAGGTGGTGGCGGCGATCGTGCGCAGCTTGCCTCGCGCCAGGGCCGGCTTCAGCAGGTTGGCCGCGTCGCCGGTGCCCGCGGCGCCACCTGCGCCGATCAGCGTGTGCGCTTCGTCGATGAACAGGATGATGGGCTTGGCCGACGCCTGCACCTCGTCGATCACCGCGCGCAGCCGGCTTTCGAACTCGCCCTTCATGCTGGCGCCAGCCTGCAGCAGGCCGATGTCGAGCGCGTACAGCGACACGTCTTTCAGCTGCGGCGGCACGTCGCCCTGGGCCAGGCGCAACGCAAAGCCTTCGACCACCGCCGTCTTGCCGACACCCGCCTCGCCGGTGAGGATGGGGTTGTTCTGGCGCCTGCGCATCAGGATGTCGACGATCTGGCGGATCTCTTCGTCGCGGCCGGCGATCGGGTCTATCTCGCCGTAGCGGGCGCGCTCGGTCAGGTCCACCGCGTAGCGCTTGAGCGCCTCTTGCTTGCCCATCGCGGCCGGTGCGAGCGCGCCACTGGCCTCGCCCGGCTCGGCGGCGCCGTCGGTGGCGCGCAGGTTCTGCTCGGGCGAGCCTTCGAGCACGCGGTGAAAGTTGTCCGCCAGGTCGTCAACCTTGATGCGCTCGAACTGCTTCGAGATCGACAGCAGCGCGTTGCGCATCGACGCGGTCTTCAGCAGCCCGACGATCAGGTGGCCGGTGCGCACCTGGCTGTCACCGAACATCAGCGAGCCGTAGACCCACGCGCGCTCGACCGCGTTCTCGACCCAGCTCGACAGGTCGGTGATCGAGGTGGCGCCGCGCGGCAGGCGGTCGAGCGAGCTGGTCAGGTCGCTGGCCAGCACCGAGGCGTCGAGACCGTAGTGCTTGACGATGCGGTGCAGGTCCGAGTCCTGCGTGTTGAGGATCTGGTAGAGCCAGTGCTGCAGCTCGACGAACGGGTTGCCGCGCAGCTTGCAGAAGACGGTGGCGCCCTCGATGGCCTTGTAGGCCAGCGGGTTCAGTTTGCCGAACAAGGCGGTGCGTGCGATCTCGGTCATGGTGTGGCCCCCTGTGTTGTGGATGGCGCGGCCGGCCGCAGCTTGGCGCCGGGCCGCAGGTGCAGATCGCCCCGGTCTTGCAGATGCGGGCGTCGGCCGGCGCGGCCGCCCCAGGTCGTCAGGCCCAGGCGCGCCGGGCCGCCCAACTGCGGGGCGGGCACCTCGGCGCGCGCCAGCAGCGGTTGCACGCTCCACTGCAGCCCGGGGCCCACGTACTGCCGCACCCAATCGTTCAGCGGCCGCCAGGCCGAGCCATCGGGCAGAAAGCTCTCGTACTGCGCGAGCGTCAACGGGCCCAGCACGACGCGGAACCGGTTCTGCCGGTCCCACAGCTTGTTGCCGGCGCTGGTGTTGCGGCCCAGCCGGGCCAGCGTGGCGCCCACCCGTTCGGGCCGGTTGCGCGCATGGCCCAGGCGGCTGCGGTCTTCGGGCTCGATCGGCAGCCAGTGCGGCACATGCTGCTCGATGCGCACCGGCACGCCGAAGTGCATCGACAAGATCTTCGCCAGACCCTCGGGGTGACGCCCCGTGCCGCCCATCAACCCGGCGTGGAACAGGCGTGCGCTCTGCGGCACCGCGTCTTGCGGGCGCAGCGCACCGCTCAAGCCCACGGCGGCACCCAGCCAGGCGGCATAGCGGTCTTCGGCCGGCCGGTCGTGCTGCACCGTCGGCTGGGCCTGGGCCCAGGCGCGGTAGAAGAACAGCAGCAGCCGGTGGTGGAACACATCGAGAAAGCGGGCCAGCGTCGGGTCGCCGCGCTGGTGCAGGCGCTCGCGGGTGTACTCGGTCAGGTGCAGCGGCATCGGCCCCTGCGGGCCGAGCAGGCCGAAGAAGCGCACCCCCAACCGCGGCGCCACGCGGCCGGGCGTGAAGCTGGCCAGCGCGGCCGGCGCAAAGTCCAGCTCGGGCTCCTGGCCCAGGCGCACCGGCTCTTGCGTGGGCCGCAGCGCGCGGCCCAGGCGCGGCACTTCGGGCGACAAGCCTTCAACGCGGCGCAGCAACGCGAAAAAATCATGCGCCCACGGCGCCGCCTCGAGCTGCTCGAACAGGGCCTGCAACGCGGCCGCGCGCTGCGCGGCCGGCTCGCGCGCTGTCATGCCGCATGCTCCGGCGCGGCACCCGGGCCCACGCGGGCCGGCCAGCGCTTCAGCGGCCCGCGCTGCGCAGACACCAGGTTCAGCTGCGTGAAGGTGTTGATCGCCGCGTGGCGCGCGAAGTAACGCTCCAGCACACTGGCAAAGAGGAACGCGCTGCTGCCCTGGAAGGCCAACTCGTCCAGCTCCAGCGTGATCTCGCTGCCGGTGCCGAAGGTCAAGGGCCCGCCATACGGCAGGCGGCGCACCACCGAGCGCGCGCTCACCGATCGCACCCCGTCGACCTGGCGTCGCCACGTGGCGTCTTCCGGCGGGCCATACAGTGCCAGCAGGCGGCGCAGCGTGGCCGCGGCCTGCGCCGGCGGCTCGTCAGCCCAGGGCAGCTGGTTCATCGTCAACAGGCTGACGAGGCTCCAGCCCAGCTCGCCCACCGGCCGGCGGCTGACTGGCCGCGTCGGGCCACGCAGCGCGTCCACCCGTTGCACCGGGCCGGGTGCGTCCAGCTTCCAGACGGGTGCCGCGGCGGCATGGCCGTTGTGGGGCAGCAGCGTGGGCAGGTCGCGGTTGGTGACCCAGGCCGAGATCGACAGCTGGCGGATGTCTTCGCGGTACGGCGCATGCTGCGGGTCGACCAGCGAGAGGAACACCTCTTCACCGACGTACGACGAGCGCGGGCCGTGCTGCTTCTGCCCGGCCGACAGCAGGCGCGGCTCGCGTCGGGCGGTGTAGTAGCCCGGCACCTCGCGCGGCGCCTCGTGGTAGGTGGCGTACAGCGGCCAGAAGGTCTGCTGGCCCAGTTGGCCGCTGCCGAAGCCGACCACCGACTGCAGGCTGTGCACCTCGTAGTCCATCGGGCGGGTGCGATCGGGCACCACGTGGTATTCCCAGCTGCCGGGGCCGAGCTGGATGCGGTCCAGCCTTTTGGCGAACAGGTTGATCGCCGGCGTGCAGTTCAGCGCCAGGCTGTCGGCGTCGACCAAGGCCTCCAGCGCCGCGTCGCCACGGTTGAACAGCAGCACCAGCTCGGCCTCGCTGCCGCTCACGCGCGCCAGCCGCTCGGCCAGGCCGGAAATCTCGAAGAACAAAAAGCGCTGCGGCATCGCCGCTGCCTCTTGCAGCAGCCGGCAGCCCGAGAAGCTGCGGTGCGCTTCAGGCAGCAGCGCCTCGTCGGCCGCAAAACCCAGTGGCTGCACGCTCTCGGGGCCGCGCCACTGCGCCAGCGCCTGGCCCGGCTCGCCCACCACCCAGCTGCCTAGTGAAGCACCCAGCACCAACTCGTGCAGCCTGAAGGCCACATCGTCTGGTGCGCTGATGTAGAAGGCCAGCCGGTCCAGGTTGAGCTGGTTGAACGCGATGCCGCCACCCGCCCGCAGGCGCAGGCGCAGGCCACCCTTGGCGCCCAGCGCCGGCGGCAACTGGTTCAGCGGCAGGTCTGGCGCGTGGCTGAAGTACTGCGCGCTGGCCAGCTCGATCGGCCACAGCGTCACCGCATGCGCGGTGCGGAACTCGCAGCGCGTGTCCCGCCCGCGCGGCAGCTCGGCATGCAGCGCGCTGCCGCGCGGCACCGGGTAGCCCTTGATCAGGTTCGGGTCGGTCGTGTCGACACTGAAGCGCGCCACCATCATCGATGGCACCGGCGCCAGGAAATTCGGGTAGATCGACTCGAGCAGGTGCGCGATCAGGCGCGGCTGCTCGGCATCGAGCTTCAGTTGCACCCGGGCGGCGAGAAACGCAAAGCCTTCGAGCAGCCGTTCGACATACGGGTCGGCGACCTCGGCCCCCTCCAGCCCCAGGCGCGACGCGATCTTGGGGAACTGGCGCGCGAACTCCGCGCCCACCTCTTGCAGGTGGGTCAGCTCGTCGGTGTAGAGGCGAAGGAGGCGGGGGTCCATGGCGTCAGACTTGCAGGCACTCAAGACCCAACGCGGGGACACTGGCCCATGACGTTGAAGCCGCAACCGTCAGTCGGCGCGACACGGCACACGCCTCGGCGCTGCGAACACCTGCTATGCCACCGGTCATCGCCGTCCTCCGCGCCTTGCTACGCATATTTCACGTCACAAGCCACTAGCCGCGGTAGCGCTCGACGATGGCGCGACCCCTCAGGCCGTTCAGCGCGGCGACGCACGCCGCCTGCGTCGTGGCATTCGGGTACTCCTCTTCCCACCAGATGCGCCAGGTGATGCCGGGGTTGGCCTGGATGACGGCCGTCAGCTTGTTGCCGCAACCGCAGGGCAGCAGCACATTGCCTCCCGGCGCGGCCAATGACCAAGACGCCGAGGTGTTCGCGCAAGGGATACGCGAAATGAACAGGTCGATCTTCGAGGCCTCGCCGAACTCGTCGAACATCTGCGGCAGTTTGCGCAGGAAGAGTTCTTCGGCATGCGCGCCACCTTGCTGCTCGTTGCGCACCGCCGATTTGCCCAGGCCGATGTTCTCGGTGCCGGCCACGAAGCCGCCCATGATCTGGTCGCTGGCTTTCACTTTGTTGTTGTTCTTCATCGACAGGAGCGTGACCGGTGCGACACCGCCAATGCCCGTCTTGATGGGGTCGTCGCGGTAGCCCATGCTGCCGAAGGTACATATGGTCGAGTCGTCGTCGTCAAATCGCGAAATCGCATAGACGTAGCCGCGGTTGGCGCGGGCAAAAACGTCGAGCGAGCGTTTCTGCCTCGCGAACTCCCTGCTTCGAATCAAGGTCATGTCTGTCTTCCTCAGGCGTTGTTGGCGGACTTACTGGCTCGCCGGGCATCGCCCAGCCTGACAACCAGCTTGCGCTGCATAGCCAGATAGACGTCCCAGAATTTGTGGTCTAGCAGCATCTGCTTCTCACTGGGATCGTTGGATGCCTCGGCAGCCTTGATCAAAGCGCCGCCCTCGATCAGGCATTGTTCGAGCCGTGCCTGCCACTGCGCGATGTTGGTCGATAGCGCGAGCGTCTCGCTCCAGAGGAAGTCCGCCTTCAACAGCCATTCGGCCAGGTGCCCATACTTCAGCATGCTTCTGGCGAGCCGCGCCGTTGCCGGGTGTTCGAACTTCTTCTCGATGGCGTCGTTAGCGAGCATCGCATTGGCGTGATCGACCCGCAGAAGCGACCGCAGCGTGACCAAGTCGAGGTGCCCGAAGATCTGCAACTTCAGCTCGTCGGGCAGATCATCCAGGCGCGTCATGAAGTCGCCCGGCCCATCATGGCCACTGCCCTTATCGTTGGATTCCATAGCTCGCTCCTTGGCGTTGAAGTTCCGCTCGGTCAAGCCTCACGCACCTGGACTTGCCCCGCCTCCAGATCCAGCTGCGTGCGCAGCAGAATCTCCAGCGGCACCGGCTGAGACCACAAATGGCCGCGGATTTCGAATTCGATGACGTTGTGGGTGTCGAGCACGCTGTTGGCCTCGACTGCGTGCACCTCCAGCGTGTCGGGCAGGATGCGTGGCTCGTAGCGGATGAGCGTTTGGCGGATCGCTTTTTCGAGCACGCTGACATCGACCTTCGAAGCCAGTTGGCCCGACAGCGCCGGCAGGCCGAAGTTCAGCACGCTGCCGGCCAGCGCCGGGTAGGCGTCGGCCAGCTTGCCCAGCGGCTGCACGGCGTTGAGCAGCCAGCCCAGGTCGCGCAGCACCGCCTGGCGCAGCTGCGACTTGGACATCACGCGCCGGTCGTCGGCCTCGTCGCGCTGCTGCGGGTTGTCGTCGGTCAGCCGATCCAGCAGGGCCGGCTGCAGGCGGTCTTTAAGGTTCGCACTCACGGTGAGTGCAACTCGATCGACCGGATGTCGAGCAGCGAATGCTCGTCCGCGTCGGTCGCGAACACGCGCTGGCCCAGGCCGGCGAACTGCTCGGCCCCCAACGGTTGCCACTCGGTGCGCCGGGCCATCCAGACGCGCTCGTCTTGCGACGCGGTGCTGCCCACATAGCGCGTCGGGATCAGCGCGATCGAATCGCCGCCGTTCGGAAACTCGAGGTGCGCCGGCGTCCAGACCAGATCGCGCAGGTCTTGCGGCGCCTCGATCTGCACCCGCTGCAGCGCCGCAAACGGCACCCAGCAGTAGCGGCCGTTGACCACCGCTTCGAGCACGGGCCCCAAGCGCGAGTCGGCATCGCAGATCCACTCGAAGGCCCGGCCGTCGATCGTGCCGGCGGTCGTCGGTGCCTGCTGCAGTGCCTGGTCGCGCAGTTGCCGCGCGCCGGCGGCGTCGCCCGACGACTGGGCCTGCAGCGCCTGCACCAGCAGCGCCACCCATTCGGCCGGCTGCCCCAGCACCATCGGTGTGGTCTTGCCGTCGAACACCGCCTCGCGCGCCAGCTCGCACTGCAGCGCCTCGCGGTAGGTGTGCACCATCGCCAGCGCACCGTCGTCGAGCTCGCCGCAGAGCTCCAGCTGCGTGGCGGCCCGCTGCCATTGGCCGGCCACGACCATCAGCTGGAACAGCAGCACCCGCAGTTCCACATCGTCGGGCCGGGCACGAGCCTGGGCCTGTGCGGCGGCCAGCGCCTGCACGGGCTGGCCGTCCGACACCATGTCCTTGACCGGATTCATGTTGCTCCCCTGTTGCGGCGCGGGCCCGTCGCGGGCCTCACCTCAGCTCAGGTCGTCCGTGAAGCTGTGGCTCGCGCCGAGTTGGCCGGTGGCGCTTTGCAGCCGGTAGTCGGCGGCCACCTTCTGGAAGCTCAGCGTCACTTTTTCGACCGGGCTGCCGCTCGCATCGGTGTCGATGTCGTAGGCCACGACGCGGGCTTTTTCGAGCGTGAGCGAGAAGAAGTCTTCTTGCTCGCCGCCGGCCTTGCGCAGCGACAGCTTGGCGCTGCGCACTTCGTCGTTGGTGGCCACGGCGCTCATCAGGGCCGTGCTCGCGGTGTCCAGCCGCTTGCAGACCACCAGGTGGCGGTAGCTGCGCCGGCCGGTGGACAGCGCTGCGACCGCGTCGCCTGCCGCCCCCACGCCCCAGCTGAAGCCGAGCACCACGATGTCGTCCTGGTGGCCCGCGGCGACCGACTCGCCCTTGGCCTTGCCCGCGCGCTTGAGCGTGAGGTCGAGGTACATGTCGGCGCCGGCCGCATCGGCCGGCGCCGCCACGCTGAGGCTTGACGGCATCGTGCGCCCCCTGCGATCAGCGGGTTTCGGTGGTCGCGACGTTCCAGCCAAACTTGACGGCGCCGCCCAGCGCGCCCTTCTCGTCTTGCGGCTTGTATTCGAACTCGATGTCGGCGTAGCTCAGCGCCACGCTTTCAGAGATCTCGCCGCCGCTGCTGGCCGACGGGGCGACCGAGGTGACCAGCACCTGCTTGAGCGTGATCTTCAGGAAGTCGAGCTGGCCTTCGCCGGCCTTGCGGCAGGTGATGATGGCCGAGTCGAAGTGCTTGCCATTGGCGCAGTTCTTGGCCAGCACCGGCGAAGCCTTGTCGTAGTAGTGCGCGAAGACCATCTGGCCGGGGATGCCCTTGCCCTTGCCCGAGCCCGAGCCCGAGGCGGCGGTGCTTTCCTGCCGGACGTCCCACGACCAGGCCAGCAGGTCGATTTCGCCCTTGTGGTCCTTGTGGGTGGATTCGCCTTCAACGCCAGCGAGCTTCAGGTGGGTGTCGATCGTCATGATGGGTCTCTCCTTGATGGAATCGTCGGGTGCGTGGGAACGGGCCCCTGGCTTCAGCGAACGGGGCGGGAAACGGATGGGTCAGTGAGGGGTCGTCACGCCTGCTTCTGCGAAGGCAGCTTGGACACCAGCCGCAGCGACACTGTCAGCCCTTCGAGCTGGTAGTGCGGCCGCAGGAAGAACTTCGACGAGTAGTAGCCCGGGTTGCCGGGGATCTCTTCGACCGTCACCTCGGCCGCTGCCAGCGGCTTTTGCGACTTGGTGATCTCGGACGAGTTGGCCGGATCGCCGTCGACGTAGTTCATGATCCACTTGTTGAGCCACTTCTCCATGTCGGCCCGCTCCTTGAACGAGCCCACCTTGTCGCGCACGATGCACTTGAGGTAGTGGGCGAAGCGGTTGCAGGCGAACAGGTACGGCAGCCGCGCGGCCAGGTTGGCGTTGGCGGTGGCGTCGGGGTCGTCGTACTCGAACGGCTTTTGCAGCGACTGCGCGCCGATGAAAGCGGCGAAGTCCGAGTTCTTGCGGTGCACCAGCGGCATGAAGCCGTTCTTGGCCAGCTCGGCCTCGCGCCGGTCGCTGATCGCGATCTCGGTCGGGCACTTCATCGCCACGCCGCCCTCGTCGGTCGGGAAGGTGTGGGCCGGCAGGCCCTCGACCGCGCCGCCCGATTCGATGCCGCGGATGCGCGTGCACCAGCCGTAGAGCTTGAACGAGCGGTTGATGTTGACCGCCATCGCGTAGGCCGAGTTGGCCCAGGTGTAGCTGGCGTGGTCGCCGCCGGCGGTTTCTTCCTCGAAGTTGAACTCTTCGACCGGGCTGGTCTTGGCGCCGTAGGGCAAGCGCGCCAGGAAGCGCGGCATCGCCAGGCCCAGGTAGCGCGCGTCGTCGGACTCGCGCAGCGATTTCCACGCGGCGTACTCGGGCGTGGTGAAGATCTTGGTCAGGTCGCGCGGGTTGGCCAGCTCTTGCCACGAGCCCATCTGCATCAGCGAGGGGTTGGCCGCGGCGATGAACGGCGCGTGGGCCGAGGCGGCCACCTTGCTCATCTCGCCCAGCAGCTCCACGTCGGGCGGGCTGTGGTCGAAGTAGTAGTCGCCGACGAGGCAGCCGAAGGGCTCGCCACCGAACTGGCCGTACTCTTCTTCGTAGACCTTCTTGAACAGCGGGCTCTGGTCCCAGGCCGTGCCCTTGTAGCGCTTGAGCGTCTTGCCGAGATCGGCCTTGCTGATGCTCATCACGCGGATCTTCAGCATCTCGTCGGTTTCGGTGTTGTTGACGAGGTGGTGCAGCCCGCGCCAGGCGCTTTCGATCTGCTGGAAGTCGGGGTGGTGCAGGATCGCGTTGATCTGCTGCGACAGCTTCTTGTCGAGCTCGGCGATCATCGCCTCGATCGACATGATCACGTCACTGCCGATCAGTTGCGTCTGCGACAGCGCTTGCTGCGCCAGGGTGAGCACCGCCGCTTCGACGGCGGTCTTGGCGTCGTCGGTCTTGGGCTTGAACTCGCGGTTCAGCAGCGACGCGAACTCGCCGCCTTCGTACTCGATGCCGCTCAGCGCGTTCTGCTGGACTAGGGTTTCTTCGGCCATGGTCGGTCTCCGCTGGGGG
This sequence comes from Ideonella sp., assembly GCF_041914305.1. Taxonomy (NCBI): domain Bacteria; kingdom Pseudomonadati; phylum Pseudomonadota; class Betaproteobacteria; order Burkholderiales; family Sphaerotilaceae; genus Ideonella; species Ideonella sp. The sequence goes on from NZ_JAYSDQ010000020.1 coordinate 77,200, forward strand.
GCTGGTCGTTCACTGGTTCTCGGCTGCAGGCTTCGGCACCGCCGCGGCCAGCGACTTGAGCAGCGCCTCGTCCTTGATCACCTTGGCGATCAGGCCCTCGGCGCCGGTCTTGCCGTCCATGTAGGTGATGAGATTGGCCAGTTGCTGGCGCGCTTCGAGCAGCTGGCGCAGGCCGTCGACCTTGCGCGCCACCGCGGCGGGCGAGAAGTCGTCCATGCTCTCGAAGGTGATCTCAACCGCCAGGTTGCCTTCGCCGGTCAGCGTGTTGGGCACTGGGAACGCCACGCGCGGCTTCATCGCCTTCATGCGGGCATCGAAGTTGTCGACGTCGATGTCGAGGAACTTGCGGTCGGCCACCGGCGGCAGCGGCTCGGCCGGCTTGCCCGACAGGTCGGACAGCACGCCCATCACGAACGGCAGCTGCACCTTCTTCTCGGCGCCGTACAGCTCCACGTCGTACTCGATCTGCACCCGCGGGGCGCGGTTGCGGGCAATGAATTTCTGACTGCTGGTTGCCATGAACGAGCTCCTGGTGGGTGGCCTGTGAGGTCGGGCCTATTCGTTGCCGATGCCGGCGAGCCGCTCGATCTGGCTGACCCCGTCGGGCACCAGGTCGCGGACGATGTCGATGAAGTTCTTGCTCATCAACCGCTGCGCGCGGCGGATCAGCAGCGGGGCCGGATGGCCGGGCTCATTGCGCTCGAACCACTCGCAGACGCGGGTCAGCGCGCGGATCGCGTCTTCGCGCGAGCCGATGCCGGCGGGCATGGCGGCGGCGGCCGGGCCGTTCGGCGCTGCCGGCCCGCTCACTGCGGCGTCCTGCCCTGCCGGCGCGCTGGATTGCGCCGCCTGGCCGCCGGCTTCGGCCACGTACTGCATCAGCTTGCGCAAGGGGGCGAAATCGGGGCCTTGCGCCGGCGCGTGTTGGTCGATCGCCGCCTCGATGCCCTGCACCGCCGCCAGCCCGGCCTGCCAGCTTGCAGCCAGCGCGGGTGACTGCGCCGCCGCGGCGGCCAGCGCTTCGTCCAGCCCCTGCGCCGTGGGCACCGCCTCGCCGGGCAGCGCGTCGGCGCGGCCGGTGGCCAGCTCGACCTGGCGCACCGTGGGGCCGCCACGGGCGCCGGTCAGCACGGCCGCGCGCAGGTCGGCCAGGCCCTCGGCATGCACCAGCGGCATCAGCGCGTTCAGGCGTGCGGTGGGGTCGTTGTTCTCGCTCGCATCGAGCTGCGGGTGGACGTGGTCCCAGTGCCGCTCGAGCAGCCCGCGCACCATCTGCAGCCCGCGCACGGCGCCGGCCCAGCCGTCGAGGCGGGCGCCGCAGCGGGCCAGCCAGACGGCCAGCCGCAGGTCGCGGGTGCGCCCGGCCAGTTGCAAGGCGCCTTCGTGCACCGCCGGCCAGTCGGGCTCTTCGGCGGCGATCACCGTGTCGCCATACTGCTGCTCGGCGCGGCCGCTGCCGGCGGCCTGCAGCGCGAGAAACGCAGGGTCGTACTCCAGGTCGGCGCCGCAAGGGGCGTCACCCGCCAGAGGCGACAACAGTGACTCCACGTCGAAGTCAGGCATACCTGGTTCCGCACGATCCTTTTGTTCGTGCGGCCACTCTAGGTGCCGACCGCGCGCCGCGCAGTAGCCGAAAGTCATTTCAATCCGAGGGGGGGCGGCGCATCGCGCCGCGGCCTTCAGCGGCCCAGGCCGTGCAGCGCGTTGAACAGCTTGCGGGCCTGCAGCGGCTTGAACAGCACCAGGTGGCCGCTGTCGGTGGCGCGGCGCATTTCTTCGTGCGAGGTGTCGCCGGTGACCAGGATGGCGGGCACCTCGTAGCCGTAGACGCGCCGCACCGCGTCGATCGCGGCGATGCCGTCGGGCCCCGGGCCCAGGTGCAGGTCGCTGAGGATCAGGTCGGGCGGCAGCTGCAGCGTGTGCACCGCCGCCTCGGCCTGCTGCGCGGTGGCGGCGCAGACGACCTCGTAGCCCCACTCCTCGAGCAGGATGCGCAGGCTCTCGCGGATCGGCGCCTCGTCGTCGATGACCAGCACCGAGCACGGCTCCAGGATCGGCATTGGCAACGTGTCGGCGGCGGCGGTCGCGTCCTGGATGCCGGGCAGCCCGCCGATCTGGATGCCGATGCGAAACATCGTGCCGCCGCCGGGCCGCGACCGCACGCTCAGCCGGTGCCCCAGCAGCCGGGCCAGGCGCTTGACGATCGCCAGCCCCATGCCCAGGCCCTGCGCCCGGGCGCGCCGGTCGTGGCCGACCTGGCAGAACTCGTCGAACACGCGCGGCAGGTCGTCGGCCGAGATGCCGACCCCCGTGTCCCACACCTCGATGTTGACGTGGGTGGCGGTGCTGCGCGCCACCACCACGATGCCGCCAGCGTCGGTGTACTTGATCGCGTTCTGGATCAGGTTGCCCAGGATGCGCTCCAGCAGCTGCGGGTCGCTGCTGACCGACTTGCCGCCGGGCGAAAAGCGCAGGCCCAGGCCCGCCTGCTCGGCCTGACCGGAATACTGCATGTGCAGGCGGCGGAACAGGTCGCGCAGCGGAAAGTGCTGGATGTTCGGGTCGATGGTGCCGGCGTCCAGCCGCGACACGTCCAGCATCACGTTGAACGAGCGCTCCAGCCCGTCGACCGAGCGCATCACGTTGTGCACCAGCGGCTCTTCGGCCGAGCCGATCAACCGCTTTTCGAGCGTGGCGGCGAACAAGCCCAGCGCATGCATCGGCTGGCGCAAGTCATGGCTGGCCGAGGCGAGAAAGCGTGTCTTCTCCTGCTCGGCGCGGCGGGCCTGGTCGCAGGCGGTTTCGAGCTCGCGGATGCGATCGTCGCGCCGGATCAGCGCCCGCTGGTCTTCGGCCCAGTGGCGCGCGCGCCAGCCCGCCAAAAGCGTCGAGCCGGCGCCCAGCGCCAGGCAGGCCAGCAGCTCGAACCAGTCGATGCCGCCGCCGTCGGGCCACACCGCCAGCACCGACGGGATCATCATCAGCAACGCTACCGGCAGCCGGCTCTCCTGCATCGGCGCCAGCACGAAAGCCGCCAGCGGCGCCAGCGTGGCCAGCACCAGCAAGGCCGGCGCAAAAGGCGGATGCAGCCCCTGCGCCCGATCGGGCAGGCTGGCCAGCAGCAGCGTCGCCGCCACGCAGCCGGCCGCCAGCGCGCCGATCACCAGGCGCTGCTGGCGCGTGTCACCGATGCCGCCGGCACGGCGGCTCACCACCCACGCGAACGCCGACCAAGCCAGGCCCAGCAGGCCGGCGCACAAGGCCGCGCCCAGCGCCACCGCGGTGGCGCCTTTGAGCACCAGCAGGCCGGGCAGCAGCAACAGCAGCGGCACCGCAGAGATCGGCGTGCCGCTGGCCACCGCCTGCAGCGCAGCGTCGCGCAGGCGCCGCTCGACGGCGCGCCGCTCGGTGTGGGCAGGCCCCACATCGCCGGGCACGACAGCGCCGCCGCCGGACACGGCGACATAGTCGGCCGCCGGCGCCGGCATCGAGGCGGCGACAGGCGGGCCGGCGCTGCGCAGCAGAGCGCTCACCAGGGTGAACCGGGTACCGCGGTGGTCAGCGGAACAGGCTGATCATGTGCGAGCGCGACTTCACGTCCAGCGCCAGCAACAGCGATGACACGTAGTTCTTGACGGTGCCCAGCGACAGCCCGGTGGAGGTGCTGATCTCCTGGTTGCTGCAGCCCGACAGCACCTGCTCGAGGATGTCCAGGTGGCGCGAGCCCAGCTCGGCCACGCGGTCATACATGGCCGAGGCCGGAAAGCGCGGGAACAGCGGGCCGGCGGCCATCTGGCCCCGGCTGCGCTGCGGCCACAACAGCGACGCCAGCGTGTTCTTGACCTCGCTCACCGTGGCCCCCTTGGGCACATAGCCCACGGCCCCCAGCGCCCGCGCCTGGCGCACGACGAATTCGTCCTGCGTGCCGCTGAAAACAGCGATCCGCGCGGCCGGATAGGCGTGGATGAACTGCCGCAGGCCTTGCAGGCCCTTGCAGTCGGCGAGGTTGAGGTCGAGCAGCACGGCATCGATCCCCTCGTCACTGGCATAGACGCTCAGCGCTTCTTGAAGCGAACTGGCGTCCAGCCAGACGATGGGCGTACCGTCCAGCTCGACAAACATCGATTTGACGCCGACGCGAACCAACTCGTGGTCGTCGACTAAGAGAACTCGTTTCGGCGAAATGGCCGACCCATAGACGGGGGCAACTGCAACCGACAACGAGCTCTCGCTACTTTGGCGAAAAGCTTCTTGCATTGGCACTCCCTCACCAGCCATGGCGCTTCGGTGAGCACCTGAAACTGGCGTTACGGCGTGGATCATATGCTCGCCCTCGCCCAGCGGCACCCCACAAAATAGGGAGGGATTACCTACTCGACAAGTAGGGTCAGTCGTGCTGTGTCAGTGCAACTGAGTCGTCAGGGTTCGGGCGTGCCGGTGTCCGGGCCGCCTTCTTCGACGATCTTGCGCGCAGCGCCGGCCAGCTGCGCGTAACGGGCGCGAAACTCGTTGAGCATCTCGTCGTCCATCTCCTCGAGATCGAGCAGCGCGTTGTGGGCGCCCTTGGTGGCGCGGATCAGCTCGTCGAGCTTGATCTGGATGGCCTCGGTGTCGCGGTTCTGGGTGTTCTGGATCAGGAACACCATCAGGAAGGTGATGATCGTGGTGCTGGTGTTGATCACCAGCTGCCAGGTGTCGCTGAAGCCGAACAGCGGGCCCGTGATGCCCCAGACCAGGATCACCGCGACCGCCAACGTGAACACCCGGGGCCGGCCACAAAAACGCGCGGCCGACTTGGCGAAACGCGAATACCAGTTGTTGCTGCCCATCCTCAACTCCGATTCAACTTACCGCCCCGCAACAGGGGGCGTGGGGCTCAAAGTGTCCCCTCATCTTTGGTGCCGAAGATCTTGTCGCCGGCGTCGCCCAGGCCCGGGATGATGTAGCCGAGCTCGTTCAGGTGGTGGTCGATCGCGGCCGTCCAGCAGCGCACGTCGGGGTGGGCCTTGTCAAGCGCGGCGATGCCCTCGGGGGCGGCCACCAGCACCAGCGCGCGGATGTCCTTGCAGCCGCGGCGCTTGAGCAGGTCGACGGTGGCGATCATCGAGCCCGCGGTGGCGAGCATCGGGTCGATGATCAGCGCGGTGCGCTCTTCGAGCTTGCCGACGAAGCGCTCGAAATAGTGTTCGGGCTGCAGCGTCTCGTGGTTGCGGCTCAGGCCCACCACGCTGACCTTGGCGTTCGGGATCATGTCGAGCACGCCGTCGAGCATGCCCAGCCCGGCGCGCAAGATCGGCACGACGGTGACCTTGCGCCCGGCGATCTGCTCGATCTCGGTCAGCCCGCTCCAGCAGTTGATCGTGGCCTTTTCCAGCGGGAAGTCGGCGGTGGCCTCGTAGGCCAGCAAGCGGGCCAGCTCGCCGGTCAGCTCGCGGAACTTCTTGGTCGAGATGTCGGCCTCGCGCAGCAGGCCGATCTTGTGGCGCACCAGCGGGTGCGAGACGGCGGTGACGGACATGGTGGTGGGGCGGTCAGTGGGTGATGCCGGCAGTGTAGTGAGAGCGCCGCCGGGCCGCCCAGCCCCACGCCTGCGCCGCGAGTTCTCTGGATCGGGGTGGCGGGCCCGCGTGCTTGGCCCCCGACGCTCTCGGTAACCCGTTAGTAACCGACCCGCCCGCTTGGCAGGCATGGGCTGTGCGATGCTTTGCGCCCTTCGAACCACCCAGCGCACGGCGCCCGCAGGAGACCCCATGAGGCATTTCAAGACCCTGGCCACGGCGCTGTGCCTGGCCGGCAGCCTGCTGCTGGCGCCGTTGCAGGCGGCCGAGCTGCCGCGCAGCAAGCCCGAGGCCGAGGGCCTGTCGACCGAGCGGCTGCAGCGCATCACCGCCATGCTGATGGCCGGCGTGCAGGACGGCAAGATCCCCGGCGCGGTGCTGATGGTCGCGCGCCACGGCAAGGTGGTGCAGTACGACGCGGTCGGCGACCTGGGCCCGGAGCCCGGCATCCCGATGGAGCGCAACGCGATCTTCCGCATCTACTCGATGAGCAAGCCGGTCACCAGCGTGGCCGCGATGATGCTGGTCGAAGACGGCAAGTTGAAGCTCGACGACCCGGTGGAGAAGTACATCCCGGCCTTCGGCAAGGTGAAGGTCGGCGTCGAGAAGCCAGGCCCGGACGGCAAGCCGACGCTCGAGCTGGTGCCCACCCAACGCAGCATGACGGTGCAAGACCTGCTGCGCCACACCTCGGGCCTGACCTACGGCTTCTTCGGCAACTCGCTGGTGCGCACCGCCTACGACCAGGCCAAGCTGTTCGAAGACCTCGACAACGCCCAGTTCGCCGACCGGCTGGCCACTTTGCCGCTGGCCGCGCAGCCGGGCAGCACCTGGGACTACGGCCACTCCACCGACATCCTGGGCCGCGTGATCGAGGTCGTGTCGGGCCAGTCGCTGGGCGCTTTCTTGAAGGCGCGCCTCTTTGACCCGCTGGGCATGAACGACACCTCGTTCTATGTCACCGACCGCAAGAAATTCGGCCGCATCGCCGAGCCTTTCGAGCACGACCGCAACCTGGGGCTGAACGCCGACATGGGCGACCCGCGGGTGCTGCGCAAGGGCGAATCGGGCGGCGGCGGGCTGATGTCCACCGCGATGGACTACGCCCGCTTCGTGCAGATGCTGCGCAACGGCGGCACGCTGGACGGCAAGCGCATCCTGAGCCCGAAGACGATCGCCTTCATGACCAGCGACCACGTCAGCCCGCACATCGCCCGCACACCGCTGTACCTGCCCGGCCCGGGTTACGGCTTCGGCCTGGGCTTTGCCGTGCGGCTGGCGCCGGGCGAAGCGGTCAACCCGTCCGAGCCCGGCACCTACCACTGGGGCGGCGCGGCCGGCACGCTGTTCTGGGTCGACCCCAAGACCGATCTGTGGGTGGTGCTGATGATCCAGTCGGTCAAGCAGCGCGACCACTACCGCTCGCTGCTGATGAACATGGTCTACGCGGCGGTCGAGCGGTGACGCGCCGCGACCCGGGTCACGCACTCCAGGTGACGTCGCCCACCTGCACGCCCACGCTCTGGTTGAGCCGAGCGGCGATGCTCAATTCGGCGGCGCTGACCGCCGCATCGCTGCCCGACGACTCGAAGTACAGCAGCCACGAGTCCACGCCGTTGTCGACGACGAAGACCGCGGTCTGGCCGGCCGCGTAGCCCTGGTTCGCACTGCCGATGGCCGCCGCCGCGGCATCGAGCGACAGGTCGCCGAAGATGTCGGCCGCCACGATCACCAGCTCGGCGCTGCTGTCGAAGCCACCCGGCCCATCGATCGTCGTGGCCCCGTCGACCTGCAGGTCGCCGTTGCCGACGCCCAGGCTGGCCTGGCTCACCTCGAGGTGGTCGGTACCGGCCGAGAAATCGCGGACGGCGAGCATGTCCTCGTAGAGCACCTCCTTCATGGTGAGCACGAAGGTGTCGTGGCCGTCGCCGCCGATCAAGGTGGCCAGGCCGCCACCGCCGGTCAGCGTGTCGTTGCCCTGCCCGCCCCTGGCCTCGGCCGCCAGGCCATTTCTGGCCGCGGCGAAGACCCAGTCGTCGCCAACGCCGCCATTGACGCTGCCGCCGAAGCCATCCGCCCGGATGGTGTCGTTGCCCGAGCCGCCTTGCACGGCGTAGGGCTCGCCAGCGCCGCCGCTGAGCGTCACCTCGTCGTCACCACTGCCGGCATCGAGGCTGGCCTGGCGCATGTAGTAGCAATCGATCTTGTCGTTGCCGCTGCCGGCTTGCAGCGTGAGCTTGCTGAACGCCGAGATGTCGATCACGTCATCGCCTGAACCGGCATCGAGGCTGAAATCGTAGTACCCGCCGCCGCCGATGCCCGAGATCGTGTCGTTGCCGTCACCCCCCACGGCGGAAACAAAAATGCCCGACTCGAGCCAGTCGTCGCCGTCGCCACCATCCATGCTGCCGCCGCCCAGCAGGGTGTCCTGCCCCGCGCCGCCGGACACGATGTTGCCGGGTGCGTGGTGGCCATCCATCTGGCCACCCTGCAGGTAGTCGTTGCCGTCTTCCCCGTACAAGCTAGCGTTCGAGCCCGTCAGCGTGTCGTTGCCGGTGCCACCGTAGACGAGGTCGTTGCCCAGCAGGCCGCCGCCCGTGATCGAGTCGTCGCCCGCGCCGCCGATCAAGGTGTCGGCGACATAGGGGCTCAGATCGTTGGTGCCGGTGATCGTGTCGTTGCCGGCGCCGCCGTCGATCAGATTGACGGTGGGCCCGCCGGCGATCAGGTTGTCCAACGCGTTGCCGTAGCCATCGATCTGGGTGTAGGCGTAGCCCAGGGTCAGGTTCTCGATGTGCGGCGCCAGCGTCCAGGTGACCGTGGCGTACACGGTGTCGTTGCCACCGCCTTGCAGCTCCACCGTGACGTCGCCGGGATCGTCGACGTTGAAGGTGTCGTCGCCCTCGCCGCCCACCATCAGGTCGGCACCCGCGCCGCCATCGAGGCTGTCGTTGCCACGGCCACCGTAGATCGTGTCCCGGCCTTCTGCGCCTTGCAGCTGGTTGCTGCCTTGGTTGCCCGAGATGAAGTTGTCGAGCTCGTTGCCGGTGCCCTGCAGGTTGTCGGCGCCGGTCAAGCGCAGGTTCTCGATGTTGGCCGCCAGGCTGTAGCTGACGCGCGAGAGCACGGTGTCGATGCCGCCGCCCGCCGCCTCCTCGACCACGTCGCCCAGGTTGTCGACGACATAGACGTCGTGGCCGCCCGCGCCGGCCATCGTGTCGGCGCCTTGGCGGCCGTTGATCAGGTCGGCAGCGTCGGTGCCGGCCAGGCTGTCATCGCCTTTGGTGCCGACGATGACATCGGCGGGAGAGGCCCGCGAGGCCACCGCGTCGAGCGGGCTCCAGGCGTCGGGCCACGCGGCGAGTGAAGCGAAGGCCCCACCGGTGACCGCCTCCTCCATCCACCGCCACTGGGTTGCGGCGCGCAGCGCCAGGGATTGGGCTTGCTGCCAGCCCGCCATTGAATGGGCCATGCTGTCTCCTTCGCTCTGGAAGTACCACGGGCCTCTCGGCGGCCCGCGAACGCAGGCGTTGGCCAGGGAGCCAACGGCGATTGAACAGAGTGCGCGGGCGCAGCGCAAGGTCCGGCGGGCCCGGCACCGATGAAGATGGTTGACGGTTCGGTGGTCACCGCGCAGCGGGCCCGCCGGCTGCGCCTTTGATAATCCATGCTCGCTGGAGGGGATAAAACATGGGCATGGCGGTCTGTTTTGCGGCCGTGGCGCCGGACACGCTCGCGCGGCTGCGCGCGGCACCGGGCGAGATCGAGAACTATCTGCAACCCGACGACGGTGAGGGCCCGCCCTTCGAGACCGACGTCGACAAGGCCTGGCATGGCCTGCACTACCTGTTGACGGGCCGCGCCGACGGTGGCCGCGAGCCCTTCTCGCTGGCGATCTACGGCGGCGCCGAGCTCGGGCCCGACATCGGCCTGGGGCCGGCGCGGCTGCTGACGCCGGAACAGGTCGTGCGACTGGCCGCCGCGCTCGACAGCCTGACGACCGACGAGCTGACGGCACGCTTCGACCCGCAGGACATGCAGGCCCGGGCCATCTACCCCGACGTGATCTGGGTGCGCGACGGCAACGACGCGCTGGCCTACCTGCTCGACAACTTCGAGCGCATGGCCGAGTTCTACCGCGACGCCGCCGCCCGCGGCGACGGCGTGCTGCAGTGGATGTGCTGACCCGGCGCGGGGGTCAGGCCTGATCGGCGAACAACTGTGGCAGCACGCCGGCCGCCGTGCCGCGCACCAGCTGCTGCGCGTCGGCGTCGATCTCGCTGGCCTCGGGGTTGACGATCGCCACCCAGGCGCCGGCGCCGCGGGCGCGCGCGGCCAGGCCCGCCGCGGGCCACACGGCGCCCGAGGTGCCGACGACCAGCATCACGTCGCAGCGGTCGGCCGCCTCTTCTGCCGCGGTCAACGCCGCCAGCGGCAGGTTTTCGCCGAACCACACCACCCCCGGGCGCAGCTGGTTGCCGCAGTCGCCGCAGACCGGCGGCTCGCCCGGCGCTGCCCAGGCCGTGTCGCAGGGCCGGCCGTGCGCGCGGCGCGGGCACTCTTCGAGCCACAGGTCGCGCAAGATGTCGCCATGCAGCCGGATCGTGTCGGCGTTGCCGGCCCGCTGGTGCAGGTCGTCGACGTTTTGCGTGATGACGCTCAGCCGCCCCGGGTGGCGCTGGGCGAACGCCCCCAGCGCCAGGTGGCCCGCGTTCGGCTGCGCGGCACGCACGCCCTCGCGGCGCTCGGCATACCAGCGCCAGACACGGCCGGGGTCGGCCCGAAAGCCCTGCTCGCTGGCCAGCTGCATCGGGTCGAAGCGCGCCCAGTAGCCGGTGCGCGCATCGCGAAAGGTCGGGATGCCGCTCTCGGCCGACATGCCGGCGCCGGTCATCACGGCGATGCGGCCGGCCCGCTGAATGCGCTGGCGCAGCGGGGCCAGGTCAGCGGCTGCGCCCATGGTTGCTTCAGCCCTTGGCCCGCCGTTGGCGCCGTGCCTCGTACAGACACACGCCGGCGGCCACCGACACGTTCAGGCTTTCCACCGCACCAGCCATCGGGATGCTGACCAGCTCGTCGCAGGTCTTGCGCGTCAGCTGGCGCATGCCCGCGCCTTCGGCGCCCAGCACCAGCGCCACCGGGCCGCTCAGGTCGACGTCGTACAGCGTCTGCGTCGCGTCGTCGCTGGTGCCGATGATGCGGACGCCGCGCTCCTTCATCTCGTTCAGGCTCCGCGCGAGGTTGGTCACCATCAGGTAGGGCACGGTCTCGGCAGCGCCAGAGGCGACCTTGGCCACCGTCGCGTTCAGGCCGACCGCGTGGTCCTTCGGCGCGACCACCGCGTGCGTGCCGGCACCGTCGGCCACGCGCAGGCAGGCGCCCAGGTTGTGCGGGTCGGTCACGCCGTCCAGCACCAGCACGAGCGGCGGGTCTTCCTTGGCAGCTTCGACGCCTTCGAGCACCTCGTCCAGCGAGTGGGTGGGCGCCAGCGGCTCGACGCGCGCCACCACGCCCTGGTGGCGGCTGTTGCCGGCGAGCTTGGACAGCCGGGCGTCGTCGCTGTCGATGAGGCGCATGCCGGCTTCGCGCGCCCGCTCGACGAAGCCGCGCATGCGGGCGTCGCGGCGGGTCGCGTCGACGTGGATTTCAGTGATGGAGCCCGGCGCGGTTTTCAGGCGCACGGTGACGGCATGGAAGCCGAAGAGGATTCGCTGGGTCATGGTGCGCGCATCATGCCCCAACGCCACGCGGCCCGCGCCGCCCCGCCCGCGGGCTCAACCGCTCAGTTCGGCACCCAGGCGTCGTCGAATGCCTTGATCAGGGCCTTGCACTGGTGGCCCACGCCGCCGTAGTTGCCCGAATTCGAGTTGGCCCAGACGGCGGCCTCCACGACGATCGGGAACATGTAGGCGCAGGTGTCCAGCCCGCCCTCGCCGTGGCTCCAGTCGCCACCGTGGCCGTGGTAGACGCCGAACTTGCCGTTGACATAGGCCGAGAACATCGTCGGGCTCATCAGCCCCAGGTAGCGGCTGCGCATTTCGGCCAGCGACGCCGGCGGCATCAGGTTGCCGGTGTAGCGCAGGTTGGCCAGCACGCGGGTGTAGTCGCGCGCGCTGATCTGCCAGCCGTAGCCGCCGCAGCTCAGGTCGCGGGCCGGCTCCTGGTAGCCGGCCGCGCCGGTGTCCGGGAAGCGGTACTGCACGGTGGGCGTGGGGTCTTCGCTGTGGCACGAGGCCGAGGCGCCGACCGAGGCGAACAGCGACTGCGCCTTGATCAGGAACATCGCGGTCGTGAAGGCACCGGCATCGAACTCGGCGTAGTCCACCGGGTCGGCGCCCTGCAGCCGCGACGACAGCACCCGCAGCAGCGCGAAGTTGGCGTTGCTGTACTTCGCGCCATGGTCGCCCACCGGCAGCGCGATGCGGTCGCGCAGCGGCGCGTAGTCTTCGCCCTTGACCTGGTCTTTCTTCTGCGCAAAGCCGGTCTTGTGGGTCATCACGTCGGCAAAGGTCAGCTGATCGACACCGTCGCCCAGCACCCAGTTGCTCGGCAGGTAGCCGGCGATCGGCGTGTCCGGCGACAGGCCCTTGTCGGCCAGCAGCCGCATCGTCACGATCGCCGTCAGCAGCTTGCTGGCGCTGGCGATGTGCATCGGCTTGGTGTCGGACTGGTCCAGCACCGGCGCGTCGGCCGCGGTGCGGGCCTGGCCGTGGTGGCCGAACTTCTTCAGCACGCCGCCCAGCGACACGGCGTAGGCGTTGCCGACCGACATCGGGTCGAACGTCGCGTGGATGTTGCTTTCGAAGCGGTCGAGGCTGAACACGATGGTGTTCGCCGCCAGGCCCAGGCCGCTGGCAAAGCGGCCGACGGCGCCGGTGTGCGAGCCGGCGTCGAGCAGGCGGTCACCGGCGTCCAGCTCGGTCTTGGCGGGCTTCAGCCGCTCTTTCGAGACACCGGCCAGCTTGGCCTGGCCGTACACGTCGTCGGCGATGCGCTGCGCCGTCAGGCTCAGCTGGCGCTGGACTTCGATCAACGCCACGTCGGCGCTGCTGTCGGCCGCGGCCACCGCGTCGTCGAGCGCTTGCTCGGCGGGTTGCAGCGCGGCCAGGCAGGCGTTCAGGTGCGACAGGCTTTCGTCCGGCGCGCCGCCATAGAAAGCAGCCCAGGCCTGCCGCACATTCGCCAGCGCCAGCCGCACGGACGGCTTCACGTTCGGCGCCGAGGTCTTCAGCAGGCGCGTCAGCTGGTCGATCTGCGCCGGCAGCCGGGCCGAGGGTGCGGTCAGGTCGATGGCGGTGGTGGGCGGCGTGCTGTCCTTCGGCGCGCGGTAGATCTTGGCCGATTCGAGCGAGCGCGCGAGCTCTTCCACCCCCGGCGGCAATGGCCCCGCTTGGGCCAGCGCGAGGCTGGCGAAGCCCCCCATCGCCAATGCGGCAACGAGGCGAACGGCGCGGGTGCGCAGCGACGAGGTCGAAGAATTGCGTGAAGCCAAAGCGGGTCTCCTGGGGTTTGTTGGGGTGGCGGCAGGCCGGTGGGGCAGCTGCAGCGAAGGAGCGTGATCGTAGAAGCGCCCTCACCCCGCGCGTAGCCCGAAGCCTAGGGGCCTCATCCCCCCACAACGCCTCCCCCCAACATCCCTCAGCCTGCGACGAAGCGCCAGGCCTGGATCGCGCCGATCAGCACCGGCTGGTGCAGCATGTAGAAGGTCAGCGACCAGGTGCCCAGCACGGCCAGCGGCCGCAGTGCCGCCGGCACGTCGCCGGCCAGCCAGTGCCGCCGGTGCCTCAGCAGCCAGGTGCCGAGCACCACGCCGGGCAGCATCACGCCCAGCCAGGGCAGCACCGGCACGTAGTCTTCGGCGCGCGGCAGGCGCGTCACCAGCCCCACCCAGTTGGTCCAGCGGCTGTCGAACAGCGGGTCATGCCACACCCGCGGCAGCACCAGCGCCGCCAGCGCCAGGCCCAGCAGCGCGCCGCTACCCAGCGCGCCTTGTGCCAGCAGGCGCGGCGCCACCAGGCGCACGACGACCAGCATCACCGCAATGCCGTGCAGCACGCCGAAGCTGATCCAGGTGTTCGGGAACATCTGCGCCGAGCCGATCGACACCAGCGCCGCGCAGCCGGCCACCTGGGCCCAGCGGCGCCAGAAGCGCGACCAGCGCTGGCCCGCCTCGATCGCCACCGCCTGGCCCATGCCCGCGCACAGCAGGAACAGCGTGACGATGCAGGTGCGCTGCACCGTCCAGAACGGGTCGAACTGGAAACGCTGGCGCGGCTGGAAGTAGCCGTAGTAGTTGAGGTCGAAACAGAAGTGGAAGACCGCCATCCAGACGATGGCCAGGCCGCGCAAGGCGTCCAGCCGATCGAAACGTTGCGCGGGCAGTGAGGGGGTGGCAGACAGGGGCGGCGGTGACACGGCGGCGACGATACCTCACGGCCCGCGGCGCCCCGGCCCGGCGGGTGGCCATGGGTAAGTCCCGATGCAACGGTAGTGATGACTACCAGATAGTCGCCGCTACCAAAAGAATATCGAGGGAAGACCGAGGCGCGAACCACCGACGGCTCGCGCCCTGCCCGTTCCCGGTTCTGCCCGCTGTGGTGCCTGCCGCCGGCGCCCGTGTGGCGCGTGTCTGGCGGCTTGGGAGACCCCTGCATGCCTCGCTCGTCCAAGCCCTGCTCTTGGTGGCGCCAACGCGCGCTGTTCGCCGCGGCCGGCCTATGCCTGGCCCACCCGCCGTTGCACGCGCAATGCGCGGCCCCGCCGCATGCGGCCATGCCGGCCGCGCCGGCCCCGTTGCATGTCGACGGCCCGTACTTCAAGGACGCGCAGAACCGCGTCGTGCTGCTCAGGGGCATGAACGTCAGCGGCACCGGCAAGGTGCCGCCGTTCACGCTGTTGTCGGATGCGGCGCAGATGACGCAGCTGAAGACCTGGGGCGTCAACATCATCCGGCTGACGTTCAACTGGGAGGCCTACGAGCCCACGCGCTGCCAATACGACGCGGGCTACCTCGGCGCCTACGAAACCATCGCCCGCTGGGCCGAGGCCGCCGGCATCTACGTGCTGGTCGACTTTCACCAGGACACGTATTCGCGCTACGCCAACCACGGCTGCGGCGACGGCTTCCCGTCGTGGGCGATCGCCGCCGACCTCACCCGCTACCAGCCCGACAACGGGCCGAGCTGCCAGTTCCTGATCCCGGGCTGGTGGGGCGTCAGCGCGTTCCTCGACGCGAACTACCACGCCACCTGGCACGCCTTTCACGCCGATGCGCAAGGCATCAAGAGCCGCTTCATCGAGATGGTCGCCTCGGTCGCCGAGGCGATGGCCCAGCACGGCAACGTGATCGGCTACGACCTGATGAACGAGCCCTGGGGCTACGACCACGAGATGGCGGATGTCTACAACCGCGCGTCGGCCGTCATCCGCGAGCGTCACCCGGGCGCGATCCTGTTCTACGAGCCCTCGGCCGACGCCGCCGTGGTGGCCGCGCCGCAATGGACCGACGCCAACGGCCAGCCCCACCGCTACGACAACACGGTCTGGGCACCGCACTATTACGAGTTCTCGGCCAACGTGCTGAAGAACTGGATGGGCGCCTCGCCCGACGGCACCTTCGCGGCCCAGCAGGCGCAGGCCGCCGCCAACGGCTCGGGCCATTTCCTCGGCGAGATGGGCGAATGGGCCAACACCGCGCACGTGAACGGGTACATGGAGTCGATCTACGACACCATGGACGCCCGCTTCATGTCCGGCGCGCAGTGGGGCTACACCCCGCTGTGGACGGCGGCCAAGCTCGACGGCTGGGACACCGAAGACTTCAGCGTCGTGGCCGAGGGCCGGCTGCGGTCGCAGCTGTACCACCCGCGCTACTTTCCCCGCGCCACGGCCGGCACGCCGATCGCCTTTCGCACCCAGGCCACGTCGTTCTCGTACACCTGGGCCCACGACCCGCGAAGCGGCAGCACCGAGGTCTTCATCCCGGCCGGCTACGACGTGAGCCAGGCCATCGTCACCACAACGCCCTCGTCGCTGACCTGCCGGGTGGAACGCCCGCTGGACCAGCAGATCCTGCGCTGCAGCGGGCCCGAAGCGGCGCGCAGCTCGGTCGACTTCGCGCTGGCGCAACCGCTGGTCGACGGCGTGGTCTACCGGCTGACCAACCAGCACACCGGCCTGGTGGCCGACGTGGCGAACTGGTCGAAGAACCCCGGCGACTCGGTGCACCAGTGGGAATACGTCGGCGGCGCCAACCAGCAGTGGAAAGCGGTCGCCCGAGGCCAGGGCACCTGGAGCTTCGTGTCGGTCAACAGCGGCCTGTGCCTGAGCGTGCGCGGCGACGGCCTTGGCAAGGGCCGCGGCATCATCCAGTCACCCTGCAGCGACACACACCCCAGCCAGCGCATCCGCCTCGACCACCTGGGCGGCAACACCTTCCACCTGGTCTTCACCCACAGCAACGCCTGCCTGGACGACAACAACTGGTCCACCGGCAACGGCGCCTGGCTGCAGCAATGGCCCTGCGCCAGCCCGGCCCAGGCCAACCAGGCGTGGTGGGTCCAGGTCGTTCAGTAGTTGGCAGCTTGAGGCGGCAACGCAGGTAGAAACCCGGCCGGCCCGCCGCCGGCACAGGCCGGCGTGGGAAAATCGCGCCTCTAACAACGACGGTTCTCGGGAGGGATCCATGACGCGATCGTTCGCCGCCGCGCTGCTGCGCCTGGCACTCAAACTCACCTTGCTCGCCGGCGGCACCGCCGCCTTGGCCGATGCACCGCCCGATGGGCAGAAAGCCTGGGACGAAGCGGCCAAGGTCGCCCAGTCCGGCCCCACCGACATCAAGCTGCTCGACAAGGCGGTGCTGAAGCTGCCCGAAGGCCGCGTCTTCATCCCGAATCCGCAAGCCACCAAACTGTTGCAGGCCATGGGCAACCCGGGCGAAGACCCGCGCCTGCAGGGCCTGGTCTTCCCCAAGGGCGAAGAGCAAGGCTGGTTCATGACGGTGCGCTACGAAGACTCGGGCCACATCAAGGACGACGACGCCAAGGAATGGAACGCCGACGACCTGCTGAAGAGCTTCAAGGAAGGCACCGAAGAATCGAACGAAGAGCGCGCCAAGATGGGCGTGCCGGCGCTCGAGATCATCGGCTGGGCCGAGAAGCCGGCCTACGAGGCCAGCACGCACCGCCTGGTGTGGGCCATGTCGTCGCGCGAGAAGGGCTCGACCGACACCGACGACCAGGGCGTCAACTACAACACCTACCTGCTGGGCCGCGAAGGCTACTTCAGCATGAACCTGGTGACCGGCCTGAAAGACCTGCCGGCGCACAAGCCCGATGGCCAGGCGATGCTGGCGGCGCTGAACTTCAACGAAGGCCAGCGCTACGGCGACTTCAACGAGAAGACCGACCACCTGGCCGAGTACGGCCTGGCCGCGCTGGTGCTGGGTGTGGGCGCCAAGAAGCTGGGCTTGCTGGCCGCGGCCGGCCTGTTCTTCGCCAAGTTCGCCAAGCTGATCATCCTGGGCGGCATCGGCGGCCTGGCCGCCATCGGCAAGCTCTTCGGGCGCAAGAAGCAGGCCTGACGACCGCGCCATGATCAAGCTGCTCTTGCTGCTGCTGTCCGGCGTCAAGCTGGGCAAGCTGCTGACCACCGGCGGCACGATGCTGCTGTCGGTGGTGCTCTACGCCTTCGTCTACGGCTGGCGGTATGCGGTGGGTTTCGTCGCGCTGCTGTTCGTGCACGAGATGGGCCACTACATCGCAGCCCGCCAGCGCGGCCTGAAGGTGGGCGCGCCGACCTTTATCCCGTTCGTCGGCGCCTGGGTCGAGCTGAAAGACATGCCGCACGACGCCGAGACCGAGGCCTATGTCGGCCTGGGCGGCCCGCTGCTGGGCACGATGGGGGCGATCGGCTGCTACTTCCTGGCGCGCAACGAGGGCAGCAACTGGCTGCTGGCGGTCGCGTACTCGGGCTTCTTCCTGAACCTGTTCAACCTGATCCCGCTGTCGCCGTTCGACGGTGGCCGCATCACCGCGGTGCTGTCACCGCGGATCTGGCTGCTCGGGGTGCCGGTGCTGGGCGCGCTGTTCTACTACCGCCCCAGCCCGATGCTGATCCTGATCGCGGTGCTGGCCGCGCCGCAGGTCTGGAAGGCCATCACCTACCGCAAGGACAGCCCCGAGGCCGCCACCTACTACAACGTGTCGGCCAAGGTGAAGTGGGAATACGGCATCTACTACGTCGCGCTGCTGGGCTTCCTGGCAGTGATGGTCAACGACGTGCACGAGATGCTGAAGGGCGCCGCGGCCGTCACCGGCGGCGCCTGATCTTCAACCAGGGCGGCCTCAGGCTGAAGCCGGGCCGCCCACCTCCAGCAGTTCACCCTTCTTCGCCAGCTCGATCACCAGCTTGGCCGGCTTGAAGCGCTTGCCGTGCGCCGCCGCCAGCTCGCGCGAGCGGGCCACGAAGTGCGCTGGCCCCACTGTGTTGATGAACTGCAGCGCGCCGCCGAAGAACGGCGCAAAGCCCCAGCCCAGGATCGAGCCGACGTTGCCGTCGGCCACCGAGCGCAGCACGCCTTCTTCCAGGCAGCGCGCGGCTTCGTTGGCCTGGGCGTAGAGCAGGCGTTCGATCATCTGCTCTTGCGTCGGCTGCTCGGCCGCCACAGGGAACATCTCTTTCAGCCCCGGCCAGAGGCGCTTTTCGCCCCGCTCGCCTTCGGCCGGCCAGTCGTAGAAGCCCTGGCCGGCCTTCTTGCCGATGCGGCCGATCTCGCACAGCTGGCGCAACACCGCCTCGCCCGGGTGGGCCTCGTAGGGCTTGCCTTCGGCCGCCAGGTCTTTGCGGGTCTGGTCGGCCACGTGCACGCCGAGCGAGAGGCTGACCTCGTCCTGCAGCGCCAGCGGCGGCATCGGCATGCCCGCCTGCAGGCCGGCCACTTCGATGCTGCGCGGGTGCACCCCCTCTTTCAGCATCGCCAGCCCTTCCATCACGTAGGTGGCGAACACGCGGCTGGTGTAGAAGCCGCGGCTGTCGTTGACGACGATCGGCGTCTGGCCGATCTGCTGCACGAAGTCGAAGCCCTTGGCCAGCGTCTCGTCGCTGGTCTGCTCGCCGACGATGATCTCGACCAGCGGCATCTTGTCGACCGGCGAGAAGAAGTGCAGGCCGATGAAGTTGGCGGGCCGTTCGCTGGCCTGGGCCAGGCCGGTGATCGGCAAGGTCGAGGTGTTCGACGCGAACACCGCCTTCGCGCTCAACTGCGCCTCGGCCAGCTTGGTGACCTCGGCCTTCACCGCGCGGTCTTCGAACACCGCCTCGATGACCAGCTGGCAGTCTTTCAGCGCGGCGTAGTCGGTGGTCGGCGTGATGCGCGCCAAGGTGGCGTCGCGCTGCTCGGCCGTGCGGCCGCCCTTCTTCACCGCCTTGTCGAGCAGGGCCTGGCTGTAGGCCTTGCCCTTGTCGGCGTTGGCCTGCGTGGTGTCCAGCAGCACCACCTCGATGCCGGCCTTGGCGCTGACGTAGGCGATGCCCGCGCCCATCATGCCGGCGCCCAGAATGCCCAGCTTCTTGACCTTCGACGGCGCCGGCCCGCTCGGCCGTGAAGCGCCCTTCTTGATCGCGTTCAGCTGGTACCACAGCGTGCCGATGAGGTTGCGGCTTTCGGGGCTGACGACGCAGGCCGCGAAGTAGCGGCTCTCGATGGCCAGCGCGTTGTCGAAGTCGACCAGGCCGCCTTCGAACACGCTGCTCATGATGTGCGTCAGCGCCGGATAGTTGCCCCAGCTCTTGGCGCTCGCCATCGACGGGCCGATCGCCAGCAGCTGCGCGATCGCCGGCGAGCGCGAGTCACCGCCGGGGTAGCGAAACTTCGGTGCGTCCCACGGCTGCTGCGGCTTCGGGTGGGCGGCGATCCAGGCGCGCGCCTGGGCCAGCATGTCTTCCGGCGTCTTCGCCAGCGCATGCACCAGGCCGCTGCTCAGCGCCTGCGCGGCGCGCACCTCGGTGCCCTCGCTCATCCACTGCAGCGCCTGCTGCATGCCCACCAGGCGCGGCAGGCGCTGGGTGCCGCCGCCACCGGGCAACAGGCCCAGCTTCACCTCGGGCAGGCCCAGGCGCGCCTTGCCGTCGTCCAGCACGATGCGGTGGTGGCAGGCCAGCGCGATCTCCAGCCCGCCCCCGAGGCAGCGGCCGTGGATGGCCGCGACCACCGGCTTGCCGGCCTGCTCGAGCCGGCGCAGCCAGGACTTGAAGTGCATCGACTCTTCGAAGGCCTGCTCGGCCGTGTCGATCTCCCACAGGTGGTCCACGTCGGCACCGGCGAAGAAGTCTTTCTTGCCCGAGGCGAGGATCAGGCCGGTGATCGAGGCATCGCTCTCCAGCGCTTCGACCAGCCCGGCCAGCGCCGCGGCCATCTCGGCGTCGATCACGTTCATCGGTTTGCCGGCCAGGTCCATCGTGGCCAGCACGACGCCGTCGGCGCTCTTGTCGATTGCTATCGCTGCCACTTCAAACCCTTTCGATGATGGTGGCAATGCCCATGCCGCCGCCGACACACAAGGTGGCGCAGCCGGTGCTCTGGTTGCGGCGCTCGAGCTCGTCGAGCATCGTGCCGAGGATGATGCAGCCGGTGGCGCCGAGCGGGTGGCCCATGGCGATCGCGCCGCCGTTGACGTTGACGCGCTCGATGTCGATCGCCAACTCGCGCGCACACTTCAGCGGCACCGCGGCAAAGGCCTCGTTGATCTCCCACAGGTCGATGTCGGCCGCGGCCATACCGGCCTTGCCCAGCGCCTTGCGGCAGGCGGGCGCGGGGCCGGTCAGCATGATGGTCGGCTCGGAGCCGATCACCGCCATGCTGCGGATGCGCGCGCGTGCCTTCAGGCCGGCCCGCTGGCCGGCCTCGGCCGAGCCGATCAGCATCAGCGCGGCGCCGTCGACGATGCCGGACGAGTTGCCGGCGTGGTGCACATGGTCGATCTGCTCGATCGTCGTGTACTTGCGCAGCGCCGTCGCGTCGAACCCCATCTGGCCCATCATCGCGAAGCTGGGCTGCAGCTTGGCCAGTGTCTCGGCGGTCGTGCCGGGGCGGACGGTTTCGTCTTCGGCCAGCAGCGGCAGGCCGGCGATGTCGGCCACCGGCACGATCGACTTCTTGAACGCGCCGCGCTGGCGCGCCGCGGCGGCCAGCTTGTGCGAGCGCACGGCGAAGGCATCCACGTCGGCGCGGCCCCAACCCTCGAGCGTGGCGATCAGATCGGCCCCGATGCCTTGCGGCACGAAGCCCAGGTGCTGGTTGACGCGCGGGTCCATCACCCAGGCGCCGCCGTCACTGCCCATCGGCCAGCGGCTCATGCTCTCGACGCCGCCGGCCACGACCAAGTCTTCCAGCCCGCCGCGCACCTTGGCCGCGGCCAGGTTGATGGCCTCGAGGCCCGAGGCGCAGAAGCGGCTCAGCGTGACGCCGGCCACCGTCTGCGCCCAGTCGGCGTCGAGCACCGCCGTGCGGGCGATGTCGGCGCCCTGCTCGCCCACCGGCGTCACGCAGCCCAGCACCACGTCGTCGACCAACGCGGTGTCCAGGTGGTTGCGCTGGCGCAGCGCCTGCAGCAGGCCGCGCAGCAGCCACACGGGGCTGGCCTGGTGCAGGCCGCCGTCTTTCTTGCCCTTGCCACGCGGTGTGCGCACGTGGTCGTAGATGAAGGCTTCTGTCATGTTGGTCAACGCCGATTGCGTGGATGGTCGGCAGCGGTGCGTTCGTTGCCGTGCTTGTAGTTGCCGGTCAGGCGGGCCATCGATTGCTGCATGGCCGCATCGTCGGCGCCGTCAGCCTCGGCCAGGAACTCGTCGGCATCGCGGCCGCGCAGCGTGCTGGCCAGCTTGCCGTGGTGCAGCACCCGCACATCGCCATTTTTCATGCGTTGCCAGGTGAAGCCCAGGTCGCCAGTGTCGTCGGAATCGTCTTGCATGCGGGTGGCGTTGTCACAAAAAGTACAACGCTCGTCCTTTCCTTTCATCAGGGGCAAAGGTGCCGGCGCTGAACAGCGCAGCCATCATGCCCCGCATGCGCCGATAGGGTGCCGTCGCCCATCGGAACAGCGGCCATGAATGCGGCTCGGTGAGACGCGATCGGATGCAATTCGAGGCACACGGATGCCGCCTGCATAACGCGTGAGATGCGAGACATCAGGGTGCACTGCGAAGCCGTCGCGAACCCTGCCTTCCGTCCGCGATTGCGGGAAACACTCCAGGCCCTTGATTGCCTCGCGGACCGGTGGCTACGATCACCTCCGCCGGCAATTCGCTTGAGATCCCTGCCAGGCCCGCAGTCCGCGGGTCGGGCTTGAACACATAAACTTTGTTGGAGATCAGCATGAAAAACCTGGTTCAACTTCGCGTATTGACCGCGGCTGCCTGCCTGGCCGCAACCGGTGCCACCATGGCGGCGCCCGAGCTGATGCAAACCCGCTCCGCCGCGGACCAGCGCATCGAAACGCCGGCACCGTCGCTGACGGCCAAAGAGGTGCTGTATGGCCATACCGGCAACTGGCTGGCGGGCGTCGTGTCCACCGACTGGGACAGCGACTACGACGAGATGGACATCCGCATCGCGGACGACTTCACCGTGCCCGAAGGCGCCACGTGGAAGATCTCCGAGGTTCACGCCTACGGCGGCATGGGCTCGGCCGGCGGTGAATTGGCCAGCGCCAACCTCACCTTCTTCAAGGACCAGAACGGCATGCCCGGCAAGGTCGTCGCCGAACTGCTGGCGGCCCCGATCGCCAAGAACGTCGACGGCAACTTTGCCGTCAAGCTCTCCACGCCGGTGAAGCTGAAGGCCGGCCATTACTGGTTGTCGGTGCAAGGCAAGACGAAGGAAGTCGGCACGGTTTGGATGTGGAACGCGTCGAAGGGCTTCTCGGGCAGCAGGGCCGTCATCCAGAACCCGGGCGATGGCTACGGGATCGGCTGCCCCAACTGGACCCCCATCAAGGACTGCGTGGGCCCGATGCCGGGAGACCAGATGTTCGAGTTGCTGGGCGTCTCCAAGTAACCAGGCCTTGACCAGGGCGGCTTCCTCGAGGTGCTCGCGGGCGATGCGCATGTCGCCCGCAGCCCGGCGGGGCAGCCGCCCCTCACGCGCTTTCGACACGGGGCTCGCCGTTGTCTTGGCCGCTGTCGCTCATGGCGCTATCGGCGTCACATGAAGCGTGACGCCAGCTCCTTCATGATTTCGTTGGTGCCGCCGTAGATGCGCTGCACGCGGGCATCGGCATACAGCTCGGCGATCGGGTACTCCATCATGTAGCCGTAGCCGCCGAACAGCTGCAGGCACTCGTCCATCACCTGGCATTGCTGCTCGGTGACCCAGGCCTTGGCCAGCGCGGCGCGCGCCGGGTCGAGCTCGCCCTTCAGGTGCGCGGCCAGGCAGGCGTCGACAAAGGCGCGGGTGGCCAGCACGGTGGCCTGCACCTCGGCCAGCTTGAAGCGGGTGTTCTGGAAGTCCCACACCGTCTTGCCGAAAGCCTGGCGCTGCTTCACGTAGGCAACGGTCTCGTCGAGCGCCCGCTCCATCGCACCGATCGCGCTGACGGCGATGATCAGGCGCTCTTGCGGCAGCTGCTGCATCAGCTGTGTGAAGCCGGCGCCCTCGTCGGCGCCCAAGCGGTTGGCCACCGGCACGCGCACGTCGTCGAAGAACAGCTCCGACGTGTCCTGCGCCTTCATGCCGACCTTGTCGAGGTTGCGACCACGGCGGAAGCCTTCGGCCTTGTCTGTCTCGACCACCAGCAGCGACATGCCCTTGGCACCCGACTCGGGGCCGGTGCGGCAGACGACGATGATCAGATTGGCGTTCTGCCCGTTGGTGATGAAGGTCTTGGCGCCGTTCAGCACATAGTGGTCGCCATCGCGCCGCGCGTTGGTGCGCACGTTCTGCAGATCGCTGCCAGTGCCGGGCTCGGTCATCGCGATCGCGCCGATCAGCTCGCCGGTGGCCATCTTCGGCAACCAGCGCTGCTTCTGCTCTTCACTGCCGTAGTGCAGGATGTAAGGCCCGACGATGGCCGAGTGCAGGCCACCACCCCAGCCACTCAAATTGGCACGCCCCTGCTCGAGCAGGATCACCGCCTCGTGACCAAAGTCACCACCACCCCCGCCGTATTCCTCAGGCAAGCCCACGCACAGCAGCCCGTTCGCACCTGCATCCCGCCAAGTGTCCGGCCCCATCAGACCAGCCTCGCGAAACTCTGCCGCCCGCGGCACCCAGCGATCGTTCATGAACCGCCGCACGCTGTCCTGCTGCATGCGGTGCTCATCAGTCATCCAGACCGACGGAAAAAGTGGCAATGACATCGGAGTCCTCAAAGTCCCTTGTGTTCACGGGCGCGCGCAGCGCCGCCCACCCCAAGTGGCGTGCGCGGATCCGGCTTGGCCGGTCCGCTGCGCGAGCCCCCTCGGGGGGCAGCCCCCGGAGGGGGCGTGGGGGCTAACGATTCAACCCCTTGCGCACCGCATCGTTGATAACCCGCAACTCGGCCAGCGTCGCGTCGATGTGGTCACGCTTCTGCTGCAGCTCGGCAATGGCCTCGTCGGTGCGCGACAGCACGTAGCGCATCTGCTGCACGCGGCCTTCGCCGTGCGAACCGTAGAGGTCGAGGTAGTGCTTGATCTCGGCCAGCGACGAGCCGATGGCCTTGGCGCGCAAGATCAGTGCCAGCCGGGCCCGGTCGCGCCGCGTGTAGACGCGCGTGCCGTTGACACGCCGCGGGTGCAGCATGCCCTTGTCTTCATAAAAGCGGATGGCCCGCAGCGAGATGCCGAATTCGCGGCACAGCTCGGTGATGCCGAACAGATCGCTCGTGGTGTCGTCGCGGTGGGCCGCCACCGCGTCTTGCGGTGACAGGGCGGCCATCTCGTCCTGCCGGGCCATGGTGGCGGCAGGGCTCAGAGCAGGTGCTGCAGCTTCATCGCGACGCTCATGTCGCCGCTGACCTTGAGCTTGCCCATCATGAAGGCGGTCGTCGGCTCCAGCTCGCGCAGGATCAGGCGGTTGAGCGTGTCCAGGCTCAGCGCAATCGTGCAGGCGGCGTCGCCGTCGTCGTTGGTGACCGAGTTGGGCACGGCGTTGCCGTCGATCAGCACCACGCCCTCGCTGCCGCAGTCGAACTTCAGGGTCGTGCCCAGGCCGCTGTCGCTGCCCACTTTTTCGCGCAGCACCTTGGTGGCGGCGTTCAGGTCCATGCTTGTCTCCGGGTTGATCGGTTCGCCGCACTTTAGGCTGCCGGGCTGCCGGCGGTATTAGCGAAATTCCCTATTAGCCATCGAGGTGACGTTAACGTTACCCTGCCGGCCAAGTTCCGAAAACCGAGGAGACGCCTGCATGCCCGCTGCGCACTACGACAGCGTTTTCCGCCCCGGCCTGTTCACCGGGCAGCGCCTGTGGGTGACCGGCGGCGGCTCCGGCATCGGCCGCTGCGTCGCCCACGAGCTGGCCGCGCTCGGCGCGCAGGTCATCATCAGCGGCCGCTCGGAAGACAAGCTCCAACGCGTGGCCGCCGAGATCGCCGAAGACGGTGGCCAGTGCGAATGGCGCGCATTCGACATCCGCGATGAGGAGGCTGTCAAAACCCAGGTTGCCGAAGTGGCCAAGCACGGCCCCATTGCGGGGCTGGTCAACAACGCCGGCGGCCAGTTCCCGTCGCCGATGCTGGCGATCAGCAAGCGCGGCTTCGATGCGGTGGTGGCCAACAACCTGACCGGCGGCTTCCTGATGATGCGCGAGGTGTTCACGCAGAGCATGCAGCAGCACGGCGGCGCGATCGTCAACATGACGGCCGACTTTCGCAACGGCATGCCGGGCATGGCCCACTCGGGTGCCGCGCGCGCCGGCATGGCCAACCTGACGCAGACAGCCGCCTACGAATGGGCCCACGCCCATGTGCGGGTCAATGCGGTGGCGCCGGGCTGGGTGGCCAGCAGCGGCATGGACACCTACGGCGGCGCGGTGAAAGCGATGATCCCCAAGCTGCGCAACCATGTGCCACTGCGGCGCTTGGCGACCGAGGCCGAGATCGCGTCAGCAATCGTTTTCTTGCTATCGCCCGGTGCGTCGTTCATCACTGGCGTGACGTTGCAGATCGATGGGGGCGCGTCACTCGGCAGTGCGATCTACCCGAGCATCGATCACGCAGGTTCGCCCACCTACAACGGCTTTCATCGGGCGGTGACGCCGGCGGTGTTGACACAGGCGGCCGATTCGCAAGGTGATGCGAATGCATGAACAACGCCGGGCAGCGCGTTGGCGCGCGCCAAGAGCACCGGGCGACCGGCTCCACTCATGTCCCCCGGGCCGGGCTGCGCCCCGCCCTCCTCCTTTACTTCGTTGCGCCGCTCACCCGGCGCTCTTGGCAATCACGGTGGGTTGGTTTGCGTTGAAGTGGCAGAACGGTGACCGATCGGGGCGGCGGGGCGCTCTGCGCAGCGAGGTAAAGGAGGAGCCGGCAGCCGCAGGCTGGCGGCGGGGGACACGAGCGGAGCAGAGCGCCCCGTCGCCCCGATCACGCGCGGCCCCCAAAACCACCACAAGAAGGCCTTCGACATGCCCACACTGACCAGCCAGATCGAACCACGCTCAGACCGCTTCGCTGCCAACACAGCCCGCATGCAAGAGCGTCTGGCCGAGGTGCTGGCGCTGCAGGACAAGGTCATCGCCGAGTCGGCCGGCAAGGCCGCCAAGTTCGAGCAACGCGGTCAGTTGCTGCCGCGCGAGCGCGTGGCTCGCTTGCTGGACCGTGGCACCGTCTTCCTCGAACTGTCACCACTCGCCGGCCTGGGCATGCACGACGACGACGGCAAGAAAGCCGTGATGGGCGGTGGCTCGGTCGTCGGCATCGGCGTGGTGGCGGGTCGGCGCGTGCTGGTCTCGGCGAGCGATTCGGCGATCAAAGGTGGCACCGTGCCGCCGATGGGGCTGAAGAAGGCGCTGCGGGCGCAAGAGATTGCGCGCGAAAACAAGCTGCCGCTGGTCTACCTGGTCGAGTCGGGTGGCGCCAACCTGATGTACCAGAGCGAGATGTTCGTCGAAGGCGGGCGCAGCTTTGCCAACCAGGCGCGGCTGTCGGCTGCGGGCATTCCGCAGGTGGCCGTGGTGCACGGCTCCTCGACGGCCGGTGGGGCCTACCTGCCAGGCTTGGCGGACTACGTGGTGCTGGTGCGCGACCGCTCCAGCATCTACCTGGCCGGCCCACCGCTGGTGAAGGCCGCGATCGGCGAAGACGCCACCGACGAAGAGCTGGGCGGCGCCAGCACCCACGCCGAGATCACCGGCCTGGGCGAGTACCTGGCCGAGAACGACGCCCATGCGATCGCCCTGACGCGCGAGCTGCTGGGCGCCCTGCCGTGGGACGACGTGCCCCCTGCGCCGCCAGCGCCCGAGCCGCTCTACCCGGCCGACGAGTTGATGGGCGTCGTGCCCGCCGACGACCGCGAGCCCTACGACGTGCGCGAGGTCATCGCCCGGCTGGTCGATGGCTCCGACTTCCTCGAATTCAAGGCGCCCTACGCCACCGACACCGTTTGCGGCCACGCGCGGCTGGGCGGCCACCGCATCGGCATCATCGGCAACAACGGCCCGATCCAGCCCACCGGCTCGACCAAGGCGGCGCAGTTCATCCAGCTGTGCGACCAGAGCGGCACACCGCTCGTCTTTCTGCAGAACACCACCGGCTACATGGTCGGCCGCGCGGCCGAGCGCGGCGGCGCCATCAAGCATGGCAGCAAGATGATCCAGGCCGTGGCCAATGCCCGCGTGCCCAAGTTCACCATCGTGCTCGGCGGCTCGTTCGGCGCCGGCAACTACGGCATGTGCGGCCGCGGGTTCGACCCGCGCTTCATCTTCAGCTGGCCGAGCGCGCGCACCGCGGTGATGGGCGGCGCACAGGCCGCGCAGGTGATGGAGATCGTGAGCGCCGCCAAGCTCGTGCGCGAAGGCCACACGCCCAACCCCGACGCTCTCAAGGCGATGAGCGACCAGCTCCGCCTGCGCATCGACCGTGAATCCAGCGTGCTGTTCGGCACCGCGCGGCTGTGGGACGACGGCGTGATCGACCCGCGCGACACGCGCCGCATCCTCACGCTGTGCCTTCAACTCGCTGCGGAAGCAGAACAACGAGCGCTGCGCCCGAATACGTTTGGCGTGGCACGCCTCTGATCAAGACCACAAGACAACAGGAGACCCCGATGAAGCTGACCCAGGAACACCGCGCGCTGCAAGACACCGTCGTTCGCTTCGTGCGCGAAGAGATCAACCCGTTCGTCGCCGAATGGGAAAAGGCCGAGGAGTTTCCCAGCCATGCGCTGTTCAAGAAGCTGGGCGACCTGGGCCTGCTGGGCCTGAAGTACCCCGAAGAATTCGGCGGCGCCGGGCTCGACTTCAGCTACTCGATGGTGATGGCCGAAGCGCTGGGCGAATGCAACTGCGGCGGCGTGCCGATGGCCATCGGCGTGCAGACCGACATGTGCACCCCCGCGCTGGCCCGCTTCGGCACCGACGAACTGCGCCGCGAATACCTCGCGCCGACGATCGCCGGCGACTACGTGGGCTGCCTGGGCGTCAGCGAGCCCGGTGGCGGCTCGGACGTGGCCGCCGTGAAGACCACCGCGCGCAAAGAGGGCAGCGACTACGTCATCAACGGCAGCAAGATGTGGATCACCAACGGCCTTAAGGCCGACTGGTGCTGCCTGCTGGCCAACACCAGCGAGCAAGGCGGCCCGCACAAGAACAAGAGCCTGATCGTCGTGCCGATGGATGCGCCCGGCATCACCAAGCAGAAGATCCACAAGGTCGGCATGGATTCGTCGGACACCGCGCAGCTGTTCTTCGACAACGTGCGCGTGCCCCAGCGCCACCTGATCGGCCAAGAGGGCCTGGGCTTCATGTTCCAGATGATGCAGTTTCAGGAAGAGCGGCTGTGGGGCGCCGCCACCTCGCTGCGCGGGCTGGACCGGCTGATCGACCTGACGATCGACTACACGCGCCAGCGCCAGGCCTTTGGCAAGAGCATCCTCGACAACCAGGTGGTGCACTTTCGGCTGGCCGAGTTGCGCACCGAGGTCGAGGCGCTGCGCGCACTCACCTACTCGGCCGTCGAGCAATACATCTCGGGCAAGGACGTGACGCGCCTCGCGTCGATGGCCAAGCTGAAATGCGGCCGCCTCGGCCGCGAGGTGGCCGACAGCTGCCTGCAGTACTGGGGCGGCATGGGCTACACCAAGGACAACCCGATCTCGCAAGCCTGGCGCGACAACCGGCTGGTGTCGATCGGTGCCGGCGCCGACGAGGTGATGCTCGGCATCATTTGCAAGCTCGAAGGCACGCTCCCCAAGGGAGCCCATTGATGGTGCTGCTGGTGCGCTACGAACAAGCCCCCGGCGGTGCCACCGGCCGGGTCTTGCACCTGACGCTCAACCGCCCAGAGGCGCGCAATGCGATGTCGCTGGCGATGGTGGGCGAGCTGCGCGCGGCGCTGAGCGCGGCCGAAGAGGCCGGCGACGTGCGTGCCATCGTGCTGCGCGGCAGCGGCGGCCACTTCTGTGCCGGCGGCGACCTGAAGGACATGGCAGCCGCCCGCATGTCGCCCGACGGCGCCAACGCGATGGCCGCGGTCAACGCCCGCTTCGGTGAGCTGTGCGTGGCCTTTGCCCGCACCGGCATCGCGGTGATCGCGGTGGTCGAAGGCACGGTAATGGGTGGCGGCTTCGGCCTGGCCTGCGTGGCCGACGTGGTGCTGGCCAGCGAGACGGCGCAGTTCCGCCTGCCCGAAACCTCGCTCGGCGTGGTGCCGGCGCAGATCGCGCCGTTCCTGGTCGAACGCCTGGGTTATGCCGAGGCCCGCCGGCTGGCCGTGACCGGTGGCCGGCTCGACGCGCACGAAGCCCTGATGCTGCGCCTGGTGCACGAGGTGCATGCGGCTGACGCGCTGGACGCGGCCGTCGCCCGCGTGGTGGGCGAGGTGTTGCGTTGCGCGCCGCACGCGGTGGCCGCCAGCAAGGCGCTGATCGCCCGTGCGCGCCTGCAACCGGCGGCAAACCTGGTTGGCGAAGCCGCCGCCGTGTTCGCGCAGGCGGTGCTCGGCCCCGAGGGCACCGAGGGCACCACCGCGTTCCTGCAAAAGCGCGCACCAGCCTGGGCACCGCAATGAGCTTTCGCAAGATCCTCGTGGCCAACCGAGGTGAGATCGCCACTCGGGTCGTTCGAACCGCCCGGGCGCTGGGCTACCGCACCGTGGCGGTCTACAGCGACGCAGATGCCCAGGCCCCGCACGCCCGGCTGGCCGACGAGGCCGTGTGCATCGGCCCACCGCCCGCGGCGCAGAGCTACCTGAGCATCCCCGCCCTGCTCGACGCGGCGCGCCGCACCGGCGCTGACGCGGTGCACCCCGGCTACGGCTTTCTCTCCGAGCGGGCCGACTTTGCCGCCGCATGCGCCGAGGCCGGCCTCGTCTTCATCGGCCCGCCCGCAAGCGCGATCGAGGCGATGGGCGACAAGGCCGGCGCCAAGCGCCGCATGCTGGCCGCCGGCGTGCCCTGCGCGCCGGGTTACCTGGGCAGTGACGACGACAGCGACGAGCGCCTGCTGGCCGAGGCCGAGCGCCTGGGCTACCCGCTGCTGGTCAAGGCCGTGGCCGGCGGCGGCGGGCGCGGCATGCGGCTGGTACATGGCACTCACGAGCTGGCCGGCGCGATCGCCGGCGCGCGGCGGGAGGCCGAGAGCGCGTTCGGCGACGGCCGCCTGATGCTCGAGCGGTTGATCGAGCACGGCCGCCACATCGAGATCCAGGTCTTTGCCGACGCGCACGGCCATGCCGTGCACCTGGGCGAGCGCGACTGCACCGCGCAGCGCCGGCGCCAGAAGGTGATCGAAGAAGCGCCCTCGCCGGTCGTCAGCGCCGCGATGCGCGAGCGCATGGGCGCCGATGCGGTGGCCGCCGCGCTGGCGGTGGGCTACGTGGGCGCCGGCACGGTCGAGTTCATCGTCGATGCCGGGCTGACGCACTACTTTCTCGAGATGAACACGCGGCTGCAGGTGGAACACCCGGTCACCGAGTGCATCACCGGCTTCGACCTGGTCGAGTGGCAGCTGCGCGTGGCCGCCGGCGAACCGCTGTCGGCCTGGTTGCCGAACGGGCAAGCCGACATCCGCTTCAGCGGCCACGCGATCGAAGCGCGGCTGTACGCCGAAGACCCGTACGACGGCTTCAAGCCGCAGACCGGCCGCATCCTGCACTGGCAGCCGGCGCATGCCACCCAGGCCGGCCGGGCACCGGGCGCCGCCGCGTCGTCGGTGCGCATCGACGATGGCATCGCCGAAGGCGGCAGCGTGACGCCCTGGTACGACGCGATGGTCGCCAAGCTGATCGTGCACGGCCGCGACCGGGCCGACGCGGTGCGCCGGCTGGTGGCCGCGATCGAAGACTCGCCGCTGCTGGGCGTGGCCAACAACGGCCGTTTTCTGCGCGACCTGCTGCAGCACCCCGACTTCGCCGCCGCCCGGCTGACGACCACCCGCCTGGACGAGTGGGCCGCCGCGGGGGCGCCCCTGCTGCAGCGCCCTGCGCCCGACGACGCCTGCTGGCTGGCCGCCGCGGCGCTGGCCGCGCGCGGTGATGTTCCCACCAGTGCCCCCGCCGGCCTGCGCCCGGCCAGCGTGGCCTGGCAGACGATCGCGCTGCAATGCGGCAGCGACACACGCCGCTGGCGTGTGCGGCTGGCCGGCGACCTGGTCGAGTTCGATGGCGGGCCATCGGTGCAGCTGCTGGGCCAGGAGGGCCATCGCTGGCGCCTGGCCATCGACGGCGTCACGCGTGAGCTGGTGGCGCTGCGCCACGCCGGCGGTTGGCACCTGGCGCACCAGGGCGCCGGCTTCGTCTTCACCGAGCCCTCGGCCGCGCCCGACCAGCGCCGCCAGGCCGACCCGGGCCGCGCCCATGCGCCGGTGGCCGGCGTGGTGGCGCAGGTGCTGGTCAAGCCGGGTGACGCGGTCAGCGCCGGCCAGCCGCTGGTGTGCGTCGAGGCGATGAAGATGGAGATGTGGCTCAACGCCCAGGCCGGCGGCACCGTGCGTGCCGTGCACATCCGCGAGCGCGAGGCCGTCTCGGCCGGCGCGCTGGTGGTGGAACTGGACATCGACACGGTCTCGACCGTGATCTGACGCGACCCGACGCGACACACAAAGGGCAAACATGACGGACAAGGCCATCCTCACCTGCGCGCTGACCGGCGTGCTGACCGACCCGAAGCAGCACCCCGTGCCGGTGACACCGGCGCAGATGGCGGCCGAGGCGCGCGACGCGTTCAACGCCGGCGCCTCGGTCATGCACGTCCACATCCGCTCGCAAGAGCCCGGCCAGGGCCACTTGCCCAGCTGGGACCCCGACGTGGCCGAAGCGGTGACCCAGGCGATCCGCGCCGCCTGCCCCGGCGTGATCATCAACCTGACCACCGGCGTGATCGGCAAGGACATCTCGGGCCCCGCCGCCTGCATCCGCCGCGTCAAGCCCGAGATCGCGGCCTGCAACGCCGGCAGCCTGAACTACCTGAAGATCAAGGACAACGGCCAATGGGCCTGGCCGCCGATGGTGTTCGACAACCCCGTCGCCAAGGTGCAGCAGTTTCTCGACGTGATGGCCGAGTGCGGCACGCACCCCGAGTTCGAGTGCTTCGATGTCGGCATCGTGCGCTCGGTGGCGATGTACCTGAAGGCCGGCATGCTCACGCCCGAGATGGGACGACCCGAATGCAACTTTGTAATGGGCGTGGCCTCGGGTATGCCTTGTGATGCCGACCTGCTGGCCCTGTTGCCGCGCTGGCTGGCGCCGGGCGCCGTCTGGCAGACCACGCTGATCGGCCGCGCCGAGATCTGGCCGGTGCACCAGCGCACGGCCGAGCTGGGCGGCATGCTGCGCACCGGGCTCGAAGACACCTTCTACCTGCCCGACGGCTCGCGCGCCAGCGGCAACGGCGCGCTGATCGAGCAGCTCGCCGCCTGCGCGCAGCGCGCCGGCCGCAGCATCGCCACGCCCGACGAGGCCCGCACCCTGCTCGAACTTCGGCACGCCGCTTGACGCGGGTTTGACGGCCGTCAACCGCAAGGGCCTGCGAGGCCTGCGGTTCGAACCGGGCATGATTGCATCGTCGACCCCGTTTGAGTAGAGTCAACGGCAGTGGCCTCGCTGTCATATCGTTTTCGTCGGCCACAGGGGGTCGAAAAATGAATGACACGTTCACCCGAAACGGTGAGCTGACCGATATCGGCAGCTACCCGCGCTGGGCGCAAGACCTTGTCGACGACTGTGCCGAAGCCCGGCACGGCGTGACGCAGCATGAGCTGTTCCAGCTGATGCGCACCGGTGACCTGCAGGCCGACCAGTGCCGCAGCTTCCTCGTCGGCATCTGGCCGGTGATCGAGCAGTTTCCGCAGTACATGGCGCTGAACCTGCTCAAGGTCGGCTTCGGCCGCGCGCACGGCCACGAAGAAGCCCGCCGCTACCTGATCCGCAACATCCGGGTCGAGCAGAACCATGCCGACCACTGGCTGCATTGGGCCCACGCGGTGGGCGTGGGGCGCGACGACCTGCTCTACGCCCAGATGCCGCCCGAAACCCATGCGCTGTCGCACTGGTGC
Source organism: Ideonella sp. (assembly GCF_041914305.1). Classification (NCBI taxonomy): domain Bacteria; kingdom Pseudomonadati; phylum Pseudomonadota; class Betaproteobacteria; order Burkholderiales; family Sphaerotilaceae; genus Ideonella; species Ideonella sp. The sequence continues at coordinate 110,440 of NZ_JAYSDQ010000020.1, forward strand.
TGGCACACCTGCGAGCGCGATTCGCTCGCAGCGGGCATGGCGGCCACCAACTACGCGATCGAAGGCGCCACCGGCGATTGGTCGAGCCTCGTCTGCTCAGACGACGCCTACGAACGCACGCTCGACCCCGAGGTGCGGGCCAAGGCGATGAAATGGCTGAAGCTGCATGCCAAGTACGACGACACCCACCCGTGGGAGGCGCTCGAGATCATCTGCACGCTGGTCGGCCCCAACCCCAACCGCCGCTACTTCGAGCTGATCCGCTCGCGCGTGATGACCAGCTACGGCTACATGAAGATGGCGCTCGACAAGTGCCTGGGCACCGGCTCGCTGCACGCGCTGCCGCCAGAGATCCCCCGGCCCGACACCACCGAGCGCCTGCGCCATTGAGCCCGGCGCACGCGCCCACGAACGGACCCTGAAGATGATCTGCATCCGCCGTCACGCCTTTTGAAGGACGCCCGTCCGACCGACGGGTCATGCCATGCAAGCCCCTTCACCCATGCGCCGTCGATCGTGGCCGGTCGTCGTCTCGCTGGGCACGGTGATCGTCCTGCAGGTTGCGCTGGCGATCTTCAGCATCGAGCTGATGTCGGCGGTGCGCTCTTACGTGGTCGGCGAAAGCCTGTACTCCAAGGGCCAGAAAGACGCGCAGATCCACCTGCTCGACTATGTCGAGTTCTCGCGCGAAGAAGACTACCGCAGCTTTCTGCGCGCACTGGCGGCGCCGCTGGGCGACCGCGCCGCGCGCGAAGCGCTCGACCAGCCGCAGCCCGACGTGGCGGCCGCGCGCGCAGGGTTTCTGGCCGGCGGCAACCACCCGAGCGACATCGACGGCCTGGTCTGGCTCTACCGCTGGTTCCATGACTCGTCGCTGATGGCCGACGCGATCGCCAGCTGGAAAGAAGGCGACCAGGCCATCACCGAGATGCTGGCGCTGGCCGAATCGACCCACACCGCGCTGCAAGGCCGGGCGCCCAGCGCCGAGCAGGCGGCGCAGCTGCGCGCCCAGTCGGCCCGCATCAACCTGCGCCTGACCGAGCTCGAGCGGCGCTTCTCGGCCCAGCTCGCCACCGCGGCGCGCGACGCGCAGCGCTGGGTCATCGGCATGAACATCGCCGTGGCCGCGCTGCTGGCGCTGGTGGGCCTGTGGATCATCCGCCAGAGCCTGCACGAGCGCGAGTCGGCTGACCTCGAGATCCGCCGCCGCCAGCACCTGCTGCAACAGCTGCTCGACTCGGCGGCCGAGGGCCTGTTCGGCGTCGACACCGAGGGCCGCTGCACCTTCATCAACCGGTCGGCCCTGAGCCTGCTCGGCTACTCATCGGCCGCCGAGCTGGTGGGCCGCCCGATGCATGCGCTGATCCACCCCGGTTGCGCGGCCGATGGGGTGCGCGCCAGCTCGGCCTGCCGGCTTCACGACGCGTTCTTGCTGCGCGAGGCCACGCACGAGCTGGGCGACAGCTTCCGCCACCGCGACGGGCATGCGTTCTCGGTCGAGTACTGGTCGTACCCGATGTCCGAAGACGGCCGGCCCAACGGCGTGGTGGTCACCTTCTTCGACATCAGCGAGCGGCTGCGCACCCAAGAGGCGCTGCGCAAGAGCGAGGTGCGCCTGGCCAAGCTGATCGACACGGTGGCCGATGCGGTGGTGTCGATGGACGGCTCGGGCGACATCGTCTTCTTCAACCGCTCGGCCGAGCGCATCTTCCGCCGTGCGCTGGCCGACACCGTCGGCCTGCCCTTCAACGTGTTGACTGCGCCGGCCTCGGGCGCGAAGCTGGCCACGCTGATGCAAGACCTGGTGCGCCCGGTGGGCGCCAGCGGCGTGGCGCCCGGCGCGGTGCAAGAGCTGACCTGCATCCGGTCGGACGGCGAAGAGTTTCCCGCCGAGGCCACCGTGTCCAAGATCGAGATCGACCAGGGCGTGTTGGTGACGATCGTGCTGCGCGATGTGAGCGAGCAGCTGGCCGCCCGGCGCGAGCGCGAGGCGCGCGAAGCGCTGGAAAACTCCAGCCGCGCGAAGACCCATTTCCTCTCGCGCATGAGCCACGAGCTGCGCACGCCGCTGAACGCGGTGCTCGGATTCGCCCAGCTGATGAGCATTGACACCAGCCGCACGCTCGACACCGAGAACCGGTCCCGCGTCAAGCACATCGAGAAAGCCGGCAGCCACCTGCTGGCGCTGGTCAACGACGTGCTCGACCTGTCGATGGTCGAGTCGGGCCGGCTGTCGCTGTCGCTCGAAACGGTGGACGCCCGCCTGGTGGCCGAAGAGGCGTTGACCGTTGTCGCGCCGCTGGCGCGCGACAACGGCATCACGCTCGAAACCCTGCTCACGCACCGCACCGTCGACGCCAGCTTCGCGCCGGCCGATGGCGACCGCTCGACCCGGCTCGACGCGTTCGGCGTGTGGGTTCATGCCGACCGCGTGCGGCTGCGCCAGGTGCTGATCAACCTGCTGACCAACGCCATCAAGTACAACACCCGAAACGGCCGCGTGACGCTGTCGCTGCAGCCGCAGGGCGATGTCTGCCAGGTGCTGGTGGCCGACACCGGCACCGGCATGACGGCCGAGCAGCTGGCCCACCTGTTCGAGCCCTTCAACCGCCTGGGCGCCGAGCGCTCTGCCGTAGAAGGCACCGGCATCGGGCTGGTGCTGACCCGCCAACTGGTCGAGCTGATGGACGGCCGGCTCGACATCGACAGCGCCCGCGGCCGCGGCACCACCGCCACCGTGACGCTGCCTCGCGCGTCCACCACCGTGCCGACGCCGCGCACGACCGCGCTGCCCGCCACCAACGACGGCCAGACCGGCCCGCTGGACGTGCTCTACGCCGAAGACAACGAGGTCAACATCGAGCTGATGCGGCAGGTCACCAAACTGCGCCCGTCGGTCCACTTCCGCTACGCCACCAGCGGGGCCGAGGCGATGCAGATGGCGCAGGAGCAACCGCCCGACCTGATGCTGATCGACATGAACCTGGGCGACACCACCGGCATGCAGCTCGCACAGTCGATCCGCAGCAACCCGGCCACCGACGGCATCCACCTCGTAGCACTGTCGGCCGACGCCCTGCCCGGCCAGATCCGCACCGCGCTGGACGGTGGCTTCGAGAACTACCTGACCAAGCCGATCAACTTCATCGAGATCCTTCGCGTCTTCGACGGCTACAGCAAGCTCTGCGAAAGCACCAAGGCCCCCGGCGCCAGCCCGGCGCCTGCTGACGAGCGCCTGCACCCCACCGAGTCCTGACGGCACTGCCGCGACGGGCAACGCTGGTGGCGAACAAGCTGCCGACGTTCTATCACCGCAATGCGGCGTCTTCCAAGCGGCGCATTCGCCGCACTGGTCTCGTCGCCGCAGGGCCGACGTTCGGACTCGGCCCCACCGCCGGGGTTGCGCTCATGGCGCAATGCGAAGCGTCACGACGAACCGCTGGATGGCGTCACGCTCGCTTTCCCACGGACGCCACAGCATCAGCTTCACCGGTGAGACGCCCGGCGCGATCGCCTGGAGCACCCACGACGACTCACCGCCGCCACCCACCTGATGGGCCTGCTGCTCGAAGTGGTGGCGCTTGATGTCGACGACGCTCTTGTCCGCCTCGATCTCCCAGCGGTAGCCGGTCGAGGGGTTGTCGGGCAACTGGATCACGACCTCGGCGCCGACACGCAACTCGACGGTCCTGCCGTCGTCGGCCGCAGTCAGCACGGTTGGCACGATGACCTCCGGCGACGGCGAGGCGTTTGAGGAAAGGCCCGCACCGGCCTGGGCCGCAACGACCAAGGCCACGACGAGGGGCACGCGCAGATGACGACGGTGTTTGTCGAACGGCTCACGGTACATGACACCATGTTGATGAAAAGGGGCACGGCGCTGACCCTCGAGGCGTCAGCGCCGGCACAGGCCAGCTGGGCCGGGCCGCGAAGGCGACCCGGCATTCACGCCGTGGTGCAGCGGCCGGTCACTTCGCCCAGCCGAACTGCCAGTAGTACTTCTTGAACGTGTCCACCGGAATGGCAAACACGCCGCCAGCGTTGAGCGGAACGCTGCGCCAGAAGCTCTGATCGTAGGCAGACCAGTTGCCCGGCAAGCTGTTGATCACCGGGCCATTGTTGCCCCAGGGGTTGCGCAGCACGATGTACTTGACGTTGTTGACGTAGGCCCAGCCGAGGATCGTGTATGCGTGGTAACCGACGATGCCAGTTCCCGCGTAGCTGACCGGCGGGGGCGTCACGCAGAAGGTCCACGCCGTCATCGGGTTGATCGTGCGGTAGGAGAGCGAGTTGCCGCGCACCGCGGCCCAGATGTCATCGGCGGTCATCGCCGAGCAGGTCTTGGTGGTGCCGGTCAGGTTCGTCAGCTCGGTGGTGGCCTGCACCGGCCAGCCACCCGCGATCGGGCCGTAGTTGGGCTCATCGGTGGCGTCGTTGGTCTTCCACTTTGCGAATGCCTTCTCGTACACGGCCGGCCAGATCTCGCCCGCCTCGGACGACCGGGCGTAGATCCACGCATGCGTGGTCTTGACCACCGGCACGCGCTCCGTCACCTCGATCGATTTCAGGCCGCTTGAATAGAAGTCGATCCGGTCGACGAAATCGGCTGGGCTGCTGCTGGTCGCGCGCGAACGCATCGCGATCACATAGGGCCGCGACCACGCCACCGCAGACAGCGCGGCGATGAAATAGCAGTCGCCCAGGCCGCCCTGGACAGGATCGAAGTACTCGGCCGCTTCCTCGAAGAAGTCGCCCGGGTCGGCCCACTCGGCGCCGGCGGGCGTGAAACCCGGCGCGGCCCCCTTTTCGGTGGCCTTCTCGCCACCCGCCAGAGCGCTGATGATCCGCGACTGCGCCTCGGGGGACAGGCGCGCCAACATCGGCTCCATCGGGCCCGCCTTCGCACGGGACCGGAAGACCGTGGTCCGCTCGCCCTTCGTGGCGTGCATCAGCTCCGACAGGGCCTTTTGCGTGTCCGGCGCGCCACTGATGAGCAGGTTGCCCGGCACGGCCTCGCACAAGCTCTCGATGGGCGCGCCAAGCGTCTTCTGGACGAAGGCCTCCCGGTCAGCGATCGATTTCCAATTGATCGTGCGGCCGACGGCCAGTTCTGCCAGCGCGTAAGGATTCGCCAAACCAACTTTTGAGTCACTCATCTCGCATCTCCTTGACCAAGACGTTCGGTGCATGAGCGAGAACCGGCCAGCGGTTCCTCGCGCAACTCGCTCGCCCGAGAAGCAAGCCGCAAAGCAGACTTGCACGATTCGCGTGCACCAACTTGCGTGCGATCAATGAACGCAACGACGGACGCCGTGCTGCCGAGCGCCTTCGGTTCTCCCGAAGAGGGGCTCTGAGCCGCGAACTGCCTGCCGCACGGTCCGCCACAGGCGCTGCTTGCTCGCAACGCGGCGTCTGCAGACCGGCGGTGGCCCTCGGCGCCCCCTTGCGGTGGCTCGCATGCTCAACCGCCATCCATCGGATTGGGGATGAGATACACCGGCCGCGGGACTACGATGACCCCGCGCAAAGGGCGGAAGCGATGCTTGCCGCGAAGAGCGCATCTGCAAGTCCCTTGATGCGCGGCGAACGCCGTGCTGTAAGGCACCCCCCGATGCTTGCCTAGGGGGTATGACAGCTGCAGGGCCAACAGGCTGCGCAGTGGGGCGAAACAATGTTTCAGCTGCTTTTGCACCCGATCGCCGACCTGCGCCCGCTGCTGCCGGACCAGGCGGTGGCGCGCCTGATGCGCCCGCTGTGGCCCACCCCCACTGCGCGCCGCGACTTCGTACGCTCGTCGGGCGCCGTGAAGCCGCGGCTGCAGGGCGGCGCCGACGAATGGGCGGGCGAAGACAACTTTGCCGATGCCTCGCTCGCGCTGCGGCTGCCCAACCAGTTGCGGCACCAGGCCGTCGGCGAAGCGCAGGCGGCCAGCACCATCGGCCACGTCTTTCGCCGCTTCTATTGCAGCGGCATCGTCGGGCGCTACGAGGTGGGTTTTCGGGTGACGCGGCACAGCAGCGCGCCGCTGTCGCCCACCGAAACGGCGCAATGGCTGGCCGCCACCACCACCTTGCCCGTGCGCCTGCGCCGGCAGGCCCACCCCCAGCCGCTGTTGAAGGCCGGCGGCGACCTGGCCCAGCAGTTTCTCAACGCCAGCACCGATCGCAAAGCCGCCAGCCAGCCCCAGGCGTGGTGGGTGGCCGCGGGCGAGCCGGCGCTGCTGGTCGAGTACCGCGCGGAAGACGGCCTGTCGCCGCTGCCACATGCGCGCGTGGTGTCGAGCGCACGCGTCGGCGCCCAGGTGCTGCACCACGCCTGGCTCGAGATCGAGGGGCAACGGCTGAGCACCTGGCTGCTGCGCCGCGACGACCCCGCGATTCAAGCCGATGAACTGCGCAAGCTGCGCATCCACCTGGTGCGCCTGCACTGCGAGCGCGAATGCCTGCGCCTGGTGCTCGAGGCCGCGATGCAGCAACGCCTGGGCCAGACCGTGCCGCAAGCCGACGAACTGGACGACTACCTCGACCAGAGCCTGCCCCTGGTCACGCGGCCGGTGAGCCACGGGGTCGAGCAGTCGCAGTTGATCGAAGTGGCTCGCTCGGCCTGGAACACGGCATTGCCGGGCCAATCAGCCTCCTTCAGCGCCCTCGGGCTCAAGGTGGCCAACAAGGTGGCGCGCTACATCCGTCGCTCGGAGGCAGCCGCGCCGGTCATCACCCAGATCATCGGAACCCAGATGAACACGCACATCCAACTCGGCAACGTCACCGTGGCCGGCGACTTCAACCTCGTCACCGCGCAGAACATTCAAAACAGCTTCAATAAAGCCGCCGGCGCCGAAGTGCAAGAGCCGCTGAAAGAAGCGCTGAAAGACCTGACCACCAAGGTGGCCGAGCTGGCCAAGCAGTTGCCCCCCGAGAAAGCCGAAGCAGTGTCCAAGGACCTGGCGACACTGACCGCCGAAGCCGTGTCCAAAGAACCCCGCAAGCCCTGGTACGACCTCTCAGCCACCGGCCTGCTCGACGCGGCCAAGACGGTGGCGGAGATGGCGGCGCCGGTCACCACGGCGGTGAAGGCGGTGCTGGCGCTGCTGGTTTGATGGAGGGGGCTGGTTGACTGTCCGATCGGCGTGGCGGCTGGTGGGTGCTTCGGGCTGGTTTGCGGTGGTCGCGGTCGTTCGAGGCTCGCGGTGTACCGACGGCTTCCGACCTTAAGCGGCCGAACGCGTGCTGCGGCAGCAGACGTTCACGGGGATGTCAACTTCGACCAGCAAGGTTGGGCGCTCGGCATTGCTGGAGCGCACTGGCTCGCCGGACTATGCGGCTAGGTGCTGCGCCACGACGCAGCGCATCGCCAACGCCGCCAACAAAGCCGAGGTCCTGGAGTTGCTCACGCTCGTCAGTTGGGTGCCGACGCCGCCTTCTTCATGAGCTTTGTGCGCGATGACGCGCCCCAGGCTTCGTATCGATGCCTGCTGGCGTGCGATCCAGTGTGGAGTGCCGAAATACGCGCGCAACGGCCGGTCCGCCGATGATCGATGGCGTGCAGCACGCGCTGCAGGCCAGCGATCCCATACTGGTTAGCGAGCGCGCCCCGTCAGCGCGCCGCAGCCGTCAGGGCCGCTGACTCAGGCTTCCGGTCCGAAAGTGATCGTGCCAGTCCCATCGGTGCGAGGCGCGCGAGCGCATCGTGGCAGCTATAGCCGCCGCTGCATCGCCGGCGCGAACAGGCAACCAGCTCTCAGGGATTGACGGTGAACGTCACCGGCACGGTGAACGTCGATTCCTCGCCGAACGCGCTGACCGTCAGTTCGATGTCGGCCGTGTAGGTGCCCGGGGCAAGGCAGTCCTGTCCGAAGAAGCAGGGGTTCAGGAAGAAGCGCAGCCGGTCTGCGTTGTCGGCCGGGCCTGCGCCATGAGTGAAGGTGGTCTGGTCGTAATAGCGCAGCCACAGCGTGCTGCCGGGATCAGGCGATCCGGCCGTGGCGTTGACGCTGATGCTGCCAAAGGCGTCGGGGTCGCGGTCCATGACGTGGACATACTCGACATAGATGGGAATGTCGTCGGTCGAGCCAGCCTGGCCAGAGGCGCTGACGGACGACGTCAGCGGCGTCGCGACCGGTGTTGCGGCCTCGTCCACCTGATAGGCCAAGTTCACGGCCACATTGGAGTAGCCGGGTGTCGTGATGTTGAACTTGACCGCATAGTGGCCGGCCCATTTGCCGACCGGGTGCACGACCAATCCACTGGACGTCTTGGTGATCGAGAAAACCTCATCGAGGTACTGCAGATTCGTGGTGCCGTCCGGCGCCGTGTGCTCCACGTAAGCATCGAACTCGTAGTTGAAGTCCGTGCCGCTGGGGGTCGTCACGGCAACGGTCTGGCTCGGTGCCCCCATTCCGACGGTCGACGCGAAGCTGAGCGCCGAGGTGCTGACCGTGGTGCCTTGGATGGTGATGTGCTTCTGGACCGTGCGCGGCGAGCCCGCGAATTCGTTGGCACAAGCCGCATCCCGGCAGACGTGCACAACCATGGGCTTCTCGTACAGGCCCACTGCGGCGCTGTCCTTGACGTCCAGACGGAGTGTGGCGCTGGTTTCGCCGTTGATTTCAAGGTCGCGTACCGCGAACACGGCGTCCGGATCCTCGACGACGACGAAGATCTCACCGGTCGCGTTGCCGCTGAAGGAGGCCGTCAGCACCACCTCCCTGGGATCGCCGCCCTCGTAGGCAGTCTTGTTGGAGAACGTGGCGGTGACCGCGCTGGGCGTCACGGAGCCGATGGACAGCTCATCGCTTGCTCCCCCGCCGCCGCAACCGGCGATGGCCACAAGAAGGATGGCGGAAACATATCTCACGAAGTTCATCTGCTGTATACGTTGGATTCGACCGGCGAGGATTTTCCCTGTCGGAATTGAACCGAGGCGATCTAGCATTCGCTGTTCTTGCGTGAAACGTGTTCCATGTCGCGCTCCGCACACGGCGGAGTGCACACTTACCAGGCCGATTGCCGGACATTGCCCTGAAGGACGTACCAGTTCGGGCTGGCATCCAACCCCAGTGATCTGCCTGCGCCGCGACATCTCTTTGACTGGAGCGGATCGGCGAACCGCGGCCTAAACGCTGCCGCGACCGAGCGCGTGATGGCCCCCTTTCAGACGCAATCGCCAAGGCCCGCTCCTGGCCGTTTGCAGTCACACCGCCTCAAACGCAGCCATCAACGCAACGCCCTTTGCGCTGCTTCTTCAGTCCGCTTGTCGGATCCATCCTTGACACCCATGTGAGTCAAGAAGCGGTAGGGTGTGAATTGCTTGCTCGGAATCAGTCTGCATGACGACAGAGATCACTCCCCCGTCCGATTCCCGTCCGCCTCTGCGAGCGGTACGCGCACGAGATCCGCCGCATCGGACACCCACTGATCCGGATCTCTGCGATACGTCTGCAACCGCTGACGTGCCTCGAACGTCCAGCCCCCTTTCACGGCCAGTTCGCACAGCAGTCCCAACCCGATGCGGCGCAGTGCCCCGGACGCCTCGGCGCCCAGCGTTCCCTCCAGCGTGGCAAGGTTCGGCACGCTTCGGCCAGCCGCGCACTGCGCCATCGAAGCGACCGCGTCGGAGACGACGCCCGGATGCAGTAAACCCTTGGCATGCAATCGATGAAGCATATCCAGGGCCGGGCCTGGTGGCAGGACCGTGAGCGCCACCTGAACGGCTTGACCAACGTGCCAGCGTCGGTCGATCAGCGCGTCCACCAGCGAGGCTGCGGAGGTGGTCAGTTCCGCAGCGCCTTCGCGCCGGAGATGGCGATATGCAGAGACGATAGCCGCAAGCGAATGCGGCCGCCTCACCGCGGCGAAATCAGCCGCCAACGCCTGGCCGGCAGTGCGACCGTAAGTTGCGAGCAAGACCTGCGAGGCCAGCTGAACCAGCACAGGGTCAACGTCATCAAGCAGCCCGACCAGGGCATCACGGAGGGAAGACTCCCCTCTCGCTGGCGGCATCTGAACGAGCCGCTCAAGGGTTTCCTTGCGAATGAGCGCGTCGGCATGCTGAAGCAACAGGGCCATGTGCTGGCCCCAAGCATGCTGGCCTTCGGGCGTCAATCCGACCTGGGGCACGCGAATCGTGGAACGTGCCAGCGCCGCAGGGCCGTCGAGCGCCGCGGCGCGAAGGCGCAGCCAGGTCTCGGGCCGGTCGAGGAAGTTCCAGTAGGCGCGCAGCAGCGCAATCCGCACGTCCGGGTGCAGCGACTCGTCCTCGTCGAACGTCGCCAGGAAGTTGTACGCCGCGTCGCTGCGCAGGTCGCCGACCAGGCGCACGATTTCCTTGGCCACGGTGACCTTGCTCCGTGGCACCTGCGCCATCAGCCGCAGCGCTGGCGCGGCGGGCATGGCGACCACCGATTGCCGCAAGGCGTAGATCGCGACGCGCGCGCGTGCGTCGTCGAGCGCGGAGACCAGCGTGGACACTCCACGTCCGCCGTCTGAGCGCCCGAGTGCTTCCAGGGCCTTGTCGCGCAGCGCCGCATCCGGGGAGTCCAGGCGCGCGAGGCGGATGACCGGATCCAGGTCAAGCGAAGGCATGGCGGCGTATCGCTGGACGACGCCATACAGTTCCCAGGCGTTCCGTTTGGCGCTGTTCAGGATCGCCAGCAGCGAGTCGCCATAGAGCTGTTGCTGCGCCGCGGTCCAACGCTCGAAGCCGCTCTCAAAGACGGGCAGAAAGGCCGCCTGGGCGGTGGAGAAGCGGCCGCTGAACCGGCGGGCGGTCAAGAACGGCGTCAGCAAGTCTTGCCGGTTCCTGTGCAGGTGCTGCGCAACCGTGTGAACAGTGATCCAGCCGGGCTCGCTGTCGAGCAAAGGCGGGATCCATTCGTCCATCCGCTTCGCAGGCCCGATCTGCGCCAGTGCCTCGAGCCCCGATCGAGCGTCATTGGCACGGCCGTCGCGGGCGAGCGCGAACAGGAGATCGGTGAAGCAATCGGCCGCCCGCGCCCGACGACCAAACGCCAGGATCAGCCGCGCGGCGACGCCGCCCTGGTTGCGCTGGACCCAGGTCTGGAGCATCGGCATCAGCGTCGGCGCCACTCGCCGCATCTCCCGATCGCTCATGCGCGATTCCCAGTGGGCAGCGCCGATCCGGCCGATGCCGCCCAGGCGCTCGACCAGGCGCGGCAAGGTTTGCACGACGAAATCGGGGTGCGTGACGATGACCCCCATCAGCCACTGCACCGCGGCCGACATGGTCATGGACGAGCAGTCACGCGTGCGAAGCGCCGCGTCGATCAGGGCTGTGAAGCGGGGTAGGTGCCCGGCACCCCAGCGCGAGACGGGCAGCGCCGCGAGCGCCGTGAACATCGCGAGCCGCACCGGATCCTGCTCGTTTTCACGAGCCATGCAGAAGTCGAGCACGGCGTCCAGGCACGCGGATTCGTAGCGGGCGGCGTGGACCACCGCAGCGACAGCCTGCGCGCGCAGCTCGCCATCGGGCTGCGACAGGTACGGCTGCGCCAGTTGCGACGCCTCCGCAAACGGCAGGCAGCCGAGGTAAGCGACGCGAGCCATCGGCTCGGTCTCCAGGAGGCGCGCCGAGAAAGCACGGCGTGCTTCGGCCTGCCGGGTTTCCTGGGACAAGGCGCGCACCAACGAGACGGGTACCGCCCCGCTGGGCGCTCGCCACACTTCACTGGCGATGCCATAGAGCGCCGCGCGCTGCGGTGGGGTCAGCCGAGCGAAAACGGCCTGCAGGTTCGGCAGCGCGTCCGCCAATTGGAGCGCGCACACGGTCTGGGGATCCAGCCTTTTCAGCACATTGACCGCTAAGCCAACGCCCGCCGCGCCAGCGTGATCCAGAAGGATGCCGGCAACCGCCTGTGGGAAATGCGCGGCGTAGCGGCCGATGGGAAGCGTCGGGATCGGCATCCGGCGAGCTGCCGCCGCGAGCAGCGTCAAGCCGGCGTCGCGATCCTGGCGTAGCAGGCCATGCAGGGCTGCCACAACTCTCATGCGCAGAACGTAGGAGATCGGCTCGGCTTCCTCGATTTCACGCAATAGCAAATCCCGGACGAGTGCCGGCAGCCGCTGGGCCAGCGTCGCCCATCGCGACGGTGCGAGTGACGCGAGTTCGTCCGTGCCGAGTCTTGCAGCGATGAAGGCGTCACTGGTCCAGGGCAGAAGATGCGCACGGTCCGCCTGCGATAGCCGCGCATGGACCGCATCGTTGACGTGGGCCCGCCCTGCCTTCCAGAGCCGCCAGGCCAGGGTCCGGCGACAGAGCGGCGCCAGATCAGGCATCCGCTCGGACACCACGCCATCAGGAACCATCCGCGCAGCGAGTCGCGCGGCGCGCAAGGCGAGGGACTGAGACGGATCGCCCAGGAAGCTCGCCACGACGCCTGCGTCCCGCGACCCCGACGCTGCCATCAAGGCCAGCATCCGCTCGTAGTGGACCTCCGAGCCCGCCAACGTCTGCAGCGCTTGCGCCAATCGGTGATTCTCGGCCGACTGCCGGCCGAATTCGATCATCCGACGGAATCGCTGGTCGTGGCCGAGGGCGCAGACCTCATCGACGATATCTCTCGCGGTGGGCGCGGTCCAGGGGAGCTTCATGGCGATGGAAGGTGTGGCGGGAAACGGATCGTAGGATACGGCGTCGCCATGGACGGACCGTCGACACGCACGAGAGGCTGGCATCCGCAAAACTTCACAAGCGGATGGACTCACCGCAGCTGCGATCGTGAAATCCCGACAAAGCGTGGGAGAGGCGCGAGCACACGTCGAAACTCGCCAACTCGAAAGGCATCCCTTGAGGTAGCAGTGCCGAGCACTGCCCACCCGGGACCGGTCTGTCGCGACCGGCTGCAACTGGCCGGGACCGTGAGTTCATGGCCGCGCCTGGAAGTTCTCGGCCACTCCATCGTCGCCCGCCGGAGCCCAGTTGAGCAACGGCGGGGTTGGCTGGATCGAAACGAACAGGCAGGACGCCGCGGCGTCACTCGTCGATCAATCGATCGGTCCGTCCGTCGGCTGGGACCGCTGCGCCAGCAGGCGCTTGCGCACCGCATAGATGTTGTTGCGCAGCGCGTAAAGCTCGTCGGCATAGGACAGCGGCACCGCGATGCGGTGTGTGACACGGTCCAGCTCGTCCAGTTCGTCGAGCAAAGCGTCGCGCTCGGCGGTGCCGATTTCCAGCTTTGCTTCCACCTCGCGCAGTCGCGCATACCAGCGGAACACGCGCGAGCGCACGCGGAAGGTGTAGAGCGGCGGCACGACGCGCGACAGCGGCAGCATCAGCACCAGCAGACCGCCGACCACCAGCCACATGCGTTCCAGCAGATTGCCGGCCCAGAAGGGAAGGTAGCGCGCCCAGGCCGGCGGCGTGCCGTTGATCGCGCGGTCGCCCTCGGCGCTGACCGGCAGCTCGCTGGTGCGGGTGTTGGGGAAGTCGCGCGCGCCGTTGAACCAGCCTGCTTCGCTGTGCTGGCCCAGGGCCGCCTGCGCGAACAGCTGGCGCAGCGCGGGGTGCGTCTGCTCGCGCGCCAGCAGTGCGGTGGTGGTGGCCAGCAGCGGCACGTCGTGAGGCGGCAGATCGGCCGCCACGTCCACCACGCCGCGCGGCAGGCTCACGGTGGACAGGAAAGGCAGGTGCCGCGAATAGGCCTCGTTCTGCTCGAAGGCCATCAGCGCAATGGCCGGGTCGCGCAGCAGCGCGCGGATCAGGCCGGCCTGCGGCGCCGAGATCAGCACCGCGGCGTCCAACCGGCCCTGGCGCAGGGCCGCGCCGGCGGCGTCGGGCGCCAGATTGGACAGCCGCAGATCGGCCGGCTTCAGCTGGTTCAGCGCCAGCAGCTTCTCGACGATCTGCGGTACACCGCTGCCGTCCTGGTCCACATTGACTCGCAGGCCGCGCAGCTGGGCCAGGCGCTGCAATTCGCCGCCGGGCTGGCGGCGCGCGATGCCGAGATCGCGGCGATAGAAGACCCAGATCGGCTCGTAGAACAGGCTGCCCAGCGAGACGATGCCGGCCTCGGTATCGGCTGCCGGATCGGCCATGCCGCCGCGCACGAAGCCCACATCGGCCGTGCCCGCGCGCAGATAGGCCAGATCGTCCTGCGCGCCTTCGCTGGCGATCAGCTCCACCTGGATGTGCTCGCGCGCCAGCGCCTTCGCGTAGCCCTCACCGAAGCCGGCGTAGGCACTCCCGGCCGGGCCAGTGGCCAGCCTCACCTGGTGCGGCGGTTGCGGATCCAGCCACCAGTAGGCCGCTGCCAGCAGGCCCCCGCCGAGCAACAGCAGTGGGCCCATCGAGACCAGCATGTCGCGCAGCGTCTGCAGCAGCAGGCGCAGGCTGCGGGTGGCACGCCATTGTTGAATCGGCGTCATGGCTTGTCGTCCTGAGCGGGCAAGGTCGGGGTCTGCGTGTGGCGGACTCGCTCGCCGCACAGCACCTGCTTGCCGCTCAATGAACCCACAGCACCTCAAACTGCTGTCGGATTTGGGCGATCTGTATCGACACCTCGTCACCCTCGCGTTTGCCCAGCATGGCCTTGCCCAACGGGGCTTCGCTGCTCATGACCTGCACGAGCTGAACGCCGCTGACCAATTTCATGCTACCCCCATGTGGACCGAGAAAGAGCTGCTGCTGCTTGTCGTCGGAATCGACCAGGCAGACCAGCGCGCCGAGCTGTATGCCTTGGCTGGCGTCGTAGGGGCGCGGGCGGAAATTGCGCCAATCGGCCATCGCCTGGCGAATGGCTTCGGCGCGGCGAGCTTGGCCGGTCGCCAGGTAGGCGGCTTCGAGGCCCAATGTGTCGTACTTGTTTTCGGCGATGTTTTCTTCGTGAGTCGCGGCCTCATGGGCCGCCCTCGCGGCCTGTTCGACTTGCAGCAGGTCTTCGGCGAGCCGGTCCAGCACCTGCTGCTGCAGCAAGGACTTATCCATGACGAAGGTAGGCATCTCGAACAGCAGTGGTCAGGCGTCAATTATGAAGGGCTCAACCTTGTCGTGGCCTGCGTTGACCTAGACTCGCCCGATGGTTGTCAAGCGAAGTCAACGGGCCCGCACCAACTGGTGCCATCCACCAGAGCCGCCCGGCCCCTGCCCGCTTTGCGCGCGGCCGCTGGTGCCCGGCGCCAGCGTCGATGAGCACCACCTGGTGCCGCGCAGCCAGGGTGGCGTGGCGAAAGAGGCGGTGCACCGCATCTGCCACCGCAAGATCCACGCGACCTTCAACGAGAAAGAGCTGGCGCGCAACTTCCACTCGTGGGAATCGCTGCGCGCGCACCCCGCCATCGCCGACTTCATTCGCTGGGTGGCCAGCAAGCCGCCAGAGTTCTACCGGCGCAATGCGGCGTCTTCGCAGCGGCGCTGAATGGCGATGGGTTGAAGGCTCAATGCCGGGCTGGCGATTTGTGCGCATCCACAGCCAGGCCCATGCTGTCGTCGGTGCTGCCGTGCGCGTCGTCGGCGTATTGTCGTGGGGTGCCCCCGTGGGCGCGCATCGCCGTGCTGGCCGCCTCGTCGTGGGCGGCTTCGCGTTCGCGCAGCGCTGCGTTCGCCGCATGGGCATAGACCTCGGGCTGGTGCAGCACGCCGGCCAGGCTGCCCGGCAGCTTCACCACGGTGCCCACCACCCGGCCCACGCCGAACACCTTGACCACCAGGTCGCCGCCCAATGACAACGACACGATGTGCTCGCGGGCCTGTTCGCGCGCGGCCTGCACATCGCCATGCGCGTGGCGCTCGAGCAGCGTCGAGTCCAGCCCCATGTCGCCGAACACCACGGCGTAGGCGCCGTACTTGACCGCCAGGTAGTTGGCGATCTGCGAGCCCATCGAATAGCCCACCAGCTCGATCGACTTGATGGCCTCGTCGCACAGCGCCTCGGTGTAGGCATCGTCGCCGCGGCGAATCTGTTCGTTGCCGGTGCCGAACTTGGCCGCCAGCACACCGCCCAGGTCGGTCAGCACCCCGCCCCAGCCGTCTCGTTCGGCAAACGGCCGGTCCATGCCCTTGAACAGCACCAGCGCGTGGCCGCTCGCATCGTCGAGCAGCACATAACCAGACAAGCCGCTGTCACGGTCGTCGAACTGCTTGTACTGGCGAAAGCCGATGCCGCCCGCATCGAGGGCGGCCAGTGAATCGCGGTGCTCGCCATAGAACAGCTCGCTGTACAGCGCCGGCACCCGCAGCGGCTCGATCTCGCCGTGCTGCTTGGCCAGCTCTTGCGGGCTGGGCTCGTGTGCGCGGCAGGTGCTGCCTGCCGGCGCCGCGGCGCCCACGGCCCTGAGCATGGGCGCTGGGCTGGCCGCAACCGCCCCTGGCCCTCGGCCGGGCGCCGCGGCCTCTTGCTGCTGCATCGCGCGCTGGCTGGCGCAGCCCGTCAGCACCAGCGACCACACGGCCGCCAGCCACACGGCCCGCAGCCTGGGCCTGCGGGGGGCACGGGCCGCCACGGCAGCCTCGCCTGTGCACGACCCACCAACCAACGGGTTATTGGGCCGCCATGGCACATGCAGCCCAGCTCCACTGAGTTTTGACACGAGAGCACTCCTTGAAATTTTCTTGTATGTCCACACCGCACCGCCTGGGTCGGGCCGCGCTGGGTGGCTTGTCGATTCAACTGCAGACCCCGCGGCGGCGCAAGCCAAGCCCTTTTCAGGGCCGGGCGCACCGTTTGCTGCGGGCCGCCCAAGAGGTCTCGCGGTTAAAGCGATGTGACGGTGTGTAAGGCCTACGGTCAGACCCCGTTGACGCAGTTTGCCGCGGGGAATACAACCTGGGCCGCATTCGCGAACGACTGTATCGCGAAGCGAATCGGGCATGAGGGTGCCCTGGTCACTGATCCGGTTAACTTGAGCAGGCAACAAGACCTCGCTTGGCTTTCCGGCCGTTTTTTTTGCCACCGAATGACAACGCTGTCTATTCATCGGAGGAGCCGACATGAACCTTGAAACGAAACCCTCTCGCGAGGGATGGAACCGTTTGCGCGCGCGCGCCTGGCTGGCGCTGCCGGCTGCTTTGCTGGCCGCGTGCGGCGGCGGCTCCGATCCGGCCGACAGCAGCGCCAACGCGGCCGACAGCCGCGAGCGTGCGCTCAGCGTCACCACCAACACCAACGCGGCCCCGCGCTACAACTACGCCGAGGCGCTGCAGAAGTCGCTCTTCTTCTACGAGGCCCAGCAGTCGGGCAAGAAACCCGACTGGAACCGCGTCAGCTGGCGCGGCGACTCGCGCCTGACCGACGGCAGCGACGTGGGGCTGGACCTGACCGGCGGCTGGTACGACGCCGGTGACCACGTGAAGTTCGGCTTCCCGATGGCCTACACCGCCACCGAGCTCGCCTGGGGCGCGCTGGAATTCGAAGCCGGCCACAAGAGCGCCGGCCAGTACGACGCGCTGTTGCGCAACTTGCGTTTCGTCAACGACTACTTCATCAAGGCCCACCCGTCGGCCAACGTCTTCTACGGCCAGGTGGGCAACGGCAGCACCGACCACAGCTGGTGGGGCCCGGTCGAGGTCTACCCGAAGGCCGCGCCGGCCTACAAGATCGACAGCAGCTGCGGCGGCTCGGACCTGGCCGGCGAAACCGCCGCGGCGATGGCCGCTGCCTCGATGGTCTTCAAGGCCACCGACGCGGCCTATGCCACCAAGCTGCTCACGCACGCCAAGCAGCTCTACACGCTGGCCGACACCAAGCGCCAGAAGTACACCGAGTGCATCACCGATGCGCAGGGTTACTACAACTCCTGGTCGGGCTTCAACGACGAGCTGTCGTGGGGCGCGCTGTGGCTGTACCGCGCCACCGGCGAGCAGGCCTATCTCGACAAGGCCGAGTCGTATGTGCACACCGGTGCCGACGGCTTCGGCTCCGAGGGCCAGACCTCGTACCTGCCCTACAAGTGGACGCAGGACTGGGACAGCAAGCACTACGGCGTCTACCTGCTGCTGGCGCGCATCACCGGCAAGCAGAAATACATCGACGCGATCGAGCGCAACCTCGCCTACTGGACCACCGGCACGCCCGAGGGCGAGCACGTGACCGTGACGCCGGGTGGCCTGAGCTGGCTTTCGCAATGGGGCTCGCTGCGCTATGCGCTGAACGAGTCGTTCCTGGCGATGGTGTATGCGAAAGACGTGGCCAACACCGACAAGAAGCAGACCTACC
Source organism: Ideonella sp. (assembly GCF_041914305.1). NCBI lineage: Bacteria > Pseudomonadati > Pseudomonadota > Betaproteobacteria > Burkholderiales > Sphaerotilaceae > Ideonella > Ideonella sp. Next base: position 128,606 of record NZ_JAYSDQ010000020.1, read on the forward strand.
GCGACTTCGCGATGAAGCAGCTGAACTACGCGCTGGGCGACAACCCGCGCCACGGCAGCTACATGATCGGCTTTGGCGCCGCGGCGCCGCAGCACCCGCACCACCGCACCGCGCATGGCTCGTGGAGCGACAGCCAATCGGTGCCCACCAACCACCGCCACGTGCTGTATGGCGCCATGGTCGGCGGCCCCAGCGCCACCGACGCCTACACCGACAGCATCACCGACTACGTCTCGAACGAGGTGGCGACCGACTACAACGCGGCCGTCACCGGCGTGCTGGCCGCGGCGCAGCAGCTGTTCCCTGGCAGCACGCCGCTGCCGGACTTTCCGCAGGCCGAGGTGCCGACCGAAGACGAGCAGTTCGTCGAGGCCGGCATCAACAGCTCGGGCGCGACCTACACCGAGATCAAGGCCCTGGTGAACAACCGCTCGGGCTGGCCGGCGCACAACAGCACCAAGCTGAGCTTTCGCTACTACGTGGACCTGACCGAGGTCTTCGCCGCCGGCCACACCGCGGCCGACATCAAGGTCAGCTCCAACTATTCAGACGGCGGCACCGTCAAGCCGCTGCAGCGCTGCGCCAGCAGCAACCTCTACTTCGCCACCGGCGACTTCAGCGGCACCAACATCTACCCGGGCGGTCAGTCGGCGTACAAGAAAGAGCTGCAGATGCGCATCGCCGCACCAGAAGGCAGCAACTACTGGAACCCGGCGAACGACCCGTCGTACATCGGCCTGCCCCAATCGGGCGTGGCCAAGGTGACCAGCATCGCGTTGTTCGACAACGGCCGCCGCGTCTTCGGCACCGAGCCCAAGGCCTGCGGTGGCGACCCGCCGCCGCTGCCCGATGTGCCGCAAGGCCTGGTGGCCACTGGCGGTGTCGGCAAGATCACGCTGGCCTGGCAAGACGCGGCCAACGCCGCCAGCTACGCCGTCAAGCGCTCGACCACCGGCGCGCCCGGCAGCTTCACGCTGGTGGGCTCGCCGACCGACAACGCCTACGTCGACTCGGGCCTGGCTGGCGGCAAGACTTACTACTACGTGGTCAGTGCCCATAACGAGACAGGCGACAGCGCCGACAGCGACGTGGCATCGGCCACCACCGTGCTGGCGCCACCCGCCGCGCCCGAGCCTACCGCCACCCCCGGCAACGAGAAGGTCACGCTCGCGTGGGCTGCGGTCGACGGGGCAAAGACCTACGAGATCGCGCGCGCCGTCAGCGCCGGCGGCCCGTTCGCCAAGATCAAGAAGGGGCTGGCGGTCACGAGCTATGTCGACAAGGGCCTGACCAACGGCACCACCTACTACTACAAGGTCTTCGCCCGCAACAGCGCCGGCGCGACAGCGTCTGAGGTGGTCTCGGCCAAGCCTGGCAAGGGCGGCGTGCCGCCGAGTGCGCCGGTGGTCACCCCCACTGCGGGCGACAAGAAGGTGAGCCTGGCCTGGCCGGCCGCCACGGGCGCCACCGGCTACGTGGTCAAGCGCAGCCTGTCGGCCAACGGCACCTTCGACGTGCTCGCCACGCTCGACGGCGCCACGCTGGCCTACAACGACACCGGCCTGACCAACGGCACGCCCTACTACTACACCGTCGTCGCGACCAACAAGGCCGGCAAGACGCCTTCGGCCGTGGTCACCGCCACGCCCAAGGCCGGCGGCGGCGGCGAGGCCTGCACGCTGACGGTGGATTCGAGCAACGACTGGGGCTCGGGCCAGATCCTGACCGTGAGCCTGCAGAACAGCGGCAACACCACGATCAGCAACTGGACGGCCACCTTCACCGAGTCGAACACCTTCACCATCACCAACAGCTGGGACGGCACCTTCACGCTCAGCGGCAGCAAGGTGACCCTGGTGCCCGTTTCCTACAACCAGGACGTGCCGCCCGCCACCACCAAGTCCGCCGGCATGCAGATCGGCTATTCCGGCGCCAAGCCGGTGCCCTCGGCCGCATCGGTGCCGGGGCACGACTGCACGGTCGTCATCAAGTAACCAAGAAAGAGGAGTCTCCCGATGAAACGAACCCATTCCCTGCACGCCCTCGCGGCCATCGCCTGCGCCGCCGGCCTGCTGTTCGCGCCGCTGCTGGCGCAAGCCCAGTCGATCGACGCCGACATCACCGCCGATGCCGCCGACGAAGCGCCGCTGCTGCTGGACGATCTGCACATCCCCGCCAAGGGCCAGTACAAGGCGCCGTTCCACGTCAAGGGCAAGAAGATCCTCGACGCGAACGGCAAGGTCGTGCAGATGCACGGCGTCAACTGGTTCGGCTTCGAAACACCCGACAGCATCGTGCACGGCCTGTGGGCCCGCAGCTACCAGGACATGGTGGCGCAGATGAAGAGCCTGGGCTTCAACGCGGTGCGCCTGCCCTTCTGCCCCAAGACGCTGACGGCCAGCAACATCAGCGGCGGCGTGCGCTACGACCTGAACCCCGACCTGCAAGGCAAGACGCCGCTGCAGGCGATGGACCGGATCATTGCCGAGTTCGCCAACAACGGCTTCTACATCCTGCTCGACCACCACCGGCCCGACTGCAACGCGATCTCGCAGATGCCCAACATCCCCGGCTACACGCTGGACGACTGGACCCGCGACCTGGTGTTCGTGACCACCCGGTACAAGGACGTCAAGAACGTGATCGGCATCGACCTGAAGAACGAGCCGCACTCCGACTGGGGCACCGGCGCCTTCTGGGGCACCGGCAAGGTCGAGAACGACTGGAAGCTGGCCGCCGAGAAGGCCGGTGCCGCCGTGCATGCGGCGAACCCGAAGGTGCTGGTGTTCGTCGAAGGCGTGTCCGACAACGCCGGCAGCTGCCAGACGCCCGACGGCCACTGGTGGGGCGGCAACATCGAGCCGGTGCAGTGCTACCCGATCGATGCCAACAAGATCCCGACCAACAAGCTGGTGCTGTCGCCGCACATCTACGGCCCCGACGTGGCCGACCAGGCGTACTTCGCCGACAGCGCGGGCTTCCCCAACAACATGCCACGCATCTGGGAGAACCAGATGGGCCGCTTCATGGCCACCTACCCGGTGGTGCTGGGCGAGTTCGGCGGCAAGTTCATGGGCAAGGACCAGGTCTGGCAGACGAACTTCGTCGACTGGCTCAAGTGCAAGGGCACCAAGAACTTCTTCTACTGGGCCTGGAACCCGAACAGCGGCGACACCGGCGGCATCCTGAAAGATGACTGGCTCAGCGTGAACACCGAGAAGTACGAAAACCTCAAGCGCCTGTGGGACGGCTCGGCCGTCGACCACAACATCTGCGCGGTTGCCGCCGATTGAGAAAGACCACCATGCCCATCACTTCATCACCGATGCGCCGCGCCTGGCTGCTGGGGCCGCTGGCGCTGGCCGCCACGCAGGCCCTGGCCCACGGCCTGATCCAAGACCCGCCGTCGCGCAACTGGTTCTGCGGCGCGATCACCAAGCCCGACGAGGTCGCCAACGGCACCGCCAAGTACCCCGAGTGCAAGACCGCGTTCGACACCAACTGGACCGGCAGCTACAACTTCATGAGCGTGCTCACGCACACCAAGGGCCGCGCCGAGGTGACGCCGCTGCCGGCCAATGTCTGCGGCTTCAACGCCGAGACCTTCAACAAGGGCGCCACCCCTTGGGACACGCCGATGCAGTGGCCGACCAACAAGGTCGCCGCCGGCCGCAAGGAGTTCACCTGGAACATCTCGTGGGGCCCGCACTATTCGGACACCCAGGAGTTCCACTACTACATCACCAAGCCCGGCTTCGAATGGTCGCCCACCAAGGCCCTGACTTGGGCCGACTTCGAAGACCAGCCCTTCTGCTCGCTGAACTACGACGACACCAAGCCCGATGGCAACCCCGACGTGGTGCCCGAAAAAGGCACCACGCTGTTCCACACCTTCTGCCAACTGCCGGCGCGCAATGGCCGCCACGTGGTCTACGGTGAATGGGGCCGCAACTTCTTCACCTACGAGCGCTTCCACAGCTGCGTCGACGTTGAATTCGAAGGCGGCACCGGCAAGCCACCGGTCGCGACGATCGGCTTCAAGCCCGATGTCACCGAGGTCACCGGCGCCACCACGGTGGTGCTCGACGGCAGCGCGTCGAAGGGCAAGGGCCTGACCTACGCCTGGAGCCTGAACCCGAGCGACCTGGCCTCGGCCAAGATCGTCGACGCCAACAAGCCCAAGGCCAAGCTGGTACTGACCGAGCCTCAGGTCAACGAGAACCTGCAGGTCTCGCTGCTGGTGAAGAACGCGAACGGGCTGACCGACACCGAGTCGAAGACGCTGCTGCACAAGCCCACCGGCGGCTCCAAGTGGACCGGCCTCGGCCCGTTGACATCGACGCCGCTGACGCTGCACGCCAATGACAGCGTCAACGTGCGCACCGTGCTGACGACCGGCGCCGACAACTACGTGCCGAACCCGGCACTGGTGCTGACCGACGCCAACGCCGGCGCCAGCCAGTGGCCGCTGGCCCTGGCCAACGCGGTGAACGCCACCGGCGGCGGCCTGCGCATCGGCGTGGTCAACAAGCAAGGGGCGATCAAGCCCGTGGCCGACGCGACCGCCAACCGCATGTTCGCGGAAAAGGGCTCGAAGATCGGCAGCGGCTTCCTGCAGGTCACGGTGTCGAACAAGATCGTGGCCAGCTACACCGTCACCAGCGACTGGAACTCGGGCTACTGCGCGAGCGTGAAGGTCAGCAACAACGATTCGGTGCCGGTGCAGTGGAAGGCGACGCTGAAGATCGTCGGCCAGGCCAACAACGTGTGGAACCTGGTCTGGTCGCAGGCCGGTGACACGCTGACGCTCGAAGGGCCGGCGTCGAACAACGT
>NZ_JAYSDQ010000021.1:0-125311 GCF_041914305.1 Ideonella sp.
GCGCGGAGCTGGCTTTGCCAGTCCGCTGCGCGAGCCCCCTCGGGGGGCAGCCCCCGGAAGGGGGCGTGGGGGCTCTACTTCCTGCCGTGGGGGCCAACACCTCTAGGGGCTAACCCCCAATTGCGCTATCGAATCCCCTGATGGGGGGCATTGACCATGGCGGTCAGAATCGCGGGTCGACAAAGAAAGTAGTGACGGATGGAAAAATCCTGGCTGAAGCAGTACCCCGCGGGCGTTCCGGCCGAGGTCAAGACCGATGTCTATGCCTCGCTGGTCGCGTTGCTCGACGAGAGTTTTCGCAAGCACGCCAAGCTGCCGGCCTACCGTTTCATGGGCAAGTCGTTCAGCTTCGAGCTGATCGACGACTTGTCGCGTGCTTTCGCGGCCTACCTGCAGAGCCTGGGCCTGGCGCGCGGCGACCGCGTCGCGATCATGCTGCCCAACGTGCCGCAGTACCCGATCGCGGTGGCCGGCATCCTGCGCGCCGGCCTGGTGGTGGTCAACGTCAACCCGCTGTACACGCCGCGCGAGCTGGAACACCAGCTGAAGGACTCGGGCGCCAAGGCGATCGTGATCCTGGAGAACTTCGCCTCCACGCTGCAGCAGGTGATCGACGCGGTGCCGACCAAGCAGATCGTGCTGGCCGCGATGGGTGACCTGCTGGGCCTGATCAAGGGCACCATCGTCAACCACGTGGTGCGCAAGGTGAAGAAGATGGTGCCGGCGTTCTCGCTGCCCAACCCGGTGCGCTTCAACGACGCGATCTCGCGCGGCCGCGGCAAGCCGTTCACCGCACCCAAGGTCGGGCCGGACGACATCGCCGTGCTGCAGTACACCGGCGGCACCACCGGTGTCAGCAAGGGCGCGGTGCTGCTGCACCGCAACCTGGTGGCCAACGTGCTGCAGTCCGAAGCCTGGTACCAGCCGGCGCTCAAGAAGATCCCGCAGGGTGAGCAGATCGTCACCATCTGCGCGCTGCCGCTGTACCACATCTTCGGCTTCAACACGAACATGATGCTCAGCCTGCGCATGGGCGGCTGCAACATCCTGGTGGCCAACCCGCGCGACATCCCCGCGGTGCTGAAAGAGCTGTCGCGCGAGCGCTTCCACAGCTTTCCGGCGGTCAACACGCTGTTCAACGCGCTGGCCAACCACGCCGACTTCGACACCGTCGACTGGAGCCATCTGGTGATCTCGGTCGGCGGCGGCATGGCGGTGCAGCAGGCCACGGCGCGGTTGTGGCTCGAAAAGACCGGTTGCCCGATCTGCGAGGGCTACGGCTTGTCGGAAACCTCACCGGTGGCCGCCTGCAACCCGGTCGACAACACCGCCTACACCGGCACGATCGGCCTGCCCGTCAGCAACACCGAGCTGAGCCTGCTGGACGACGACGGCCACGAGGTGCCGCTGGGCCAGCCGGGCGAGATCGCGATCCGCGGCCCGCAGGTGATGGCCGGCTACTGGCAGCGGCCCGACGAGACCGCCAAGGTGATGACCGCCGACGGGTTCTTCCGCACCGGCGACATCGGCGTGGTCGACGAGCGTGGCTACTTCAAGATCGTCGACCGCAAGAAGGACATGATCCTCGTATCGGGTTTCAACGTGTACCCGAACGAGGTCGAAGACGTCATCACCCAAATGCCAGGCGTGCTCGAATGCGCGGCCGTGGGCGTGCCGGACGAAAAAGCCGGCGAGGCGGTGAAGGTCGTGATCGTGAAAAAAGACCCGGGGATCACCGATGCCGACGTGCGCGGCTGGTGCGAGGCAAATCTCACCGGTTACAAACGGCCAAAGATCATTGAGTTCCGTACGGAACTGCCGAAGACACCGGTGGGAAAGGTGTTGCGCAGAGAGTTGCGCGACAAAAAATGAACGCCTGACCGCGTCATAGCGGCGGGCGCCCGGGGCTGCACTGCAGTGCCGGGGGCCACCTCCGGCCCGTTCATGGGGGTGGCTTGACCGGGTGGCTGAACGCCGCCGGTGGGGCCCTGCATGGGGCTCGCCGGAGGGGTGAAGCCGCGTTTGGGACCCTTTCTTGGGATCGAGCATGTCGTCTCGTTACATCAGGACCGCCGCCGGCCAGGCCGAGATTCAGGCCCGCGCGCTCAAGCTCAGCAGACCGGTGCGCAACCTGCTGCTGGTCATCAACGATTCACGCACCATCGAGGATTGGCTGGTGCAGGTGCACGGCGTCACGCCCGACGACGTGGCGCTGCTGCGTTCCGAAGGGCTGATCACCGAGGCCAACATGGCCGCCACGCCGGCGGCCAAGGCGGTGGCCAAGACGATGACGGTCGACATTCCGGTCGACATCCGCGAAGGTGGGGCCGCGGCCACGCCGGCTGCGCCGGCCCCCGCGCCTGGCAACGACGCCGACTGGACCCGCACCCAGCAGGTCATCCGCATGGCGGGTTACAACGCGCTGTACGACGCGCTCACCTCGGTCGGCAAGGCCAAGCTGGGCCTGATGCGCGGCTACCGCTTCATGCTCGAGGTCGAAAAGTGCACCGGGCCCGACGAACTGCGCTCCCTGGCGCTGAAGTTCGCCGAGCAATTGCGCACCGAGCACGGCATGGCCGCGGTCGGCGAGCTCACCTACGCGATCGGCGCCGTCAAGGCCTGACCCTCCGGCGCCCGGTCGCCGCGGCCCGCTGGCCGCCCGCGCCCCGCGTCGTCTTGTTCTCTGTTCGCCCGGCCGCTGCTCGCCAGCCGCCGGGCTGACCGCGTTCAGGCGCCGGTGTCCAGGGCTTGCTGCCGCGCGACGCGGCGGCGATACTAGGCGGTGATCTCGGCGTCGTCCAGCGCTTCGATCAGCGCGTCGGCCTGGCTGCGCTCGACCTGGGCGTCGGCCGCGCGGCCGAGCCGGGCCAGCGCGTGGGACAGCTCTGAGCGCAAGAAGGCCTGGTCGACCCGCTCCTGGTTGTCCTTGTCGTGGTTGGCCAGCAGCACCAGGCCAGCGCGCGCTTGCTGCTCGGCGGTTTCGGCGTCGCCCAGCGCGTTGGCGGTGAAGGCCCGCAGGTAGTGGGCGCGCTCGTGGTTCACCCACTGCCCGGCGCGTTGCCACAAGCCCTGCGACAGCTCGGCCGCGTCGGCCAGGGCGCGGCGCAACGGCTCGACCGCCAGCTCGGCCACGGGCCGCTCGGCCAGGTCGGAGGCGAGGTTGTTGGTCATCACCGCGGCGGTCGTGTCCAGGCCGCTGGCCTGCTGCCACACCGGCGTGTGCAAAGGGGCCAGCGCGGCCAGCGTGGCGTGGCCGGCGGCCTCGGGCGCCAGCAGCGGCACCTGGAAGCTGGCGGCCGCCAGCACCAGCAGCTCGGCCGCCTGCGCGGGGCCGACCCCGGCGGCGTCGGCCAGGCGTTGGCCGAGGGCCGCCTCGGCAGCGGTGTCGCCGGCCATGCGGGCGGCGGCACCGGCCTGGCGCAGCACCGGCAGCGGCGCTTCGTTGCCGCATGCCGCCAACACCGCCTGCTGGCGCTGCCAGGCCTCGGCCGGCTGGCCCAGTTTTTCGGCCAGCACATGGTTGAGCAAGAAGGCATACCGTGGCCGCTGCCCGGGGTTCAACGCATCGGCGTCGATCTGGCGCAGCAGCACGGCCGCCGCGCTCGGGTGGTCGTCATGGCATTCGTCGGCCGCCTGCAGCAGCTCGGTTGCTTTCGCGATCGGGTCCATCGTCGGGTGCCTCCTTGGGGCCGATTGTGAATGCGGCACACTCGCATGATGCCCCCACGTTTGTATCTGGACGCCCCGCTGCGCGAGGGTGACGACATCGACCTGCCGACCGAGGTGGCGCGCCATGTGCAGGTGCTGCGCTTGCAGCCCGGTGCCCCGCTGACGCTGTTCAACGGTCAGGGCGGCGAATGGGCCGCCGAGGTGCTGCAGATGAGCGGCCGCCAGCAGGTGGCCGTGCGCATCGGCGCGCCGCAGCCCGCGTCACGCGAACTGGCGCGGCGCGTGACGCTGGCGCTGGGCATGCCCGCCAACGAGCGCATGGACGCGCTGGTCGAGAAGGCGACCGAGCTCGGTGTGGCGGCCATCCAGCCGCTGCAATGTGCGCGCTCGGTGCTGAAGCTGGCGGGCGAACGCGCCGAGCGGCGGCAGGCGCATTGGCAAGCGGTGGCGGTGGCCGCGGCCGAGCAAAGCGGGCGCACGCAGGTGCCGCAGGTGGCCCCGGTGCGCAGCCTAGCCGACTGGCTCGGCGCGACGCAGGCGGGCGCGGCCTGTCACGTGCTGAGCCTGGCCGACGACGCGGTGCCGCTGGCCAGCCTGGCCACGGCATCGCCGGCCACCGACTGGCTGCTGCTCAGCGGCCCCGAAGGCGGGCTGGACACGGCCGAGGAGGCGCTCGCGCGCCAGCGCGGCTTCACGCCGGTGAGCCTCGGCCCGCGCGTGCTGCGCGCCGACACCGCGCCGCTGGCGGCCCTGGTGTTGATCGGGGCGCTGGCGTGAGCGCGGCCGGGCGTTTCAACGCACCGCTGGCCTGGCTGACGCTGTGCCAGGGCCTGTTCCTCACCAACAACGTCACCTTCATGGCGATCAACGGCCTGGTCGGCCTGGCGCTGGCACCGCAGGGCTGGATGGCGACGCTGCCGCTGACGGCCTATGTGCTGGGCGGTGCGCTGTGCACCGGGCTGGTCGCGCGGCACCAGCAGCGCTATGGCCGCAAGCGGGCGTTCCAGATGGGGCTGGCGGTGGCGATGGTCTCGTCGGCGCTGTGTGCGCTGGCGGCCCTGATCGGCAGCTTCTGGCTGCTCATCGCCGCCACGGTGGTGGCCGGCTACTACAACGCCAATGCGGCGCTGTACCGGTTTGCCGCGGCCGAACTGGTCGGCCCCGAAGGGCGCGAGCGGGCGATCTCGTGGGTGCTGGCCGGCGGCATCCTCGGTGGGGTGATCGGGCCGCAGCTGGCGCAGGCCACGCGCGATGCGCTGGCGGCGCCGTTCGCGGGCGCCTATGCCGCGCTGGTGGTGGTTGCCGCCTTGTCGATGCTGGCGCTGGCGCGCATCCCGTTCCCGGCGCTGCCACCGGCCCCGGCCGGCGCCGCGGGCCGCTTGCCCGCCGGGGTGGCGCGACAGCCGGCCTTCATCGTGGCGATCGCCGCGTCGGCGCTGGGCTACGGCGTGATGAACCTGCTGATGGCCGCCACGCCGATCGCGATGGCGGTCTGCTCACACCCGTTTTCGGCCGTGGCCTGGGTGCTGGAGTGGCATGTGCTGGGCATGTACGTGCCGAGCTTCTTCACCGGCCCGCTGATCCGCCGTGTCGGCGTGTTGCCGGTGCTGGCCGCCGGCGTGCTGCTGAGCGCGGCCTGCATCGCGCTGGCGCTGCACGGTGTCGACCTGATGCACTTCACCGCCGCGCTGCTGGTGCTGGGGGTGGGCTGGAACTTTCTCTACATCGGCGGCACCGCGCTCTACACCGAGAGCTACCCGGCGAGCCACCGGGTGCGCGCACAGGCGCTGATGGACCGCTGGGTGCTGGGCACGATGACGCTGACCTCGTTCAGCTCGGGCGCCCTGGTGACCACCGGCGGCTGGCAGGCGATGAACTTCGGCGCGCTGCTGCCGCTGGCGGCACTGGCGGCGATGCTGTGGTGGTTGCGCAGCCGCCAGGCCGAGGCCGCGGCGGCCGCGCAACAACAGGCCTGACGCCTCAGGGGGCCGGCGGACGGCGCGGCGTGTAGATGGGCAGGTCGATCTTGCCCGCCTGGGCACGCGCCAGCACGTCTTTGACCTGGTCACGCTGTTCCGGGTTCTTCGTCTCGCTGGCGCTCTGCTCGAGCAGAGCGACGTACGCGGCACTCAAGGCATCGGAAGCCGGCAGCGAGACGTCCGGCACCACGCCGACCATTTCCCAATCCTTCTTCGTGACGCCGTTGATCGCGCGACCGGTCGGCACGAATGCCGCCAGGCCGTGGCCCAGGGCCACCATCTCACCCGGGTTGGCCGCGCCGCCGGTGGTCTCGCCGTACAGCTTGGCGCGCTTTTGCGTCTGCAGGTCGTAGGCGCATTCCTCGCCGCCCGAGAAGGTGTGCTTCGAGGTCAGCACGGCGATCGGCTTGGTGTAGCGGGGGCTGCTGATCGGCAGCGTCCAGTATTCGCGCGTCGTGTTGGTGGGGCGGTCGTAGATGTCGTTGAGGTGGCGTTCGTCGCCCTCGGCGAAGAAGTGGCTGAGCAGGTAGGTGACGCTCGATGGCGAACCACCACCGTTGTTGCGCAGGTCGATCACCAGCGCGTCGGTGCCGCCCAGCAGCAGCATCGCGGCGTCATAGCCGCCAGCGATGAACTCGGTCGGGCCGAACCCGCGCAGATCCAGGTAGCCGATGTTGCCCGGCAGGCGCTGGATGCGGGTGATGCCGAAGCCCATCATCGCGGCCTGTTCGCGGCCTTGGTCGATCTCCTCCCGCGTCGGCTTGGGCGGCTCGGCGCCCACCGGCAGCGTCTGCACTTCGGGGTCGAACTCGACGCGGAAGTGCCGGTCATTGCCGATCTCGCGCAGGTCCTTGTTGAGCGCCTCGCCCATCGCTTCGACGGTCGTGGCGTTCTCGTACGCCCCCTTGGCGGAGCGAGCCTGCAGCTGCTTGGCGACCGGCTCGATCTTGTTCGGGTAGACGTAGCGGATGCGCAGTTGCTGGGCCAGCGTGTCAACGATGGCTTTGCGCTGCGCCGTGTTCAGCGGCGCCTGGGGCGAAGGGCCATCGGGCGGCGAGCCGGCGGGCTGGGCGAAGGCGGTCGCGGCGCACAGCGCGAGCGTCGACAGAGCGAGAGTCCAGCGGACGGCAGGGCGGAAGCGAAGTGTCATCGTGTGTCTCTTTTGAACGTTGTGGTGGTTGGAAATGGGTTCGTACCGGCGTGACTGCCCACCGGCAGGCCGCGAGCGGCGCCGGGGGCTGGCGTATCGGTGGTTTGGCTCTTAGGGCGAGCTCGAGGTCAGTGGGACAGACCCATGCGCTGCGCCAGGCTGGGCCGCAACTCCAGGCTGCTGACCTGCCACTGGCCCTTGACGAGGCGACTCTCGGCCTTGATCGTGACCTGGCCCTTGGGACCACGGGCCGACAAGGTCAGCGATGCACTGTCGTCGTCGATCTTGCAGGGGCCACAGTCATCGGCCAGCTGGATCGGTGTGCCCAGGCGCTGCACTGCGGCGGCGTCTTGCTGGACGGCGGCGAGCACCGTCAGGTAGGCCGGATCCTCGCTGATCTTGGGCGGCTCCGGCGGGGCGGGTGGCTCCGGTGGGGCGGGCGGCTCGGGCGGCTGCGGAGCTTCGGCCGCGGGAGGATGAGCGTCGATCCATGCACGCACCTCGGGCGTGATCTCGACCAGCCGGCCATCGATGCGGAAGGTCTCGTGGTGCTCGCCGTTCGCCGAGACCCACGCGTGATAGTCGCGCACTTCGCCCTTGTCGTGGATGCGGATCCGGGTGGAGTTGCCGACCGTGGTCCACCAAGGGTCTGCCGCTGGCGTGGTCGAAACCCGCGGGGCGGGCGGCGTCGCCGGGACAGCAGGAACAGCGCCACTGGCGGCCTGTGCAGCCCAGACACCACCGGCACAAAGCACCGTTGCAAGGACGGCCGCAACACCCCAGCGCGGCGCTGCGGGGTGGCCGGCCGTCAGCAGGTGCGCCACGCGCTGCTGCAGGCTTCCGCCTTGCGCGGCCTGCGCCAGCACGGGCACCACCGAACGGAGCTTGCCCGGGCCGTTCATCGTTTCGCCCAGCGCGGCCAGGGCTTCGGCGACGACCAGCGCGTCACCGCAGACGCTGGCGGCGAGTTGGTCGCAGGCCTGCTCACGCTCAATGCGCACCTGCCGGCTCAACCACCAGACGGCCGGATGGAAGAACAGCAGCGCCTCGACCGTGCATTGCAGGCCGTTCCAGAGCCAGTCCAGCCGGCGGATGTGCGCAAGTTCGTGGGCGATCAGCGCTTCGATCTGCTCAGGCGCCAGTCGGGTCAGCAGGCTGATCGGCAACCAGATGACCGGCCGCCAGGCCCGCGCCGTGAAAGGCGAGGCTTCGCCGGGCAGCAGACGCAGTGCGACGGGCCGGGCGATGCCCAGTGCCGACCGCAGGCGATGCACGCAAGCCAGCCATGCCGGCGGGACGGGCATGACGCTGGCTTGCCGCTCGAGCGTTCGCAGCCACCACCAGCCACCCCCCAGGCGAACCAGCATCACCAGCACGCCGCCGGCCCAGGCCCAGGCCAGCCAGGCCGGTGCCTGCCAGTAGCCGATGCTCCCTTCGATGCCCGGCGCGGCCGTGCCGGCCCAGTGCACCGGCAAGCCGGCGGCGGCCAAGGACGCGGCGGCGGGCGCGAGCAAGGTGTCGACGAGTTGCCAGGCGGGTGCGACCACCATCGCCAGCAGAAACAGCATGCCGACCGCGTGACGGGCCGCTGCGCTGCTGCGCCGCATCGTCCACAGCGCGAGCGCGGCCAGCCCGCCCAACAGGGCGTCCTGCCACAGCGCGGCTACCAGAGACTGCGCCAGCGCGGTCTCCAACAATGTCCATAAGGTGTTCATCGTGTTCTTCCTCGCAGGCCTCAGCGCTTGCCGCGCTTGGCCTTGGCATCGGCGATCAGCTGAGCGATCGCGTCCAATTCGGCGCGGCTGGGCTGGTCCACATCGAGGGCTCGTTGCACCAGTTGCAGCGCCGAGCCGGCGAACGCGCGTTGCATCAGGTCCTTGACCAGCACCGACTGCACTTCGGGTTCGGGATGCAGCGCGCTGTAGCGGTGGCTGCGCTCGCTCTCGTCGCGCTGCAGCAGTCCCTTGTCGGCCATGATGGTCATCATCTTCAGCACCGTCGTGTAGGCCGTTTCCTTGTGATGCGACAAGGCTTCGTGTACCTCGCGCACGGTGCATGGCGACTGGCGATCCCACAGCACTTGCAGGATTGCCAGCTCGCCTTCGGTCGGATGGGGCGATGTCATTCGTGCCTTTCGGTTGGGGGGCGGGTGAGTACGAGTCGACTAGTACGACGCAAATAGTACTAAACAGTTAGTAGATTGCCAAGCCCCTGTGCAGAGTTTCGGTGGCGTCTGCGCTGAACCCCCATGAACTGGGGGGTGGGCGCGTGTCCGGTTCGCGCCAGCGCAGGGCGTCTTTTCCAGTGTCAGGTTCTCGAATCGCCTCGCACCCGCTGCAACGCCGAGGGCCCGATGGTCGAAGGCTCACAAACCTTCGCCTACCCAAACCCCTCATGGAGACTTCACCATGGCCACTTTGCAAGCTCGCCTTCTGCAGGCGCTCGCGCCCGTCGCGCTGGCCGCGGCTGCGCTGTCCACGTCCGGTGCTGCGATGGCGCAGAGCCGGGAGCAGTTCATGTCTGAAAACGACCCGCGGGCTCTGGCCGGGGTGCATCCGCCCTGCCGCGGCAAGGTGAACCAGGTGCTCGACACCGTCTACGAAGGCGTCAAGACCACGGCCTGGAATTTCGCGGCCGTCGGCGGTGGCGGCGAGAGCACGCGTTTCGACAAGACGCCGGTGCTGAGCACCAAGGTCACCCTGCAGTCGGGTTGCCTGAACGCGCACTTCAGCGCGATGGTCGGCAGCAAGACCAGCTACCCGTGGGTGTCGGCGCTGACGATGTTCCAGGTCACGCTGACGCCGTCGACCGGCGGTGCGCCGATGCACATGGCCGGCCACTACGAAACACCGTACGGCATCTACGGCCCGGCCATCGCCGAGTCGGCCGAGTACGACGTCGACATGATCGCGTCGAACTTCTACCAGGGTGTCGGCACGGGGCCGGGCCTGGTGCCGCCGGGCACCTACCGTGTGGACGTCTGGTGGGCCGGCGGCCCGATCGGCGGCGGCGGCGCGATCGGCGCGGACTTCGTCCTGAAACTCTACATGTACTGAAGCAGGCCCCCACGCCCCTTCCAGGGGCTGCCCCCCGGGGGGGCTCGCGCAGCGGACCGGCAAGCCGGATCCGCGCACGCCACTTGGAGGGGACGGCGCTGTGCGCGTCCCGTCAGGTCAACGGTTTGTTCCAGCCACCATGTCGAAGCGGAACAGGCGGCATTCGATCGCGCCGTTCCACATCGGCACGCGGCGGCTTTCCTTCAGGCGCATCAGGCCGGGCAGTTTGGGCTCGGGCGTCAGCACCTGCGCGGTCCAGCCGGCGTAGTGTTTCTTCCAGTGGGCGGCCAGGCGGGCGTAGAAGTCGGCCGCGTCGGCCGCGCCTTCGAACTTTTCGCCGCCGCTTTCGCCGCGTGCCGGGCCCGCGCCCTGGCCTTGGCCTTTGGGCGCGATGCGTTCGCCGTAGGGCGGGTTCATCACGATCACGCCGCGCTCGGCCGGTGCCGGGCGCTGCAGCGCATCGGCGGTCTTGAACTCGATCGCGTGCAGCACGCCGGCGCGCTCGGCGTTGCGGGTGGCGAAGTCGGTCATGCGGAACGACACGTCGCCGGCCCAGATCGGCACCGCGGGGGCGTGGACCGCGTTCTGCGCCTGCTGGCGCAGCGTGGACCAGGCGCCCAGGTGGGCGCGGAACGGCAGCAGCTTCTCGAACGCGAAGCGGCGCGCCAACCCGGGCGCGATGCCGCAGGCGATCTGCGCAGCCTCGATCGCGATCGTGCCGGCACCGCAGCAGGGGTCGAGCAAGCCACCGTCTTCGGGCCGGCCTTGCCAACCGGCCGCGGCCAGCATCGACGCGGCGAGCGTCTCTTTCAGCGGCGCCTCGCCCTTCAGGCCTTGCGCGTCGCGCCAGCCGCGCTTGAACAGTGCCTCGCCGGAAAGATCCACCGACAAGCTCGCGTGCTCGGGCCCGAGGTGCAGCACCAGCGACAGGTCGGGGTGGCGGGTGTCGACGCTCGGGCGCTCACCGGCCGCCTCGCGCATCACGTCGCACACGGCGTCCTTGATGCGCAGCGCGGCGAAGTTCAGGCTCTTCAGCGGCGAACGCCAGGCCGAGGCATCGACGCGAATCGTCTGGCGCGGGGTGATCCAGTCGGCCCAGTGGACGCGGCGGGCCATCGCATACAGATCGTGCTCGTTCGCATAGGGGCCATCGACCACCTGCCACAACACGCGCTGCGCCAGCCGGCTGCCGAGGTTCAGCCGCATCGCGGCATCGACGTCACCATCGACATAGACGCCGCCACGGCCGGCCTCGACCGGGCAGCGGTCCTGCAGCAGCCGGCGGCATTCGTCGACCAGCAACGGTTCGGTGCCGGCAGCGCAGGGCAGGAACAGCGTGCCGCGCTCGACCGCACTGCGCGGGCCGGCAGCAGCAGCCTTGATCACCCGGCGCGGTGCGGGGGCTTCGTTTGTCATTTCAGTGTTTCCATGGCGCCAGCGTCAACCCGGAGGGCAGCGTGGGGGCTCCATCACATTGCTTTTCGCAGGTTGGCTGGCGCGATCTTCAGCGCTTCGCGGTATTTGGCGACGGTGCGGCGCGCGACCTGGATGCCCTGCTCTTCGAGCATGTCGGCGATCTGGCTGTCCGACAGCGGCTTGGCGGTGTTTTCGGCGGCGACGAACTGCTTGATCAGGGCGCGCACCGCGGTGCTCGACGCATTGCCGCCGGCGTCGGTGTTCAGCGACGAGCCGAAGAAGTACTTCAGCTCGAAGGTGCCGAACGGCGTGTTCATGTACTTTGCGGTGGTCACGCGCGAGATGGTGGACTCGTGCAGGCCCAGCTCGTCGGCGATCTCGCGCAGCACCAGCGGCTTCATCGCGATCTCGCCGTGGGTGAAGAAGGCCTTCTGCCGCTCGACGATGGCCTGGCTGACGCGCAGGATGGTGTCGAAGCGCTGCTGGATGTTGCGGATGAACCAGCGTGCCTCTTGCAGCCGCGCGCTCAGGCCGCTGTTGTTGCCGGCGCCGCCGCGCTGGCCGCGCACAGCCTGGGCGTAGACATCGGACACGCGCAGCTTGGGCATCACGTCGGGGTTGAGCATCACCTTCCAGCCGCGGCCGGACTTGGTGACGATCACGTCGGGCACGACGATCAGGTTCTCGGCCCGCGCAAACGGCCGGGCGGGCTTGGGCTCGCAGGCGACGATCAGGGCCTGCGCCGCCTTCACCGTGGCTTCGTCGGCGCCGGTGGCGCTGGCCAGCTTCTTCAGGTCGCGCCGGGCCAGCAGCTCCAGGTGTTGGCGGCAGATCGTCAGCGCGCAGTCGCGCGCCGGGCAGGCCGGTGTGTCGCGCAACTGAAGCGCCAGGCAATCACCCAGGTTGGCGGCGCCCACGCCGGCTGGCTCCATGCTTTGCAGCCACTTCAGGCCGCAGCGCAGCTGGCTGAGCAGGTCGTCGCGCGCGTCTTCACCCACCACGCCCAGCGCATCGGCCAGGCGGTCGACGATGTCTTCGAGCGTGCCGTCGAGGTAGCCGTCGTCGTCGAGCGATTCGATCAGCACCTGCACCGCGGCCGCATCGGTGGGCGACAGGCGCATGCCGGACAGCTGGGCCCGCAGGTGGTCTTGCAGCGTCGGCGTCGGCGTGTTGCGGTCTTGGGCGTCGAGGCCGTCTTCGTCACCGCCGCTGCCGGCCGCGTTGGCCGACGGCAATTCGCGGATGCCGTCGAAGTCGTCGCGCTCGGTGCCGTTCTCCCAGTCGTCGCGCTCGGTGGTGCCGAAATCGGCCGAGTCCATGCCCGATGGTTCGTCGCCGCCCTCGCCGACCGTGCTGCCCGGCGCGTCCTGCTCTTCGCGCTGGCTGGGCGTGGACTTCTCGTTGGCGCTGTAGTCGAACAGCGTCGCGTCTTCCTCGGGCTCGAGAAAGGGGTTCTGCTCGAGCATCTGCTCGACTTCCTGGTGCAGCTCCAGCGTCGACAGCTGCAACAGGCGGATCGATTGCTGCAGCTGCGGCGTCAACGCCAGATGCTGCGACAGGCGAACCTGGAGCGTGGGCTTCATCGCCCGCCTCTGCAGGCAGCGCGCGCGGCCGCGCCGGGCCGCTGCCAGGCGGCCGCGCCGACCCCAGGCCCAGCAGGGGCCGGGGCACCAAAGGTGGACCGGGGGGCCGACATCACATCTTGAAGTGTTCGCCGAGGTAGACCCGGCGCACGTCCGGGTTCTCGATGATGTGGTCGGGCGTGCCTTCGGCCAGCACGCTGCCCTCGCTGATGATGTAGGCGCGGTCGCAGATGCCGAGCGTCTCGCGCACGTTGTGGTCGGTGATCAGCACACCGATGCCACGCGCCTTGAGAAAGCCGATGATGCGCTGGATCTCGATCACCGCGATCGGGTCGACGCCGGCGAACGGCTCGTCGAGCAGGATGAAGCGCGGCTGCGTGGCCAGCGCACGGGCGATCTCGACGCGGCGGCGTTCACCGCCCGACAGGGCCGGGGCCGGCGAATCGCGCAGGCCGGTCAGGCTCAGGTCGTGCAGCAGGGTGTCGAGCTGGCGTGTGATCTCGGCCGTGCCCAGCGGCTTGCCGCGCTCGTCCAGCTGCAGCTCGAGCACCGCGCGGATGTTTTCTTCGACCGTCAGCTTGCGGAAGATCGAGGCTTCTTGCGGCAGGTAGCTCAGGCCCAGGCGCGAGCGCTGGTGAATCGGCTTGCGCTCGACCGCCACGCCGTCGATGTGGATCGAGCCGGCGTCGCAGCGCACCAGGCCGACGACCATGTAGAAGGTGGTGGTCTTGCCGGCGCCGTTGGGCCCGAGCAGGCCGACGACTTCGCCGGCGCCGACGGCCAGGTGCACGTCTTTCACCACCATGCGTGCGCCATAACTCTTGCGCAGGCCTGTGGCGTCGAGCCGGCTGTTGCCGGCCGCGCTGGCCAGCGCGGCCACGTCGGGCGACGGCGCGTTCATGGCTGGCGCCCCGGGCGGCGCGAGGTGGCGGCCCTCATTTGCCTGGCTCCGACGCGGCGGCATCGGGGCTGCGGGGGATGAACACCAGCCGTGCCCGGCCCGGCTCGGCGCCCGGCGCGGCAGGCGGGCCGCCCTCGAAGACGATGGTGTCGGTGCGCTGGTCGTAGGTGATCACGGCGGCGTTGGCTTCGTCGGGCGCGGTGCCGGGGCGCACGACGCGCAGCTTGGCATTGCCGACGAAGCGCACCTTCTCGGCCGCGCCGTCGTATTCGACCCGCTCGGCCTCGCCCTCGACGAACTCGTCGACGCGGTCGCGCTTCTGGCGGAAGGTGGCGGGCTGGGTGGTGTTGCCCAGCGCGTTGGCCTGGTAGCGGCCGGGCGCGTTCTCGCGCACCTCGATCCGGTCGGCCTTGATCTGCAGCGTGCCCTGGGTCACGACGACGTGGCCGCTGATGACCGTCAGCTTGGTTTTCAGGTCCACGGTGGCTGACTGCGAACCATCGCTTTCGACCTCCAGCGGCTTGCCGCGGTCGGCCTTTTCGGCGCGCGCCGGCAGGCCCCAGGCAGCGGCCAGCAGGGCGCTGGCGGCGAGCGTCGCGGACAGGAAACGGTGGGGCATCGTCGGGCGCATGGCGTGCGGCATGAAACTTGCAGGCCATTCTAGCCCCTGCGCGGCGAACGCCGGTGGCAAACGGGCGCCGAGACGGCGCCTTTACAGGGGCGTCAGCACCTGGTCAGGTGCCGGCTGGGCATCAGGCCGACTTGCGGGCCTTGTCGACCAGGAAGTCGACCACGGCGAAGGTGCGCTCGGCCCCGGCGGCCATCGTGGCCGAGGTGGTGTAGCGGCCCTGCACGCCGACCATCGGCACGCCGTCGACATGGTAGGCATCCGACAGCTGCTTGGCCTGGCGCACCTTGCCGATCACGGTGAACGACTTCATCGTGTCGGCAAACTTGGTGCCGTCCAGCCCGTTGGCGGTGGCGAAGGCCACGAGCTCGGCCTCGGTGGCCATGCGCTTGTGGTCTTTGTGGATGGAATCGAAGAACTTGCGGTGCAGGTTGCCCAACTGGCCCATGGCCTCGAGCGTGTAGAACACCTTCTGGTGGAACTCGTGCTGCGGCGCGAAGCCCACCGGCACACGGCGGAAGTTCACGTCGGCCGGCAGCTTGGCTTGCCAGGCTTCGACGAACGGCTCCAGTGCGTAGCAGTGCGGGCAGCCGTACCAGAAGAACTCGACGACCTCGACCTTGCCGGTGCTGGTCATCGGCACCGGCTGGGCGAGGCGCAGGTAGTGGGTGCCCTCGATCGGGCCGCCCTGGGCGTGGGCCGGGGTGGCCACGCCGGCCAGCAGGCCGAGGCCGCCGGCGGCGCTGGCCAGGCCAATGGAGTTGAAGTCGCGGCGGCTGATCGGGGTTTGCTTCACGAGGGTCCTCGGGGCTGGTCGGGGGGCAAGGGGATGGGGCGTGGATGCGTTCGCCGCGGTTCAGTTCCCTGAACGTGCGGCGGTCAGGGGTTGCGTTCCTGGCGCACGAGCGCGGCGTCGACCCCGTTGGACTTCAGGCGGTCTTGCTGCGTGGCCGCTTCGGCCTGGCTGTCGAACGGGCCCAGGCGCACGCGGTGGATCGTGCGGCCGCCCTGTTCGCGCTCGGAGACCTTGGCGCCGAAGCCCAGCAGAGCCAACTTGGCGCGCTGTTGCTCGGCATCGTCGCCGCTCGAGTAGGCGCCGACCTGCACGAAGTACATGAACGGATCACCACCGGGCCGCGGCACCGAGGGCGGCTTGGCGCCGGGCACCGGCTCGCCGGCCAGGATCGCGGCGGCGTCGCGGCTGGACTTGAGGCCGGCCGGGGGCAAGCTGGGGATCTCGGCGGTCCCCTGGCGCACCGGCTTGCCGTCGCTGCCGGGCAGGGCCACCGGCGCAGGCGCCGACGCGGCGCTGGCGGCCGGCCGCGGGGGCACCACCGGCTTGCCGCCCAGGCCCGCGTTCGGGTCCCAGTTGCGCATCTTCTCGGCCTCGGCGGCCTCTTGCTCGGGCGTGCGGTGCGGCACCTTGTCGTGGAACGGCGAGGGCACCTTGGCGATGTACAGCGCCACGCCCAGCGCGAGCGCCAGGCCGATCAACAGGCCGACGATCAGGCCCACGGCAAAGCCGCCGCGTTGTTTCGCGAAGCCGGCGCGCCGCAGCGTCGTCAGGCTTCCGGTATGCACACTCATGCGGTCTCCGCAGCGGGTTGATCTCGTGACATCGCGTTCGGCGCGCTGACGCCCAGCAGCGCCAGCGCATTGCGCAGCACCTGGCGCGTCGCGTCCAGCAGCGCCAGTCGCGCGCGGGCCAGCGCCGCGTCGTCGACCAGGAAACGCTCGGCGGCATAGTAGCCGTGGTACGCCGCGGCCAGGTCGCGCAGATAGAAGGCCACGTCGTGCGGCGCCAAGTCGCGCGCGGCGCTGCTGAGCATGGCGGGGTAGTCGGCGAGCTTGAGCATCAGCGCGAGCTCGCTCGGTGCCGTCAGCAGCGACAGGTCGGCCGCCGCGATCGCCGCGTCGTCGTGGCCTTGCTCGGCCGCCTTGGTCAGCACCGAGCAGATGCGCGCGTGCGCGTACTGCACATAGAACACCGGGTTCTCGTCGTTCTGCTTCAGCGCCAGATCGATGTCGAAGGTGAACTCGGTGTCGGCCTTGCGGCTGACGAGGAAGAAGCGCACCGCGTCGCGGCTGGTCCACTCGATCAGGTCGCGCAGCGTGACGTAGCCGCCGGCGCGCTTGCCGAGCTTGACCTCCTGGCCGTCGCGCATCACGGTGATCATCTTGTACAGCAGGTAGTCCGGGTAGCCCGGCGCGATGCCGACACCCGCGGCCTGCAGGCCGCCGCGCACGCGCGCGATGGAGCCGTGGTGGTCCGTGCCCAGCACGTCGATGACCTTGGTGTAGCCGCGTTCCCACTTGCTGATGTGGTAGGCCACGTCGGGCAGAAAGTAGGTGTAGGTGCCGTCGGACTTGCGCATCACGCGGTCCTTGTCGTCACCGTAGTCGGTCGTGCGCAGCCACAGTGCGCCGCCTTCCTCGTAAGTCTTGCCCGAGGCGTTCAGCAGGTCCACCGTCTTCTCGACACGCTTTTCGGTGTAGAGGCTGGATTCGAGGAAGTAGTTGTCGAAGTGCACGCCGAAGGCCTGCAGGTCGAGGTCTTGCTCGTGGCGCAGGTAGGCGACGGCGAACTGGCGGATGCCTTCGAGGTCGTCCGGATCGCCAGACGCGGTGAAGCTGCGGTCGTCGGCGCTGACCGTCTGCCGGGCCTTGAAAGCCTCGGCGATGTCGGCGATGTAGTCGCCGTTGTAGGCGGCTTCGGGCCAGTCGGCGTCGCCGGGCTTCAGGCCCTTGAGGCGGCACTGGGTCGAGGTGGCCAGGGTCGCGATCTGCACGCCGGCATCGTTGTAATAGAACTCGCGCGTGACCGCCCAGCCCTGGCTCTCGAACAGCGCGCTGACGGAGTCTCCCAGCGCTGCATTGCGGCCGTGGCCCACATGCAGCGGCCCGGTCGGGTTGGCCGAGACGAATTCGACCATCAGCTTCTGGCCGTTCGCCGGCTGGCAGCCAAATTTGGCGCCGGCCTGGCGCACCTCGGCCACCACGGCCTGCTTGGCCGCCGGCGACAGGCGCAGGTTGATGAAGCCGGGGCCGGCGATCTCGAGCGCCGAGACCCAGCGCTGGACTTCCGGCTGGGCGTTCAGCGTGGCCACCAGCGTCTCGGCCACCGCGCGCGGGTTGCTCTTCAGTGGCTTGGCCAGTTGCATCGCCACCGTGATGGCCAGGTCGCCATGGGCGGCCTGCTTCGGCGATTCGAAGACCGGGGTGACCGGGTGGTCGGGGGCCAGCTGCGCCACGGCGCGAGCCAGCGCGAGCTGCAGCTCTGCCTTGGCTTGGATCATGATGCGGTCGATTCTAAGTTCGGCTGCCCCGCGGCCGGGCCTTGCCGGTTGCAGGGGGCGGGGCGGCCCTGTTACCCTGCCCAACGTCTTTGGACTTTCGCCAGGCGCAGACAGACCCGCAACGTGGCGTCCTCCTCTTCCCGCACTCGCTCGTCACCGACGTCGACCTCCACGTCCACCGCACCGGCGACGAGTTCGTCGCGCTCGCGGTCGCGGGGCCAGGCCACCGTGGCGATGCCGCGGCTGGACCCGGACGACCCGCCCACCATCGGCAAATACCGGGTGCTGCAAAAGCTTGGCGAGGGCGCGACGAGCGAGGTCTTCCTGGCCTTCGACGACTTCAACAACCGCGAGGTGGCGATCAAGCGGGTGCGCCCCAGCGCCGGTCGTTCGGAAGCCGACGTGCACTTCTCGTCACACTTTTTTGCCGCCGAAGCGGCGCTGGTGGGCCGGCTGAACCACCCGAACGTGGTGCAGATCCACGACGCGGTCGACGACCCGGTCTCGCCCTACCTGGTGATGGAGTACGTGCCCGGCGCGACGCTGCGCGTGTTCTGCCAGCAAGACCGGCTGCTGCCGCTCGAGCAGGTGGTCGAAATCGGCTTCAAGTGCGCCATGGCGCTGGGTTATGTCTACCGCCAGGGCCTGATCCACCGCGACGTGAAGCCGGCCAACATCCTGGCGCTGACCGATGGCCCCGAGGTGCTCGACATCAAGCTGACCGATTTCGGCAGCGTGCTGAACATGGGCTCGGACCGCACGCAGATCCACCGCGTCGGCTCGCTTGCCTACATGTCGCCCGAGCAGCTCGAAGGCTCGACGCTCGATGGCCGCGCCGACATCTACTCGCTGGCCGCGGTGCTGTACCACCTGATCGCCGGCCGGCCGCCGTTCGAGGCCGACAGCCATGCCGCCTTGCTGAACATGATCTGCCATGCCGAGCCCGAGTCGCTGATCGGCATGCGCGAAGGCGTCAGCCAGGCGCTGGACCAGACGATCCGCGGCGCGCTCGCCAAGTCGCCGGCCGACCGGCCCGAAGACTGGGACCAGTTCGCGCAATCGTTGTCGGCGCTGATCACCAACCACGAGGTGCCGCGCGGCCAGCTGCAGCGGGTGCTCGATTCCGAGCGCTTCAACCTGCTGCGGGACATGGAGTTCTTCTCCGACTTCGGCGATGTCGAGCTGTGGGAGGTGGTGCACCGCGCGAAGTGGCAGCGTTTCCCGTTCGGCCACCGCATCTTCAAGCGTGGCCAGGAGGGCAAGCAGTTCTACTGCATCGCGCAAGGTGAGGTCGAGGTCCATCGCGACGGCGAGCGGGTGGCGCGCCTGGGGGCCGGCACCTCGGTCGGCGAGATGGCCTACCTGGCGCCCAGCCCCGACCTGCGCAAGCACGCCACCGACGTGATCGTCTCCGAGCCGTGCACGACGGTGTCGTTCAACCCCGAGAGCCTGGCCCAGCTGAGCCCGGACACGCGGCACCGCTTCGACGAGGCCTTCATCAAGGTGCTGGTGCGCCGGCTGCATTCGGCCCACGAAGCGCTGGCCCACCCCCGAAAGATCTTGTGATGCGCGGCGTCGCCGCGAGAAAAGGAGCGATCGATGAAGAAGCTGCTCACCGCACTGGCCCTGGCGGCCACCACCTTGGCGGTCTCCGCCCAGGCCCCGGCCACCCCGGCATCTGCGCCTGCCGCCGCGGCCGCCGCCGCATCGGCGCCCGCCAAGGCCAAGACCGCCCAGCAAGAGAAGATGGCCCACTGCAACGAGGAGGCCACCGGCAAGGCGGGCGACGAGCGCAAGGCCTTCATGAAGGAATGCCTGTCTGCCAAGCGCGCGTCGCAGACCGACAAGATGCGCACCTGCAACGAGCAGGCCAAGGGCAAGAAGGGCGATGAGCGCAAGGCCTTCATGAAGACCTGCCTCAGCAGCTGACCGCCCACCCGCCGCGCGCGGGAATTCGTGTTCGGCAAATAAAGAGCCCTCCCGGTTCACAAAATTTGCCGCTGGCGCAATAATCGCCCGCATGGATTCCCTGCGTGCCATGCGGGTGTTCGCCCGCGTTGTCGACGAAGGCAGTTTCGCCGGGGCGGCGCGTGCGCTCGACCTGGCGCCTGCGGTGGTCACCCGGCTGGTGGCCGAACTCGAAGAGCACCTCGGCGCGCGGTTGATGAACCGCACCACGCGCCGCACGGCGCTGACCGAGGTGGGCGAGAACTACCTCGAGCGGGTGCGCCGCATCCTGGCCGACGTCGACGAGGCCGAGGCGCTGGCGCAGGCCTCGGTCGCCGAGCCCCGCGGCCCGGTGCGGCTGTTGATGCCACCCGCCGTGGCGGTGCACCAGTTGGCCAAGCACCTGCCGCGCTTTCGCGCCAAGTACCCGCTGGTGTCGATCGAGATCGTCGCCAGTGGTGCGGTCGAGACGGTTGACGACAGCTTCGACCTGTCGGTGATGGCCCTGCGCAAGCCGCTGGACGGCAACTTCATCGCCCGCCGGCTGGCGCGGTCCGAGGTGGTCACGGTGGCCGCGCCCGAATACCTGAACCGGCGCGGCCGGCCCAAGCACCCGCGCGAGCTGATCGACCACGACGTGTTGATCCCGCCGCTGTCCGACCTGCAGCGCGGCGTCACCTTCTACCGGGGCCGCTTCGGTGAAGACGGGGCCGGCGATGGCGAGGTCTTCCATGCGATGCCCAAGCGCGGCGTGCTCAGCACGCTGAACACCGACACCAACTATGCCGCCGCGCTGGCCGGGCTGGGCGTGGCCGGGTTGCCGTCGTTCGTGGTCGAAGATGCGCTGATGGAGCACGCGCTGGAGCGTGTGCTGCCGGCCTGGCGGCTGCACAGCACGACGCTGTGGGTCGGCATGCCCACGCGCCAGCATGTGCCGGCGCGCACCCGGGTGATGATGGATTTCCTGATCCAGATCTTCGGCGGCGAAGACCGCGACCCGTGGCTGGCCGCGGCCGGTTGCGAAACCGATCCGGGCTGCGAGGTGGCGGCTGCGCTGGCCGCCGCCGCGGCGGCCGAGACCGTGGCGCCCGAAGACGCCTGACCGGTGCTGCGGCGGCTCTAGAAGGTGTAGCCCGACGCGAGCTTCTGCTCGTTCATCGGCTCCAGCAGCGCCAGCAGCGGTGCCAACGGCCGGTAGCGCAGCGCCACCTTGTTGGCGTAGGCGAAAAAGCGCGGCAGATCGTCCCGGTAGTGCGGCTTGCCGTCGCGGTGCTTCAGGCGGCAGAAGATGCCCATCACCTTCAGGTGGCGCTGCAGGCCCATCCACTCGAGCTGGCGCCAGAACTCGCCGAAGTCTTCGTCGACCGGCAAGCCGGCCTTGCGCGCGGCCTCCCAGTAGCGCACCGCCCAGTCGAGCTCGTGCTCCTCGTCCCACGAGAGGAAGGCGTCGCGCAGCAGCGAGGCGATGTCGTAGCTGATCGGCCCGGCCAGCGCGTCCTGGAAGTCCAGGATGCCGGGGTTGGGGTCGGCCACCATCAGGTTGCGCGGCATGTAGTCGCGGTGCACGGCGACCACCGGCTGCGCCAGCGCGCTGGTCACCAGTGCGTCGCACACCTGCTGCCAGCGTGCCTGCTGCGCGTCGGTCCACTGGATGCCGAATTCGCGCTGCACGCACCACTCGGGAAACAGCGCCAGCTCGCGGCGCAAGAACGCCTCGTCATAGGGTGGCAGCGCGCTGGCGTCGATCGTCGACTGCCAATGCACCAGCGCGCGGATCGCGTCGCGCATCAGCCGGTTCGCCTCGGCGCCGTCGGCTTCGCGCAGCGCGTCGAGGTAGGGGCGCGTGCCCAGGTCGGACAACAGCACGAAGCCTTGTTCGGCATCGGCTGCCAGCACCTGCGGTGCATGCAGGCCGGCGGCCGTGATGCGCGCGGCCATCGCCAGGAAAGGCCGGCTGTCGATCGACGCCGGCGGCGCGTCCATCACGATCGCGCTGCGCCCGCCCGGGCCGCTGAGGCGCAGGTAGCGGCGCGCGCTCGCGTCGGCCGAGGCCACGCGCAGGCTGGCCGGCTGCCAGCCCTGGGCGGCGGCGAGCGGGGCCAGCCAGCGCTGGAAGGCCGTCTGGCGCTCGGCATCGGCCCAGGGGACGAGGTCGGCGGGCGACGCGGATGTGGCGGGTGATGTAGGGGTCGTCACGGGTATCGCGGGCAGGCCATGGATAATCCGGCCCGATTCTAGAGACGCCCCCCGCCTGCTCGCGCGCGACCCTTCCACGGTGCTGCGCTGGAGCACCCTCCCTGGTGGCCCCCTGCTTGCTGCGCCTGCCTCTTCATCGCCTTCGGGCCACGCCCGCCTTGTCTCGCCCCGCGCCCGCCTGGAGCGTGTTGGCTTCGGCCTGCGCGCTGGCCTGCGGCGGTGCGGTGGCCGCCGATGCGGCGCGATCGCTGCCGGCAGAGCTGACGGCACGCTCGGTGCGCAGCACGCTGGACCAGGAGACCCTCGCCGAGGGTGAGGTCGAGCTGCGCCAGGGCAACCTGACGCTCAGCGCCGACCTGCTGCGCTACAACGCGGCGACCCAATGGGCGAAGGTCACCGGCCATGTCAGCCTGCGGCGTGACGGTGACCGCTTCAACGGCACCGAGGCCGAGTTCAACCTCGGCTCGCGCGAGGGCTACGTGCTCAAGCCCGAGTACTACTTCGAGCGCACCGGCGCCGGCGGCCGCGCGCGCCGCCTCGATTTCGTCGGCGACAAGCGCCTGAGCGCGCGCCGTGCCGACTACACCAGCTGCAACCGCGACGGCACCGGCACGCCGGACTGGCTGCTGTCGGCCGACAAGCTGGAGCTCGACTTCGAGCACAACGAAGGCGTGGCCCACGGTGCGGTGCTGCGCTTCCTCGGCGTGCCGATCCTGGCCGCGCCGGTGCTGAGCTTTCCGGCCACCGAGGCGCGCAAGTCGGGCTGGCTGCCGCCGGCGTTCGACATCGACAGCCGGGCCGGCGTGTCGCTGGCGGTGCCGTACTACTGGAACCTGGCGCCCAACTACGACCTGACGACGACGCCGTCGGTCGCGTCCAGCCGCGGTGTGGGCCTGCAGGCCGAGTTCCGCTACCTGCAGCCCAGCGACGCCGGCCGGCTCGAGGTGCATGCGGTGCCGCACGACCGCCTGGCCGGCCGCGAGCGCCATGCCTACGAGTGGGAGCACGCCGGCAGCGTCGGCAGCCATTGGCGTTACGACACCGACGTGATGCGGGCCTCGGACGACGACTACTGGAAAGACTTCGCCAACCAGCTGCCGAGCAAGACGCGGCGCCTGTTGTCGCAGGCCGCGCAGGCCGATGGCCACTACGACTTCACCGCCGACTGGAGCCTGGACACCTATGCGCGCGTGCAGGGCTGGCAGGTGCTGCAGGACACCGAAACCATCCTGCCACCCTACCAACGGGCGCCGCAGGTGGGCGTGCGCAGCCGCGGGCTGGTCGGCGAGCCGGTCAACGAAGGTGGCCTGGGCCTGCGGTGGGAGCTGGAGCTGGAGGCCAACCGCTTCGAGCTGACCGACCGGCCGGTGGGCGACCTTCGGCCCGATGGCACCCGGGTGCATCTGCTGGGGGCGTTGTCGCGCCCGGTCGACGAGGGCTGGGGCTGGTTCACGCCGCGCATGTCGTTCAACGCCGCCAGCTACCGCACCGCGGTGCCGATGAGCGACGGCCGCAGCGAGGCCAGCCGCACGATCCCGACGCTCAGCGCCGATGCCGGCCTGCGCTTCGACCGTGCGACCGACTGGTTCGGCATCCACCTGCGGCAGACGCTCGAGCCGCGCCTGCACTACGTCAACACGCCGTGGAAGGACCAGTCGTCGCTGCCGGTGTTCGACACCGCGCCGAGCGATTTCAACGCGGTCTCGATCTACGCCGACAACCCGTTCTCCGGCATCGACCGCGTGGCCGATGCGCACCAGGTGACGCTGGGCACCACCTCGCGCTGGCAGGAGCAGGACACCGGTGTCGAACGGCTGCGCCTGGGGGTGGCCCAGCGCTTCCTGTTCCGCGACCAGCGCCTGACGCCGGAAGAAGTGCCGGGCGACAAGCGGGTGTCGGATATCTTGCTGTTCGGCTCCGGCTCGCTGTGGCAGAACTGGATCTTCGACGCCAGCGTGCAGTACGGCGCCGCGATCGACAAACCGGTGCGTTCGATCGTCGCGGTGCGCTACCAGCCCGCGCCGTTCCACACGCTGGCCGGCACCTACCGCTATGCACGCGACCTGAACGAACAGTTTGAACTTGGCTGGCAATGGCCGATCTACCGCGGCGAGCCCCGGGCCGGCGGTGGCGCCTGCCAGGGCACGCTGTACGGTGTCGGCCGGGTCAACTTCAGCATGCGCGACAGCCGGGTCACCGACGCGCTGGCCGGGGTCGAATACGACGCTGGCTGCTGGATCGGCCGCATCGTCTACCAGCGTGTGTCGACCGGCCAGACCGAATCGACCACCCGCTGGATGTTGCAGTTGGAGCTGATCGGCCTGTCCCGGCTGGGCAGCAACCCCCTCAAGGTCCTGAAGGACAATATCCCCGGTTACCAGTTGCTGCGCGACGACGACGCGGCGCCCTCGCCCAAGACGCCCACCCCATGATCGATTCGACCCGAATTCGCGCCGCCCTGGCGATCTGTGCCGGCCTGCTGGCCTCCAGCGCCGGCCTCGCGCAACCCGCGACCGCACCGGCCGCCCGTGCGGCCGACTACATCGTGGCCATCGTCAACAACGAGCTGGTGACCCAGGTCGAGGTCGACCAGCGCATGAACCGGATCAAGCTCGACGCGATCCGCAACGGCACCCGCCTGCCGGCCGATGACGAGCTGCGCAAGCAGGTGCTCAACGCGTTGATCGAAGAGCGCGTGATCGTCACCTATGCCCGCGACAGCGGCATGAAGGTCGACGACCCCGAGCTCGACCGGGCCGTGGCCAACGTCGCCGCGGCCAACAAGCTCACCCTCGACAAGCTGCAAGAGCGGCTGAAGATCGAAGGCATCGACTACACACGCTTTCGCAACAACCTGCGCGACCAGATGCTGGCCGAGCGCGTGCGCGAGCGCGAGGTCGTCAGCCGCATCAAGATCACCGACGCCGAGATCGACAACGTGATCGCGTCGCGCAAGAGCCAGGCCGCTGGCGCGGCCGAGCTGAACATCGCGCAGATCCTGGTCACCGTGCCCGAAGGCGCCGATGCCGGCGTGGTGGCCCAGCGGCGCGAGAAGATCATGGCCGCACTGGCCCGGGTGCGCGGCGGCGAGCCGTTCGAGCTGGTGGCCAAGTCGGTGTCCGAAGACGGCAACAAGGACAAGGGCGGCGAGATCGGCGCCAAGCCGGCCGACCGTCTGCCCGACCTGTTCGTCGACGCCGTCAAGCCGCTGGCCGTTGGCGCTGTCACGGCCGAGCCGCTGCGCAGCGGCGCGGGCTTCCACATCCTGAAGCTGCTGTCGCGCAGCGACGCCGGTGGCGTCTCGGTCACCCAGACCCGGGCCCGCCACATCCTGCTGCGCCCCTCGGCGGCGCTGACGGCCGACGCGGCGCAGCGCCGCCTGGCCGAGTTCCGCGACCAGATCGTCGCCGGCAACCGCAAGTTCGAAGACCTGGCGCGCCAGTACTCGGAAGACGGCAGCGCCACCAGCGGCGGCGACCTCGGTTGGGCCGCGCCGGGCAGCTTCGTGCCCGAGTTCGAAGAGACGATGAACAAGCTGCCGCCGGGCGGCATCTCGGCGCCGATCGTCTCGCGCTTCGGCGTGCACCTGATCCAGGTGATGGAGCGCCGCCAGGTGGCGGTCGACCCGAAGGAGTTGCGTGAGCAGGCGCGCAACATGCTGAAGGAGCAGAAGTTCGAGCCGGCTTACCTCGACTGGGTGACCGAACTGCGTTCGCGGGCCTACATCGAGATGCGCGAGCCGCCGCAGCAATAAGTGAAACACCAGGCGCGCAAGCGCTTCGGCCAGCACTTCCTGACCGACAGCGCCATCATCGATGCCATCGTGCGCGCGATCGACCCGCGCCCGGGCGAGCCGGTGGTCGAGATCGGCCCCGGCCTGGGCGCCTTGACCCTGCCCTTGCTGGCCCGTTGCAGGCAGCTCACCGTGGTCGAGCTGGACCGCGATCTGGCCGCCCGCCTGCGCAAGACGCCGGGCCTCGACGTGGTCGAGTCCGATGTGCTGAAGGTCGATTTCGGTGCGCTGGCGGACCGCCTGGGCGGCGCCAAGCTCAAGGTGGCCGGCAACCTGCCGTACAACATCTCCACGCCGATCCTGTTCCACCTGCTGCCCTGGGCCGACCGGGTGGCCGACCAGCACTTCATGCTGCAGAAAGAAGTCGTCGACCGCATGGCCGCCGGACCGGGCAGCAAGGCCTATGGCCGGCTGTCGGTGATGCTGCAGTGGCGCTACGACATCGAATCACTGATCGACGTGCCGCCCGAGTCGTTCGACCCGCCGCCGCAGGTCGATTCGGCGGTGGTGCGGATGGTGCCGCTGCGCGACTTCGCCGCCATCGACGCACCGCGCTTCGAGGCGATGGTGGCGGCGGCGTTCTCGCAGCGCCGCAAGCTGTTGCGCCACTCGCTCGGGCGCTGGCTCGACGAGCAGGGCTTCACCGGCACCTTCGACCTGCAGCGCCGCGCCGAAGAGGTGCCGGTGGCCGAGTTCGTCGCCCTCGCCCAATCGTTGTCTTGAATGACAAAGCCCGCCAAAAGGCGGGCTGATGTCACTTCCAGCGGCTGTCGCGGAACCGGCTTGGCCGGGCCGCTGCCAGCGCCCCCGTAGGGGGGAGGCGCCAGGGGCGCCTCGGGGGTGGGCTTGTCAAGCCGCGTTGAGCCACATCGCGGTATCGAACGCGCTGCTCATCATCGGCATGTTCATCCCGAAGTTCGGGTTGATGCCTGTCTTGGTGCTGGCCTTGGCGGCCGGCTTGGTTTCGTTGGGGGCCGTTTCCACCGCCCGCTCCCATGACCCGTTTTCTTGGGAGCGGGCTACTGAAAAGAATAAAAACACCTGAAGGGTATTTTTCGTTCCGCCCAAAAGTCTGCCGCATCGCGGAACACGTCGAGCAGCTGCTCGCGCGATTCACGGTCGAAGCGTGAGTTGTCGGGGATCTGCTCCAACACGACCACGAAGCCGGGCTGGATGCCTGACTTGTGGACCAGGTCGGTCATGCAGTCGAACAGCGCATCGAGGTTCTTGCCGAAGTGCTGCGGAAACAGGAACGAAGTGGCGATGCCATCCACCACCTCTTGTTTGGACTGCGCCTCGGTGAGGTTGGCGTACAAAAAATGCTGGCCCGCTTCCTGGGCCGAGCGCATCAGGTCATCGACCCGATACGCGCGTATCGCCTGCACGATGTTGGGACGGACGGTCTGCAAAAGCATGGTCGCGTTCCTCCTTGGTCAACAAAAAATCCGGTCGTTCGTACCCGCTTGCTCAACTGCCGTCCCGTCAGGGTGCGATGCGCTTGAAGCTTGCGTAATGGTCTTCGGTATAAAAACAGGCTTCAGGTTCCCGCGGTTGACGGCCGCCGCATACGATGCGCCGCGCGCCCCGGTCACGTGAACCCGGCGTGCGCACGGTGTACTCGTGGTAAAAACCTCGCGGTTGGCGCGGCAGCAGTTGCTCTCGGTTGCCGAACACGATGCCGTCCTTCTCGTAGGGGAAGGGGCCACCGGAACGGATCAAGCGCTCGGTTTGCTGCGCCTCCGCCGGCAGGGCCGCAAGCGACACCGTGCCGGTCGCCGGGCGAGCGGCGGGGCTCGAAGAGCCATCGCCGGAACTCGCCGCAGCGCTGAAGTTCACCAACGCGACGCCACTCAGCAGGCCCGCTGCTGCGACGGTGAGACCCCACTTTCGCAAGGACCCTCTCACCAGCAGTGGACCTAAGTACGCCACGGGTTTACCCTGAAGACTTAAACACGAATGCTACCCGATGAGCAGAAAAACCACAAGGCCACTGCCCCAAAATGAGGCAATGACCTGGTGGTTAAGTGTTTGCTAACTTCGTGAAAACTTTTGCAAATTCAACGAAGTAGCGCGCCTGGCATGCTGGTATTCAGCGTGCGGCGTTGACGTCGGCGACGGTCAATGCGGTCATGTTGACGATCCGGCGCACCGTGGTGGACGGCGTCAGGATGTGCACCGGCTTGGCCGCGCCGAGCAGCACCGGGCCGATCGCGATGCCGCCGCCGGAGGCTGTTTTCAGCAGGTTGTAGCTGATGTTGGCGGCGTCGATGTTGGGCAGCACCAGCAGGTTGGCCTCGCCCTTCAGGGTGCTACGTGGCATCAACTCTGCGCGGTAGGCGGCGTCGAGCGCGGCGTCGCCGTGCATCTCGCCGTCGATCTCGAGCCACGGCGCGGCCTGCTGGATCAGCGCCAGCGCTTCACGCATCTTCACCGCCGAGGGCTGGTTGCTGGAGCCGAAGTTCGAGTGCGACAGCAGCGCGGCCTTGGGCTGGATGCCGAAGCGGCGCATCTCTTCGGCCGCCAGCACCGTGATCTCGCACAGCTGCTGGGCCGTCGGGTCGTAGTTGACGTGGGTGTCGACCAGGAACACCTGGCGCCCCGGCAGCAGCAGCCCGTTCATGCAGGCGAAGGTGTGGACCCCCGGGCGCTTGCCGATCACCTGGCCGATGTGGTTCAGGTGCAGCTCGGTCGAGCCCCAGGTGCCGCAGATCATGCCGTCGACCTCGCCCTTGTGCAGCAGCATGCTCGAGATCAGCGTCAGCCGGCGCCGCATCTCGATCTTGGCCAGCTGCTCGGTCACGCCGCGCCGGTCCATCATCTGGTGGTAGGTCTGCCAGTAGTCGCGGTAGCGCTGGTCGTCGTCGATGTTGACCAGCTCGAAGTCGCGGCCTTCCTTCAGGCGCAGGCCCATCTTCTCGATCCGCGCCCGGATCACGCTGCCGCGGCCCACCAGCCACGGCTGGGCCAGGCCCTCGTCGACGACCACCTGCACCGCCGACAGCACGCGCCGGTCCTCGCCCTCGGCGAAGGCCACGCGCTTGGCCTGGGCCTTTTTCGCGATCGTGAAGATCGGCTTCATCAGCGTGCCCGACGCGTAGACGAAGCTCTGCAGCTTGTCGCGGTAGGCCGCCAGGTCGGTGATCGGCCGCTGCGCCACACCCGAGGCGCGCGCCGCATCGGCCACGGCCGGCGCGATCTGCATCATCAGCCGCGGGTCGAACGGCTTCGGGATCAGGTACTCGGGCCCGAACGACAGCGTGGCGCCGGCGTAGGCGGTGGCCACCACATCGCTCTGCTCGGCCTGCGCCAGCTCGGCGATGGCGCGCACCGCGGCGATCTCCATCTCGTCGTTGATCGTCTTCGCGTTGCAGTCGAGCGCACCGCGGAAGATGTACGGGAAGCACAGGACGTTGTTGACCTGGTTCGGGTAGTCGGTGCGGCCGGTGGCCATGATCGCGTCGTCGCGCACCGCCTTGACCTCTTCCGGCATGATCTCCGGCGTCGGGTTGGCCAGGGCGAAGATCATCGGCCTGGGTCCCATCGACTTGACCATCTCGGGCTTCAGCACGCCGCCGGCCGACAGGCCCAGGAACACATCGGCGCCGACGATCACCTCGGCCAGCTTGCGCAGGTCGGTCGGTTGCGCGAATTCGGCCTTGTCCGGGTCCATCAACTCGGTACGGCCTTGGTAGACGACGCCGGCCAGGTCGGTGACCCAGATGTTTTCCTTCGGCAGGCCGAGCTTGAGCAGCAGGTTCAGGCAGGCCAGCGCCGCGGCGCCCGCGCCCGAGGCGACCAGCTTGACGTCCTTGATGCTCTTGCCGACGACCTTCAGGCCGTTCAGCAGTGCGGCGCCGACGACGATCGCGGTGCCGTGCTGGTCGTCGTGGAAGACGGGGATCTTCAGCCGCTCGCGCAGCTTGCGCTCGACGTAGAAACAGTCGGGCGCCTTGATGTCCTCGAGGTTGATGCCGCCGAAGGTGGGCTCCAGCGCGGCGATCACCTCGACCAGCTTGTCGGGGTCTTTCTCGTTGACCTCGATGTCGAACACATCGATGCCGGCGAACTTCTTGAACAGCACGCCCTTGCCTTCCATCACCGGCTTGCTGGCCAGCGGGCCGATGTCACCCAGGCCCAGCACCGCGGTGCCGTTGGTGACCACCGCGACCAGGTTGCCGCGCGAGGTGTAGCGGAACGCGTTGGTCGGGTCTTCGACGATCTCTTCGCAGGCGGCGGCCACGCCGGGCGAGTACGCCAGCGCCAGGTCGCGCTGGTTGATCAGCTGCTTGGTCGCGCTGATCGCCACCTTGCCCGGCGTCGGGAACTCGTGGTACTCCAGCGCGGCGCGGCGCAGTTCGGCTCGTTTTTCCTCGAAGGTCGGCATGGGGCGGTCCTCGCGCAGCGTGGGGGGGCGGATTGTAGGAGGCGGGCCTTGACAGCTTTGACAGCTTCCGTCGTCGTGCAGTGTCGCCAAGCAAGCTGACACCGGGCATGCGCGAAACTGCTTACGGCACCGGCCTTCGCCCCCACCATACTGCGCCGATGAACCTGCCCGCCGCCAGTGCCCCGTCGCCCGAGCCGCCGCGCGCGCGCCGCGGCGTGCGCTGGCTGCTGTGGGGCGCACTGGTGGCGCTGCTGCTGGTGGCGCAGTCGCTGCTGGTCGGGCTGACCCTCAGCTACGAAGAGGCCCGCGCACAAGACCGCGCCGACGCAGTGGCCGCGGCTGCCTCGGGCGAGATGCGGCGGCTGGTGCAGCGCAACCTGCAAAGCGCGCAGTCGTTGACCTGGAACGACCCGCCGCTGACGCAGTGGCACTACGACGCGCAAGAGATGCTGCGCCAGCGGCGCGAGTTCCTGCGCATGGAGATGCGCGACAACGATCAGCGGCTGCTCGACGCGGTCGAGACGCCGTTTCGCCCGCCGCTGTTCGGCACGATGGCGCGGGGCGAGCTCGAGATCGAGATGCATGCGGCCTGCGCGACGGCCCGCCGCGTCGCGTCGCCGCAGTTCTCGCGCTCGTACTTCGTGCCGCAGGCCGGTGGGCTCGGGCTCGAGGTGGTCGACCTGTGCCTGCCGGTCGACCGCGGCGGGCACCCCAGCGGCTACATGATCGCCACGCTGGCGCTGGGCCAGTTGCTCGAAGACGCGTCCAACGCCACCGGCGCCGGCGAGCACGAGCTGTCGCTGGTCGAGGCCGACGGCACGCGCCTGGTGCGCGCCGGCCTGCACCGCGGCAGCGGCGTGTTCCATGCGACGCGGCTGGTCGACCTGCCGGGCAATTCGCTGCAGCTGCGGGCCGATGCGGTGCAGGGCCGGCCCGGCTTGATCCCCAACCTGACGCTGGCGCTGGTGGTGGGCCTGTCGCTGCTGTTGCTGGGGCTGGTGGTGGTGCTGGCGCGCGACGTGCGCCGGCGCTCGGTGGCCGAGACGGCGCTGGCCGAAGCGCTGGCCTTTCGCCGCGCGATGGAGGACTCGCTCGTCACCGGCCTGCGCGCGCGCGATGTGCGTGGCCGCGTCACCTACGTGAACCCGGCGTTCTGCGCGATGGTCGGCTTCGAGGCGCACGAGCTGGTCGGCAGCGACCCACCGCCCTACTGGCCGCCCGAGCGCATCGACGAGTACCGCCAGCGCCAGTCCGAGCGCCTGACGCTGGCGCGCGACCTGAACGCCCAGCGCGAGGGCTTCGAGACCCAGTTCATGCGCCGCAACGGCGAGCGCTTCCCGGTGATGATCTACGAGGCGCCGCTGCTGGACCGGGTGGGCCACCACGCCGGCTGGATGAGCGCGGTGCTCGACGTGAGCGCCGCGCGGCGGATGGAAGAGCTGTCGCGCCAGCAGCAAGAGCGGCTGCAGGCCACCGCGCGGCTGGCCACGGTGGGCGAAATGGCCTCGCTGCTGAGCCACGAGCTGAACCAGCCGCTGGCGGCGATCGCCAGCTACGCCACCGGCTCGCTGAACCTCGTCAACGAGGCCGACCAGCAGCCCGGCGACACGGTGGTCGAGACGGTGTCGATGCTGCGCCAGGCGCTGGAACGCATCGCCGAACAGGCCGAGCGCGCCGGCCGGGTGATCAAGAGCGTGCACGGCTTCGTGCGCCGGCGCGAGCGCTCGCGCGAGGCGGTGGGTGCCGATGTGCTGATCGAGGCCGTGCTGCCGCTGGTGCGGCTGCAGGCGCGCAAGAGCGGCACGCGGCTCGAGGTCGAGTGCCCCAAGCCGGCGCCGCGGGTGTGGGTCGACCGCACGATGGTCGAGCAGGTGCTGCTGAACCTCACGCGCAACGGCATCCAGGCGATGGAGGGCGACGCGACCCCGCTGGACCAGCGCGTGCTGACGCTGCGCGTGACGCAGACACACGCGCGCTGGGTGCGTGTGTCGGTGATCGACCGCGGGCCGGGCATCGCGCCCGAAGTCGCCGCCCGGCTGTTCACGCCGTTCTTCACCACGCGCGAAGAGGGCATGGGGCTCGGGCTGTCGCTGTGCCGCACGGTGATCGAGCAACACGGTGGTGCGCTCGATTTCGGCCCCGCGGCGCCGAATGGGGCGAACGGCCCGGGCACCGAATTCCGGTTTACGCTTGCGGTTCCCGATCCGGCCCGGCACGCGGCCGAACCCTCCGCCGAATGAACAGCAGCCCCAGCCTGACCTCCCGTTTCGGCTTGCCGATGGTCTACCTCGTCGACGACGAAGACGTGGTGCGCGACGCGCTGGCCTGGCTGCTGCGCACGCGGCGCTTGTTGTCCGAGGGCCACCCGAGCGGCGATGCGTTCGCGGCCTTCCTGGCGGGCAAATCGCCCGCCGACTGGCCCACCGCGCCGTCGTGCCTGTTGCTCGATGTGCGCATGCCGGGGTTGTCCGGCCTGGCCTTGTTCGACCAGCTGGTCGAGCGTGGTTTCGTGCAGGCGCTGCCGGTGATCTTCCTGACCGGCCATGCCGATGTGCCGACTGCCGTGGCGGCGGTCAAGCGCGGCGCGTTCGACTTCGTCGAGAAGCCGTTTTCCGACAATGCCTTGGTCGACCGCATCGAGCAGGCGCTGCTGCGCAGCGAGGCCGCGCTGGCCCGGCGCGCCGACAAGCGCCAGATCGAGCGGGCCCTAGCCGAGCTGACCGAACGCGAACGCGAGGTGATGAACCTGGTGGTCGAAGGCAAGCCGAACAAGCTGATCGCCGACGCGCTGGACATCAGCGTGCGCACGGTCGAGGTCCACCGCGCGCGGGTGTTCGAGAAGATGAACGTCAAGTCGGCGGTCGAGCTGGCCAATCTGTTGCGCCCACCGGCCTGACATCGGGCGCCCGGCCGCGCATCGCGGCGACCCAGGTCGCTCACAATCGGGGGCATGGCCCTCGGTGAATTCGACCTGATCGAAAAATACTTCCGCCCGCCGGTGCAGCGCGCCGCGCTGGGCGGTGGCGACGACTGCGCGCTGCTGGTGCCCACGCCGGGCATGCAGCTCGCGGTGTCGACCGACCTGCTGGTCGAGGGCCGCCATTTCCTGTCGACCGTCGCGCCCGATCGGTTGGGCCACAAGGCCCTGGCCGTCAACCTGAGCGACCTGGCCGCCTGCGGCGCCGAACCGCTGGCCTTCACGCTGGCCTTGAGCCTGCCGCGCGCCGAGGCGTCGTTTCTGGCGCCGTTCGCATCGGGCCTGCTGGCGCTGGCCGAGCAGCACGAGATCGAGCTGGTCGGCGGCGACACGACCGCCGGCCCGTTGACGATCGGCATCACCGTGATCGGCGAGGTGCCCGAGGGGCTGGCGCTGCTGCGCAGCGGCGCGGCACCCGGCGACGAGCTGTGGGTCAGCGGCTGCCTGGGCGATGCGCGGCTGGCGCTCGAGGTGTTCCGTGGCCACGCCGAGCTGCCGGGGGATGCCTTCAGCGCGGTGCGCGAGGCGATGGAGCGGCCGCAACCGCGCGTCGCGCTGGGCCAGGCCTTGCGCGGTGTGGCGAGTGCGGCGATCGACCT
This sequence comes from Ideonella sp., assembly GCF_041914305.1. Taxonomy (NCBI): domain Bacteria; kingdom Pseudomonadati; phylum Pseudomonadota; class Betaproteobacteria; order Burkholderiales; family Sphaerotilaceae; genus Ideonella; species Ideonella sp. The sequence goes on from NZ_JAYSDQ010000021.1 coordinate 33,575, forward strand.
GTCCGACGGCCTGCTCGGTGACCTCGGCCACATCCGCCGGCGCTCGGGCGTCGGTGCCACCGTGTGGCTGGACGCGCTGCCCCGCAGCGCCGCGCTGGCCGCGCAGCCGCTGGCGCTGCAGCGCGAATGCCTGCTGGCCGGCGGCGACGACTACGAGCTGCTGTTCACGGCGCCCGCCGGCGCGGCCGATGCCGTGCGCGCCGCCGGCCTGGCCAGCGGCACGCCGGTCACCCGCATCGGCCGCATCGAGCCCGCCGCGCTGGGCATGAAGGTGTTCGCCGAAGCCCACGGCCGCGACCCGCTGGACCTGTCGGCCTTCGCCGGCTTCGACCATTTCAAGAGCTGATGGCCCACGACGACCAACTGCCGATCGAGGACGCGCACGTGCGCGTCGAAACACCCACTGGTGCAGCGAGCCGCGGCCCGGTGATCGACAACGGTGCGGTGCCGCCGCGCCGGGCCAGCGTGCGGCTGATGCTGTCGCACCCGGCGCATGCGCTGTCGCTCGGCTTCGGCAGCGGCCTGTCGCCGGTGGCGCCGGGCACCGCCGGCACGCTGTGGGCCTGGCTGGCCTTCACGGTGGTCAGTGTCTGGCTCACGCCGCTGGGCTGGGGCCTGGTGCTGGCTGGCGGCACCGCGCTGGGCCTGTGGGCCTGCACCCGCACCGCGCAGGCGCTGGGCACCAGCGACCCGAGCGCGGTGGTGTGGGACGAGATCCTCGCGTTCTGGGCCATTCTCTGGGTGATGTCGCCGGCCAGTTTCCGGCAGCAGCTGGCCGCGTTCGCGCTGTTCCGTTTCTTCGACGCGGTCAAGCCGGGGCCGGTCGGTTGGGCCGACCGCCTGTTCAAGCCGGCCCCGGGCCAGCCGCCGGGTTGGCGCCAGGGCCTGGGCATCCTGCTCGACGACGCAGTGGCCGCGCTGTGCACGCTGCTCGTGCTGGCGCTGTGGCGCGTGCTGGTCGGCTGACGAGGGGTCACGCGATGGCCCTGCTGCTCCATGACGATGACCTGGCCCAGCGTGTCGAGGCCCTGGCCGATGCGCTGCGCGCCCGTGGCCTGCGCATCACCACGGCCGAGAGCTGCACCGGCGGCCTGATCGCCGCGTTGTGCACCAGCCTGGCCGGCTCCAGCGACTGGTTCGAGCGGGGCTTCGTGACCTACAGCAACGCGGCCAAGACCGAGGCGCTGGGGGTCGATGCGGCACTGATCGCCGAGCACGGCGCAGTCAGCGAAGCTGTGGCGTTAGCCATGGCCCGCGGCGCGCTGGCCCACAGCGCCGCCGACCTGGCGCTGGCGGTCACCGGCATCGCCGGCCCGGGCGGTGCGACGCCGGGCAAACCGGTCGGCCTGGTCTGGCTGGGCTGGGCCTGGCGCGACGGCACCGAGCTCAAGGCCGATGCCGAGCACCAGGTCTGGCCGGGTGACCGCACGGCGGTGCGCTCGGCCACCGTTCAGTGGGGCCTGGATCGGCTGCTCGCGTTGGCTGCCGGCCGCAGCACGCGCTGATCGAAGGTGCTCGGCGCCAGCACCGTGGCCGCCACCGGGCGGCCGGGGCTGGTGTGGGCCGCCCATTGCGGCTCGTTGCTGGCCGGGCCGGGCCGGGCGAAGAAAAAGCCCTGCTGCCAGTGGCAACCCGCCCGGGTCAGCGCGTCGCGCTGCGCTTCGGTCTCGACGCCCGAGGCCGCGACGCCGACGCCGAGGCTGCGCGCCAGCTGCACGATCGCATGCACCGTGGCGCACGCCTCCAGGTCTTCGGGCAGGCGGCTGACGAGCGCTGAGTCGATCTTGATCCGGGCTGGGTGCAACTGGCCCAGGCGCGACAACGACAGCATCGACGAGCCCACGTCTTCGAGCACCAGTGACACGCCCAGCGCGCGCAGCTCTTCGACCCGGGCCTGGGTGAACTCGGGGTCGCTCATCACCGAGTGGCTCGACAGCTCGAGTTCGAGCTCGCCGGCGCCCAGGTGGTGCTCTTGCAGCGCCCGCGCCAGCAGGCGCGGCAGCTGCTCGTGGCGAAACTCGCCGGCACTCAGGTTGACGGCCATGTGGCCGGCCTGCACGCCGGCCGCCTTCCATTGCGCCAGCTGCTCGCAGGCGCTGCGCAAGGCCAGCTGCTCGAGCGCGTGGATCTGGCCGCATTCTTCGGCGCGGTGGAAGAAGCGGGCCGGTGGCAGCAGCCCCTGGCTCGGGTGCTGCCAGCGCAGCAAGGCCTCGGCGCCGACCGCGCGGCCGGTGTGGGTGTCGATCACCGGCTGGTAGTGCAGCAGCAGTTCGTGGCGCGTCAGCGCCATCGCCAGCTCGGCGTCGCTGCCGGGTTTGGGGGTGTCCGGGCGCTGCACTTCACGGAACAGCACGTAGCGGCCGCGGCCCGCGGCCTTGGCGCGGTACATCGCCTGGTCGGCGTGGCGCAGCAGCTCGTCGAAACCGCCGCCGTCGGCCGGGAACAGCGCCACGCCCACGCTGGCCGACACCTGCATCTGCACCGCCGCCTTGCCCGCCAGCGGCACCGGGCCCTCGATCGCGTGGATCACGCGCAGCGCGGTGTGGGCAATGGCCTCGGGGCCTTTCACGTCAGGCAGCAGCGCGAGGAACTCGTCGCCCGACAGCCGGCCGATGATGTCCGAGCCGCGCATCACCTGGCGCAGGCGCTGGCCCAGGGTGCGCAGCAGCTCGTCGCCGGCCGGGTGGCCCAGCGTGTCGTTGATGTGCTTGAAGCGGTCGAGGTCGATGAACATCAGCGCCATCGTCTGCTGCGAGCGCTTGGCCACCGCCAGCGCATGGTCGAACAGCTCGCGGAACAGGCGCCGGTTGGGCAGGCCGGTCAGCTGGTCGACCATCGCCAGGCGGCGCAACTCGGCGTTGCTGCTTTCCAGCTCGGCCAGCAGGCTGTCGAGCCGGTCGTGGGCCAGGTTCAGGTGCTGGCCCAGCACGCCCAGCTCGTCCTGGCGCAGCCAGTCGACGCGCGGCGCGGCGCGCGCGTCGGGCTGGGCCATCGCGCCGGCCTGGCGCTTGAGCCGGTCGATCGGGCGCAGCAGCCGCCAGTTCAGCACCCACAGCAGCACCAGCGCGCCCAGCACCACCTGCGCCGCCACCAGCCGCATCAGCGCGCCCTGGCGGTCGCTCAGCAGTTGGTCGCGCACGCGGGTGTCGAAGCCCATCCGCAGCGTGCCGAGCAACTGGCCGCCGGCGATGATGGGCTGTTCGCTCCAGGTGACCCCGGCCTTGCCGGCGCAGCTGCCGGCGGGCGCGGCGCCGGCGCCGTCGGTGCTGCGCAGCTCGACCCCGCAGACCAGAGGGTCTCGCAAGGCGGCGGCCTGCAGCACCGCGAGCTCGGCCAACTGGCCGCGGTGCCACGGCTCGGCCACCGCGATGGCGGTCAGGCTCAGCAGGTGTTCACGGCGGCGGTCGATCAGTGGGTCGATCTGGACGCGGGCGGTGCGTGCGTCGGCCCACAGCATGCCCAGGCCGGGCAGCACCACGCCGGCGAGGATGGCCGCCAGCACCGTCATGCGGATCGACATGTGCGGCCAGTGCCAGCGCCGCGCGCTGCTGCGGCCGCGTGGCGGCTGGGCCGAGGGCCGGGGCGGGTCGAGCCAGGTGGGCGTGGCGCCCACGTGCGCGTGCGCAGCGCGGGGCGAGCCCGCTGCCGGGTCGGCAGCCGCTGTGGTGGTCGCTGGCATGCGCATGCTCCCTGATGATCCACCGGCGCGCACGCACGCCGGTGCCTTGGAATTGTGAACCGGTTAGGCTTGCCGTGATGAGTATTTATCTGTGTGGCGAGCTCGACGCGGCCGAGACCGAAGCCTGGCTGCGGGCGCTGCGCGCGGCCCTGCCCGAAGAGCGGATCGAGGCGGTGCTGACGGCGTTGGAGCCGTCGGCGGTCGATGTGGCGCTGGTGGCCAACCCTGCGCCGGGGCGGCTGAAGACCTTGCCGTCGTTGCGGCTGATCCAGTCGCTGTGGGCCGGCGTCGACCGGTTGCTGGCCGACGCGACGCTGCCGGCCGACGTGCCGCTGGCGCGCATGGTCGACGGCTCAATGGCCGACGCGATGGCCGAGACGGCGTTGTGGGCGGTCTTGTCGCTGCACCGCGGCTACTTCGACTACGCGCAGCTGCAGCGCGAGCGGCGTTGGGTGGTGCTGCCGCAGCGCTGCGCCGGCGAGCTGCAGGTGGCCGTGCTGGGCCTGGGTCAGCTGGGGCGGGCGGTGGCCGAGCGGCTGGCGGCGCAGGGGTACGCGGTGCACGGCTGGCGGCAGGGTGGGCGCGCCGGGGCACCGCCCTCACCGCACGGTGTGGTGGTGCACGAAGGCGGCGCTGCACTGCGGCCCTTGCTCGCCGTCAGCGACATCGTCGTCAACCTGCTGCCGTTGACCGACGGCACCCGCGGCTTCTTCGACGCGGCCCGGCTGGCGTCGATGAAGCCCGGCGCGGCGCTGGTGAACCTGGCGCGCGGCGCCCACGTCGTCGAGGCGGACCTGCTCGCGGCGCTGGACAGCGGCCAACTCTCGCGGGCGGTGCTCGATGTGTTCCAGCGCGAACCGCTGGACGTGGCGCACCCGTTCTGGGCCCACCCGCATGTCACGGTGCTGCCGCATGCGGCAGCCTTGACCGACCCGCGCAGCGCGGCGCAGGTGGTGGCGGCCAATGTGGGCGCGCTGCGTGCCGGCCGGCCGCTGGCGCATTTGGTGGACCGGGCGCGAGGGTATTGAGGCCCCCACGCCCCCTTCCGGGGCCTGCCCCCCAGGGGGGCTCGCGCAGCGGCCCGGCAAAGCCGGATCCGCGCACGCCACTTGGGGTGGGCGGCGCTGCGCGCGCCCAGGGGAGCGGAGAGGTTGCGCTGTTAGCGCCTACCGCGTCGGCTGCAGGGCCAGCGGCGCAGTGGCGGCGCGGCCGCGTCGGCCCGCGTTGCGCGCCCCGGCCACCAGGTCCAGCGTCATCAGCATCAGCCGGCGCAGGCCCTCCCAGGCGTCGTCGGGCCAGCCGGGGTGGCGCAGGCCTTTGACCAGGCCGTCGCAGGTGCTGGCGGCCTCGACCAGCGCGGCCAGCGCTGCGGCGTCGATGCCGGGCAGCACGGCTTCGAAGGCGCGCTCCTTGTCGCCCCAGACGCGGGCTTCGCGCAGCGCCATCGGCAGCGGCTTGCCGCCGGCCATCGCATCATGGGTGCGCTTCAGGGCGCGCACGTCCTCGGCCAACGTCCAGTGCACCAGCACCGCGGCTTCGCCTTCGGCCTTCAGCCCGTCGAGCATGCGCAGCGCGCGTGCCGCGTGGCCGGCCAGCACCGACGCACCGAGCTGGAAGACATCGAAGCGCGCGACGTCCAGCACCGCCGACTCGATCTGCTCGAAGCTCAGCTCACCCTCGGGGTGCAGCAGCGCGAGCTTCTGCAGCTCCTGGTGCGCCGCCAGCAGGTTGCCTTCGACGCGGTCGGCGAAGAAGGCCAGCGCCTGCTGCCCCGCCTCGCCCGCCGCAACACGCTGGCCCTGCTTGGCCAGGCGCTGGGCAATCCAGTTCGGCAGCGCGTTGCGCTCGACCGGGTCGACGCGCACGGTGACGCCGGCGCGGTCCAGCGCCAGGAACCAGGCGCCTTGCTGCTGCTGGCGGTCCAGCCGCGGCAGGTGCACGATCGTCAGCACGTCTTCCGACAACTGGTCGCAATAGGCCTGCAGCGCGGCCGAGCCGTCCTTGCCCGGCTTGCCGCTGGGGATGCGGATCTCGATGATCTTCTTGTCGGCGAACAGGCCCATCGACTGCGACGCGCCGAGCACGCCGCTCCAGTCGAAATGCGCCCCGCTGACGGTGAAGACCTGGCGCTCGCTGAAACCGGCGGCGCGCGCGGCGGCGCGCAAGGCGTCGGCCGCCTCTTGCGCCAGCAGCGGCTCGTCGCCGTGGATGGTGTAGATGGTCTTCAGGCCGCCGCGGGTCAACGCGGTGGCCAGTTGGTCGGCGCGAACCTGCATCGTGTGTCGCGGCCGCTGTTCAGCTGGCCGGCTGGGCGGCGGCCTGGCCGACCGAGCGGCCGGTGGCCGCGAGCATCTGCAGCAGCTGCTGCGCCAGGTCCATGCGCATCTCGCGCACCAGGCCGGCTTCCTCGGTCTGCTTGGCCAGCGCGGTGCTTTCGCTGTAGCTCATGTCGCGCGTCAGCTCGAGCTGCGTCTCGGGCAGCTGCGGGCTGCCATCGGGCCGGTCGAGCCTAAAGCGCAGTGTCACGCGCAGGCGGAACTCACGCACCTGGCCGGCGGCGGTGGAGGCCGCGACCGTCTTGTCGAAACGGTCTTCGATCGCCAGCAGCACCACGTCGGCATCCTTGGGCAACGCGACCACGGTGACGCTGCGCGGCAGCGACTGGCGCAGCGCCTCGGCCATCGGCGAGTTGGGCTTGAAGCCGCTGATCGCCAGCTTCGAGAACGGCAACTCGGCCGGCCGGCGCAGCGCAAAACCGCAGCCGGCCAGCGCCAGGCTGCCGAGCGCGGTGACCACCAGCGTGCGCCGGGCGATCGCCATGCGTCAGACCACCACGTTGACCAGGCGGCCGGGCACGATCACGACCTTCTTCGGCGCCTTGCCCTCGGCGAACTTGGCGAACTCGGGGTTGGCCAGCGCGGTGGCTTCGATCGCCGCCTTGTCGGCCGCGGCCGGCACCTTGATCGAGCCACGCAGCTTGCCGTTGACCTGCAGCATCAGCTCGATCTCGTCTTGCACCAGCGCGGCCTCGTCGACCGTGGGCCAGGGCGCATCGAGCAGGTCGCCCATCGCCGCGGCGTAGCCCAGCTCGGTCCACAGCGCGTGGGTGACGTGGGGGCAGGCGGGGTACAGCACGCGCAGCAGGACCGACAGGCCTTCGTGCACCAAGGCCGGCTCGGCCTGGCCGTCACGCGTGGCGTCTTCCAGCGTGTTGAGCAGCTTCATCGCGCCCGAGATCACCGTGTTGTACTGCAGCCGTTCGAAGTCGTGGCTGACCTGCTTGAGCACCAGGTGAATCTCGCGCCGGGCGGCGCGCGCGGCCTCGCTCGTGCTCGCGCCGGCACCGGCACGCACGTTGTCGCGCTGCTTGTGCGCGAAGCCCCACAGGCGGCGCAGGTAGCGGTGCGCGCCTTCGACGCCGGCGTCGGACCAGGCGGCGCTGTCTTGCGGCGGGCCGGCGAACATCGTGAACATGCGCGCGGTGTCGGCGCCGTAGCGGCCGATGATGTCGCGCGGTTCGACCACGTTGTTCTTCGACTTCGACATCTTCTCGATGCCGCCCAGCACGACCGGCTGGCCGTCTTCGCGCGCGGTGGCGCCGACCGGGCGGCCCTTGTCGTCGTGCTGGACCTCGACCTCGTTCGGGTAGAACCAGCGCTTCTTGCCCGAAGGGTCTTCGCGGTAGAAGCACTCGTTGAGCAGCATGCCCTGGGTGAACAGGCGCGTGAACGGCTCGTCGAAGCTGACCAGCCCCATGTCACGCATGACCTTGGTCCAGAAGCGGGCGTACAGCAGGTGCAGCACGGCGTGCTCGATGCCGCCGATGTACTGGTCCATCGGCATCCAGTACTTGGTGCCGTCGCCGACCATCGCCGCGTCGTTGCGCGGGTCGCAGTAGCGCATGTAGTACCAGGCGCTGTCGACGAAGGTGTCCATCGTGTCGGTCTCGCGCCGCGCCGGCTTGCCGCAGCAGGGGCAAGCGACCTTCAGGAACGACTCGCACTTGTTCAGCGGGTTGCCGCTGCCGTCCGGGATCAGGTCTTCCGGCAGCACGACCGGCAGGTCTTTCTCCGGCACCGGCACGGTGCCGCAGGTGTCGCAGTGGATGATCGGGATCGGCGTGCCCCAGTAGCGCTGGCGGCTGACGCCCCAGTCGCGCAGGCGCCAGGTGGTCTTCTTCTCGCCCAGCCCCTTGGCGGCCAGCAGCTCGGCCACCTTGTCCACGGCCGGCTTGTAGGCCAGGCCATCGAGCACGCCCGAGTCGACGCAGCGGCCGCGTTGCTTGTCGCCGTACCACTCGGCCCAGGCGGTGGTCGAATAGGTTTCACCCTCGACGGCCACGACCTGCTTGATCGGCAGGCGGTACTTGAGCGCGAACGCGAAGTCGCGCTCGTCGTGCGCCGGCACGCCCATCACGGCGCCGTCGCCGTAGCCCATCAACACGTAGTTGCCGACCCAGACCTCGACCTGCGCGCCGGTCAGCGGGTGCGTCACGAACAGCCCGGTCGGGCGGCCTTCTTTTTCCTTCAGCGCCAGCTCGGCTTCGGTGGTGCCGCCCTTCTTGCATTCCTCGATGAACGCGGCCAGCTCGGCGTTGCCGCGCGCGGCATGCTCGGCCAGCGGGTGCTCGGGCGCCACGGCGCAGAAGGTGACGCCCATGATGGTGTCGGCACGGGTCGTGAAGACGTACATCCGGCCCTCGCCGATCGGCGCGCCGTCGGCGCCGCGGATGTCGTGCGTGAACGCGAAGCGCACGCCCTCGCTCTTGCCGATCCAGTGCTCTTGCATCAGGCGCACGCGCTCGGGCCAGCCGGCCAGGTAGTTCGGCGCGGCGGGGTCGGCGACGTTGGCCAGCAACTCGTCGGCGTACTGCGTGATGGCCAGGTAGTAGCCGGGGATCTCGCGCTTCTCGACCAGCGCGCCCGAGCGCCAGCCACGCCCGTCGACGACCTGCTCGTTGGCCAGCACGGTCTGGTCCACCGGGTCCCAGTTGACGACCTGGGTCTTGCGGTAGGCGATGCCCTTTTCGAGCATCTTCAGGAACATCCACTGGTTCCACTTGTAGTAGCTGGCGTCGCAGGTGGCGACCTCGCGGCTCCAGTCGAAGCCCAGGCCCAGCGGCTGCATCTGCGACTTCATGTCGGCGATGTTCTCGCGCGTCCACTGGGCCGGCGCGACCTTCTTGTCGATCGCCGCGTTCTCGGCCGGCAGGCCGAAGGCGTCCCAGCCCATCGGCATCAGCACGTTGCACCCCTTCATGCGCAGCTGCCGCGCCATCATGTCGTTGATGGTGTAGTTACGCACATGGCCCATGTGCAGCTTGCCCGAGGGGTAGGGCAGCATCGAGCAGGCGTAGAACTTGGGCTTGCTCGCGTCTTCGGTGACGCGGTAGGCGTCGCGCGAATTCCAGTGGGCCTGGGCGGCGCTCTCGACCTCGGCGGGGACGTATTTCTCGTTCATCCCCGGATTGTAAGGATGGGGCCCCCTACGTCCCTACGGGCCGGTCCCCCCAAGGGTGAGCGCTCGCCTTGGGGCGGCCCGGCGGCGAACACCTGCCGCGCCGGCGAAGTGGGCTACTTCGGCGCGCTGGCCGCCGACCCGCCGGCGGTGATGAAGCCGATGCGCGACAGCCCCGCCTGCTGCAGCAGGCCGATCAGCTCGGCCACGCGGCCGTAGGGCACGCTCTGGTCGGCGCGCAGCTGCACCTCGGTGGCCGGGTCGCGGCCGGCGGCGCGTTCGGCCTGCTCGCGCAGCTGGTCCAGCGTCACCGACTGCTCGGCAACGAAGAGCTGGCCCTGGGCGTCGATCGCCAGCGAGAGGAACTTCGGCGCCTCGCTGGCGCGGCCGCCCTCGGTCTTGGGCAGGTCCAGGCGCAGGCTGCTGCTCATCAGCGGCGCGGTGATGATGAAGATCACCAGCAGCACCAGCATCACGTCGATCAGCGGCGTCATGTTGATGTCGCTCATCGGGCTGGGTGCCCGGGCACGTTCGAGGCGGCCGAATGCCATGGCGCGCGCCCGGTCAGTCGTTGTGGAGCGCGATTTCGCGCAGGTCGTGCGCGAAGCCTTCGAGCTCGGCCTCGCAGGCGCCCAGCCACGTGCCGAACACGTTGTAGGCCAACACCGCGGGGATCGCCACCGCCAGGCCGGCGGCGGTCATCACCAGCGCCTCGCCGACCGGGCCGGCGACCTTCTCGATCGTGATGCCGCCCGAGGTCGCGATGCCCAGCAGCGCGTGGTAGATGCCCCAGACGGTGCCGAACAGGCCGACGAAGGGCGCGGTGGCGCCGACCGAGGCCAGGAAGACCTGGCCCATCTGCAGGTGCGCCAGGCCGGCGTGCAGCGCGTCGCGCAGGCGCCGCGTCAGCTGCGATTCGATCGCGCCGTGGGTCTGCAGCGTGCCGGTGCCGGGCTGCGTGAAGGCCGCCTCGGCCATCGGCGCGATCACGCCTTCGCGGTCGAGCGCCGCCAGACGCTCGCGGGCGGCCTGGCGGTCGGGCGCGTTCCAGAAGGCGTCGATGCCGCGCCGCAGGTCGACCCGCGCGCGGTGCAGCACCCAGGTCTTCCAGAAGATCAGCACCCAGGCGCCGACCGACATCGCCAGCAGCATCAGAGCGACCGCGCGGCCGATCACATCGCTTTGGAACCAGAAGCCTTGCAGACCTTCCATCAGCGAGCCCCCAACCCGAGCACGTCGGCCATCGTGTACAGGCCGGGCTTGCGGCCGGCAAGAAAGCGCGCCGCGCGCAGGCTGCCCTGGGCGAACACCGCGCGGCTGGTGGCCTTGTGGCTGATCTCGACGCGCTCGCCGGTGCCGGCGAACAGCACGGTGTGGTCGCCGATGATGTCGCCGCCGCGCACGGTGGCAAAGCCGATCGTCGACGGGTCGCGCTCGCCGGTCACGCCTTCGCGGCCGTAGACCGCGCAGGCCTTCAGGTCGCGGCCGAGCGCGCGGGCGACCGACGCGCCCATCGCCAGCGCGGTGCCGCTGGGCGCGTCGACCTTGTGGCGGTGGTGGGCCTCGACGATCTCGATGTCGAAGCCTTCGTTCAGCGCGCGCGCGGCGATGTCCAGCAGCCCCAGCACCACATTGACGCCGACGCTCATGTTGGGCGCCAGCACGACGCCGATGTCTTGCGCCGCCTCGGCGATCTGGGCCTTCTGGGCTTCGCTGAACCCGGTGGTGCCGATCACCACCGCGATGCCGCGTGCACGGCAGGCGGCCAGGTGGGCCAGCGTGCCCTCGGGGCGGGTGAAGTCGATCAGCACCTGCGTGTCGGCCAGGCCGATCGCGAGGTCGTCGGTCACATTGACACCACTCGCGTGGCCCAGCCAGGCGGTGGCGTCTTGCCCGATGCCCGGGTTGCCGGCATGCGCCAGGGCGCCGGCCAGCGTGCAATCGGGCGCCTGGTGAACGGCCTCGACCAGCATGCGGCCCATGCGGCCGCTGGCGCCGGCGATCGCGACCCGGATCATCAGTTCTCCAGCGGCGGGTAGCTGCGGATCGCGCCTTGCGGCTCGGCGGCCGCCGCCGCCGTCTCGACCTTCGGCGGCAGCGGCAGGGCCTTGCGCTCTTCGTCGGTCAGTTCGAGCTTCGGCGTGTCGCCGCGGCTCGGGCGGCTGATCGACGCGACGAACTCCAGCTCGCTGGGCAGGTCCGGCGCCTGGACCGACTTGACGGCGTCGCCATCGAACAGCACGACAACCGAGCGCTGCTGCGGCTCGGTGCCGGGGCGGCGGATCACGAAGACATAGTCCCAGCGCTGGGCGTGGAACGGGTCGGCCAGCAGCGGCGAGCCGAGCACGTCTTTCACACGGCCGCGCTGCGTGCCGGGTTTGATCGCGGCGATCTGCTCGCGCGTGACCACGTTGCCCTGCACCACCTCGACCCGGTAGGGCGTGATGACGCTGGTGATGCCGTCGCTCATCGTGCGGGTGATGAGCGTGCAGCCCGAGAGCGCGGCCAAGCCCAGCAGCGCAGCGCTGACAGGGACGATGCGGGAAAGGCGAAACAAGGGCATGGGAGGTATGCGCAAAGGCAAGCGGGCCGGGGGCGCCAGCAGCCGCCGTGACGGTGACTGCGCAAGGCCCCGGCGGGAGCCGGGCTGGCTATGATGCAACGATTCTAGCGGCCTGCCCCGGCCGCAACGGACCGCGAGAGCCAGACCATGCCCACCCATGTCGACGAACTGAAAAGCAGCGGCTTGAAGGCCACCCTGCCCCGATTGCGCATCCTCGAGATCTTCCAGAAATCGACCGTGCGCCACATGACCGCCGAAGACGTGTTCAAGGCCTTGCTGGGCGAAGGCTCGGACATCGGGCTGGCCACCGTCTACCGGGTGCTGATGCAGTTCGAGCAGGCCGGCATCCTGGCGCGCAGCCATTTCGAATCGGGCAAGTCGGTGTTCGAGCTGAACGAAGGCCAGCACCACGATCACCTGGTGTGCCTGACCTGCGGCCGGGTCGAGGAGTTCTTCGACCCCGAGATCGAGGCGCGGCAGCGCTCGGTGGCGCAGGCGCGCGGATTCGAGCTGCACGACCACACACTGGCGCTGTACGCCGTCTGCACCAAGACCGATTGCGAGCACCGCCCGGCCGGCGGCGGGGGCCTGCTCAGGGCTCCCGGAGCGCATCCATTGCCGCCTGGTGGCGGCCAATGAACTCCTGGTAGGTGTCGATCCCGCGCAGCTGCAGGATGGTGTTGCGCACGGCGGCCTCGACCAGCACCGCCAGGTTGCGGCCGGCGTCCACCGCGATCACGACCTTGCGCACCGGGATCTCGAGGATCTCTTCGTACAGCGGCTCGTAGGGCAGGCGCTCGAACTCGCGCTCCATCGTCTCTTTGCGCACCAGGTGCACGATGAGCTTCAGGCGCATCTTGCGCCGCACGGCGGTCTCGCCAAAGATCGCCTTGATATCGAGCAGGCCGATGCCGCGCACCTCGAGCAGGTTCATCAGCAGGTCGGGGCAGCGGCCCTCGAGCGTGCTCTGCGAGACGCGGAACAGGTCGACCGCGTCGTCGGCCACCAGGCCATGGCCGCGCGAGATGAGCTCCAGCCCGAGTTCGCTCTTGCCCAGGCCCGATTCGCCGGTCAGCAGCACGCCCAGGCCGAGGATGTCCATGAACACGCCGTGGCGCGTGGTGCGCTCGGCGAACAGCTGGCTCAGGTACGAGCGCACCACGTCGATCACGTGGCCGGCCGAGGCCGAGGTGATGAACAGCGGGATCTCGGCGCGGTCGCACATGGCCACCAGCCGGTCCGGCGCGCGCTGGTCGTCGGCGACGATGATCACCGGCGGCTCGAGCGTGACGATGCGCTGGATGCGGCGCTCGAGCACCTCGGCCGGCGCATCGGCCAGGTAGGCCACCTCGCGCCGCCCGACCAGCTGCACGCGGTAAGGGTGGATGTAGTTCAGGTAGCCGACCAGGTCGGCAGCCGAGCGGGCGTCGCGCACGGCCGCTTCGTCGAAGCGGCGCTCGGGGTGCGCGTGGCCGGCAATCCATTCCCAGCGCAGCGAAGGCTGGTGTTCCTCGAACAGCGCCTCGGCGCTGATGGAAATGGGCTTCACCTGGCGCCGACCTCATCAAGGGCCTTGCGCGGATCCGGCTTGGCCGGTCCGCTGCAAGCACCCCGTTGGGGGGCAGCGAGCGCCAGTGAGCGTGGGGGCCTCATGCCACCGACTTGAGCGGTTCCCAGTCGGCGATCAGCCGGTGCACGGTGGCGGCATCGGGCGCGGTCTTGAGCTTGTCGCGCAGTTCGCGGTCCGACAGCAGCTCGGCGATTTCGGACAGGATTTCGAGGTGGCGCTGGGTCGCCGCTTCGGGCACCAGCAGGAAGATCAGCAGGCTGACCGCTTCGTCGTCCGGGGCGTCGAAAGGGATCGGGTTCTGCACCCGCAGCACCGACGCCAGCGGGTTCTTCAGCCCCTTGACCCGGCCGTGCGGGACGGCGACGCCGTGGCCCAACCCGGTCGAGCCCAGTCGCTCACGGGCGAACAGGTTGTCGGTGACGGTGGCACGGGCGATGGCGTGCTGGTTTTCGAACAGCAGGCCCGCGTGCTCAAAGGCGCGCTTCTTGCTGGTGGCTTCCACACCCACCAGCACGTTGTCCACGGGCAGGATGGCGGCAAGGCGGTTCATGAACGGCTCTTTCGACAACAACGATCAATGGGCGTCTGTGTCTTTCGGCCGGTGATCCCTCCGGCTTTAAGGGTGCGGATTATAGAAATCGGTTGCATCCCACACGACGTCAACGTCAGCCCTTCAACCGGGGTTGACCCGACGATGCTGCGTTGCAGCAACACAGTCTAGCGAGTCACCGCTTCGGTGGGCGATTTTCTTTGTCAACAAATAGCAAGGCGACCACGAGGGTCGCCTGGGTGTGAAGGATGCGGCGGTGGCCAGGGGCTGCCGCCGAGGGGCTCGGGAGGCAACGACGGCCGCTCCCGAGTTCCTTGACCCCTCGGAGGCGGGCTCGGCCAGCCGAACCCTGGGGCGCTCAGGTCGCGCTGGCGTCCTGGCGCTTGACCGATTCATGGTGATGGTCTTGCAGCCGGTCCTTGTGGCGGCAGACCTGGCGGTCGAGCTTGTCCATCAGTTGATCGATCGCCGCGTACAGGTCTTCGTTCGATTGCTCGACGAAGATGTCGCGGCCCTTCACATGCAAGGTCACTTCGGCCTTCTGCCTGCGCTCCTTTTCCTTCAGCTTTTCAACCGTCAGCAGCACGTTCACATCCACCACCTGATCGAAATGGCGCGTGATGCGCTCCAGCTTGGTGAGCACGTACTCTCTGAGAGCAGGTGTCACTTCCAGGTGGTGTCCGCTGATCGTCAAGTTCATCGAGGCCTCCTTGCAAGGGAAAGGGTTACCCACCGCACCGGCTTAGGCCAAGCCGGTTTCATGACGCCGAGATGACGCCACCGGTCCGACCCAGTGTGCCCCCGGGACCCCGCTTTGACAAGAAAAAGCGACCGTTCCCACCCCGGTTAGACTGTGTCGTTTCGTGCAGAAACGCCGCCTCGTGACGGAGCGATAATCTGCTGTTTCCTCACCTCCTGAAACGCCACCGTGGACAGTTCCCACCCTCGGTGACCGCCTGCTCCAGCCGCCACCGCGCCTAACGGTGGTCGTCGCCAGGGTGGGCGGTTGAACCGAACAACCCCATCCGAGTGACTTCGCGGTGCCGCCCCCAGCTGTCGGCCCGCCCCGCTGGAGCCCACATGCTCAACGTCTTCACGCTGGACAAAGGCCGCCTGTCAGGCCGGCTGCTGCAAGAAGAAATCGATTCCGCGGCCGAGCTGGCCGAGGTGCAGCCCGTCTGGGTCGACCTGGAGGCGCCCACCGCCGAAGAAATCGGCTGGATCGCCGGGCGTTTCGGCCTGCGCATCCCCGACAACATCGTCGACGACGACCTCGAAGAGTCGGCCCGCTTCTATGAAGAAGACAACGGCGAGCTGCACATCCGCTCCGACTTCCTGATCGATGACGACGTCACGCCGCGCAACGTGCGCGTGGCCTTCATCCTCTACAACAACGTGCTGTTCTCGGTCCATGCCGAAGACCTGCCGGTGTTTCGCCTGCTGCGCCTGCGCGCGCGCCGCATCCCGGCCTTGATCGAAGACGCAAAAGATGTGCTGCTCAAGCTCTACGACGCCGACGCCGAGTACTCGGCCGATGCGCTCGAAGGCATCTACGACAGCCTCGAGGCGGTCAGCGCGCGGGTGCTGAAGCAGGACGTGGACGACCGCGCCGCCGGCGAGGCACTGGCCGCGATCGCGAAAGAAGAAGACTTGAATGGCCGCATCCGCCGCAACGTGATGGACACGCGCCGCGCGGTCAGCTTCATGATGCGCAGCCGCATGCTCAACGCCGAGCAGTTCGAGGAGTCGCGCCAGATCCTGCGCGACATCGACTCGCTCGACTCGCACACCGCGTTCCTGTTCGACAAGATCAACTTCCTGATGGACGCCACCGTCGGCTTCATCAACATCAACCAGAACAAGATCATCAAGATCTTCTCGGTCGCCTCGGTCGCGCTGCTGCCACCGACGCTGATCGCCAGCGTCTACGGCATGAACTTCCAATACATGCCCGAGCTGCAGTGGAGCCACGGCTACTACTTCGCCATCGGCCTGATGGTGGCCTCCGTCGCCGCGCCTTTGCTGTACTTCCGCCGCAAAGGCTGGATGCGGTAGCCCACTCGCGGCGCTCCGCAGGAGCCGCCGCACTCCAAGTGGCGTGCGCGGATCCGGCTTGGCCGGTCCGCCGCGCGAGCCCCCTTGGGGGGCCGAGGTCGGACATGAACAGTCCTGAGGACTGTTCGTGCCTACCGAGGGGCCGAGCTTCTGGCTCGGCGCGGCCTGCAAGGTAGCGCCCTGGAAGGGCCGTGGGGGCCCCAATCCGCCATAAAGTCACCGGCGTCGCGTCTGGTTGCATTTGGGGCGGGTTCACCCGGCTCAATGCTGCGCTGCACTCGAACGAAGACCGGGGCATGAACACGCTCCTCGCTGCCGGTCTCTTTGCCGCATGCGCGGCTGCCAGCTCTCCGGCGCTGGCCCAGTTCAACCAGGTGCCGATCCCGCTCGCGCTCAGCGCTGGTGCGGTGTCCGAGGCACAGACCGACCAGGAGTACCGACGGGACGCGGCCCGACGGGTGTATGAGTCGTTCCCCGCCCACATCCACCGCGGCAAGCTGCCGCCGCTGATGTACGCGATCGCGATCACCGAGACCGATGTCGATGCGAGCGGCCGGGTCACCGACGTGCGCTTGACGCGCGAGCCGGCGGCGGCGAAAGAGGTCGGCCCGTGGGTCGTTGCGCTGCTGCGCAAGATCGGCCAGTTCCCGGCGCCCACCCGCATGGCGAAGGCGACCTACAAGGAAATCTGGCTGGTCGACAAGACCGGCAAGTTCCAGGTCGACACGCTCACCGAAGGCCAGCGCAGCGGGCTCTGAGGCCGCGTGGGCCACGCGCCCGCGCGAGCGCCGAGAACCCTGTCGGCCAAGGTGGCCACTGGCGCGTTGGTTGAACTCACCGGGCGACCTGCTGACCTTGACCCTGCGCCGCAGGGGCCGGACGCGCCCGCGGTGAGGGATGGGGACCATGCAGCAACGCCGTCGATCCAGCGCGATCGCCGTGATGGTGGCTTTGGCCGGTGGGATGGGCCTGGCCAGTGCCGTGTGCGCCGAACCCGATGAGCGCACGGTGAGCCTGGCCGCGCATGAATCCGCGCGCGGCTCGGGCGACGCGGTGTTGAGCGTGGACGAGGTGAGCGACAGCCGGTGCCGAACGGCCGAGCGCTGTTCTGCCTCGGAGGCGGTGTCGCGCGACGCTGCGGTGCAGTTGACGCTGCGCGCCGCCGATGGCCGGCGCTACGCCGCCACGCTGGCGATCGGTGCGGGTCGCGACCAACCCAGCCCGTCGGCGCCCGCGTTCGCGCGGATGGGCGATCAGCTGGTGGCGTTGGTCGACATCGCGCCGGCCGGCCGCGAGCTGCCCGCCGATGGGCCGGGGCGGGTGCAGCGGGCCACGCTGCGCCTGACGCCGGCAGACCGCGTGCTGGTGCAACAAGGTGCGACAACTGTGTTGCCGCGCGCGGGCTTCGATCTGCGGGTGGTCTCGATCGACGACCAGCGCTGCCCCAACGGCGTCGCCTGCATCACGGCGGGCCATGTGCAGGTCGACGTCGAGCTGAGCGCCAAGGGCGCGCCGGCCGAGCGCATGGTGTTCGGCGCGCCGACGGCGCCGCGGCGCGCGCAGACATGGCGCGGCCACGAGGTGGTGTTGTGCGGCGTGTCGCCGCGCCAGACAGGGCCGGCGGCCGCTGGCTCCACGCCGCCGCTGCAGGTCGACTTCTTCGTCAGCCGGGTGCCCGCCGTGCGACGTGGGGCCCCGGCGGCGCAGGCGCTGGCCGAGCCCGCCTGCGCACCGATCGTGCGCTGACCCGAGCCTGTCACCAGCGGTAGGTCACGGCCTGCCGCGCCCGCGCCGCGCGCTGGTTCAACCATGGCACCGCGAAGCTCGCGACGAACAGCGCCACGATCGGCCCGTTCGGCTTGAACAGGCCGTACTGCCAGGCGAACGCGCCGAGGGCCACCAGCGCGGCAAAGACGACGCGCTGCACCGCCACGCGCGGCGTGGTCATCGGGTCGCTGATCATGAAGAACGCGAACAGCAGCAGCGCGCCGTTGTCGATCTGGTGCCAGATCGACCAGGGGTTGACACCCAGGTACAGCGCCCGCGCGCTGACCAGGCCGGCATAGGTCAGCAGAAAGACCCAGCTCGCATCGGCGCGCCGCGCCTTCGATGAGACCACCGCGCCGAGCAGCATCACGCCCAGCGCCGCGGTCGCGCTGTGGCCCCATTGCCCGGGCGACAGCCAGGCGCCCGGCAGCCCATAGGCCGCGACGATGGCGCCGAGGTTGGCCGGGTTGAAGCGGTGTGCGCTGCCGGTGCCGGGCTGGCCCGGCACGAACGCGTAACGCCAGACGAACTTCGACGAGATCGCGAGCACCGCCAGCAGCGGGTGCACCCACAGGTTGTCGGCCCGCACCAGCAGCGACAGGCCGAACCCGGTGACCAGCGCCGACAGCAGGCCGCGCTGTTGCAGGCCGGTGGCGCGCAGCCAGGCCGACTGCGTGGCGACCACGGTCGCAAACGTCAGCGCCACCTGCAGCGGCTGCAGCGCAAAGTCGCACAGCAGCGCGCCCACCAGCAGCAGGCTGCCCTGGAACAGCAGCTGGAACAGCCGCGCATCCATGCCACGCAAGGCGGCCCAGGCGCGCGGCAGGCCGCCCGGCGCGGTCGGGATCGCGGTGCTCATTGCCACAGCTTGCTCCACCAGCCGCGGGCGGTGTTGTCGGTGCCGACCGCCGGTTCGAGCCCGGCCAGCTTGCGGCTGTCGGCCAGCGACCAGCCGGTCAGCTCGTTGAGCGACAGCGCCTCTCGCTCGCGCCGCTCGCGCACCTGGCCGCGGTAGGGCTCGGCCTCGGGGCAGTTCATCACGCCCTCGTAGGGGTGGCGCAGCACGTAGCGGGTCTGGAAGTTCTGCTGATCCGAGGTCTCTAGAAAGGCCAGGTCTTCGGGGAAGGTGTCGCGGCTGTAGCGCAGGTGCAGGCGGGTCAGCATCACCGGGGTGCCGGCGGCGCGCCCCGGCTCGTCGAGCCAGAAGACACCGGCGCCGCGCAGCTCGGCCGGCGTCAGCGGCTCGGCCGCGCAGGGGTCGCACCAGCCCATGTTCCAGAAATGCTCGGTGAAGACGGCGCGGCCGCCTTCAAGCGCCCACTGCTTGTCGAACAAGGCCTTGTAGAAGCGGCCGAACTCGCCGCGGATGCCGACCGGCAGGTCCATGTTGGCCGGCAGCTTCACGGTGCGGTAGTTGCTCGCCTCGACCCGGCCCTTCTTCGTCAGCATGTAGACGACCAGGTCTTGCGGGCCCTGCGCATTCAGCATGCCCAGGCGCAGCGGCAGCATGAAGCGCCGGCTCTCGAACGCGAACTGCAGCGGCCGCAGCCTGGTCGAGCCGGTCTTGGCCTGCTCCTTCAGGTTGACCTTGGCGACGAAGAACTTCAGGCCCTGGCGGATGTACGGCGCCAACGCCTTCGACGCGTTGCGCGGCAGCTTGTAGCCGTTGCCGACGAGCCAGGTTTCGAGGCCATCGCTTTCGGTGGCCGACAGGATCACGATGTCGTACTCGCCGACGCTGAACTGCTCCTCGACCTTGACGCCCAAGGCGTCGGCCGACTTCGCGCGTGCCGGGGCTGGGGCGGTGGCCGGCATGATGGAGGCGGCCTTCATCTCGTACAGCCGCCGCTCGCAGGGGCTGTCGTCGTGGTACTCGGCCAGGCGCGGCGCCGACCAGCCGTCGACGCGGGCAAAGATCGCCGGGTCGCCAATGTGCACCTGGTCGCGCTTGAGCACGGTGGGCACCGGCACCACCAGCGCGAACTCGTTCAGCGGGCCCTGGTAGTCGTTGGCCATCGAGATCACGGTGCGGTCGCCGTCGCGGGCCATGATCACCTGGCTGGCCTGGTTGAACAGGCCGGCGTCGGCCTTGCCGACATAGAAGCCGCAGAAGGCCTGCGCGGCGGGTGTGGCCATCAGGCAGGCCAGGGCGGTGGCCGCGGCCCAACGCTGGGTGAGGCGGGTCGATCGGGCGAGTGGCATCAGGGTCTCCTTGAGGTGGGTTCCCTGCTTGATACGGCCGGGCTGTCGGCGCGGGGTTGGCCGACCCCCCGGGTGAAAACACCCACGGCCGGTTTGACCCCGAACGGCCGGCTGCCGCGTATCAGCCTGAATGAGCTGTGTGGCAGACTGGCCGGCGCCCGTGAAACCCACCGACGCCCGCCTCAACATCACCGACGACGCCCAAGACGATGCCCTGGTGCGCGCCTTTGCCGCCGGCGACGCGCGGGCCTTCGACGCGCTGTACGCGCGCCACGAGCAGGCGCTGTACCGCTTCGTGCGCCGCCTGCTGGGGCGCGATCTCGCCTCGCAGGCCGACGAAGTCTTTCAAGACACCTGGCTGCGCATGATCCAGGCCGCGCCGCAGTGGTCGCCGCAGGGCGCGCGGTTTCGCACCTGGCTGTTCACGATCGCCCACCACCGCGCGATCGACATGCTGCGCCGCGGCGGCCGCGAGCAGGCCTGGGGCATCGATGCAGACACCGGCGAGGCCGGCGACGCGCCCTTCGCGCCCGCCGGCGAACCCTGGCTCGACTGGCCCGCGCCGAGCGCGGTGGCGCCCGAAGAGCTGGCGTTCTGGCAGCGCGCCGGCCAGCGGCTGCTGAGCTGCCTCGAAGAGTTGCCGCTGCCGCAGAAGGCCGCGTTCTTGCTGCACCATGAAGACGACCTGAGCGTGGCCGAACTGGCCGGTGCATTGGGCATCGGTTTCGAGACCGCGAAAAGCCGCCTGCGCTACGGCCTGTCGAAGCTGCGCACCTGCATGGGCGCCTACCTGCCGGCGGCCGACCTGAAAGGGGGTGGGGCATGAGCACGCTGCCGCCGGACCACGACGACGAACTGCGCCCCGACGCGCGCCTGCGCTCGGCGCTGCAGCACGCGCCCGACGAGGCGAGCCGGCCGCCCGCCGCGCTGCGCAACGCGGTGCTGCAGGCGGCGCGGGCCGCGTTGCCGCCGCGGCCGTCGTGGTGGCAGCGCCTGCTTGGCCTCGCACCAGGCCAGGCC
This sequence comes from Ideonella sp., assembly GCF_041914305.1. Classification (NCBI taxonomy): domain Bacteria; kingdom Pseudomonadati; phylum Pseudomonadota; class Betaproteobacteria; order Burkholderiales; family Sphaerotilaceae; genus Ideonella; species Ideonella sp. The sequence continues at coordinate 54,438 of NZ_JAYSDQ010000021.1, forward strand.
GGCGGGCCGCGCCTGTGGGCGGCGGCGGCCGGCGTCGGCGCGTTCGGCCTGGCGCTGAACCTGGCCTGGCACCTGTCGACGGCGCCGACATCGCCCGAGTTCGAGCAGGTGGCCGCGGTGTCCGAAGCCAAGCGGGCCGCACCGCTGCGTGAAGAGGTGGCCGCCGCGCCGCCGCCGCAGCAGCAGCAGGCGCCGTCGGCAGAACCGCCGGCCGTCGTGATGATGGCGCCAGCGCCGGCCAGGCGCGATGCGGCGCCGGTAGCCAAGGCCCGTGCCCCCGCCCGGGCACCAGCCACAGCACCAGCGCCCGTCATCGTGGCCACGGCCTCGCCGCCGCCGCCCGCGCCGGCCGTCACCGCACCACCCGCCCCTGCGCTGGAAGCCGAAGCCAAAGCGTTGGCCAAGGAAGAGCGCGCGAACACCGGCGTGCTGGCCGATGCCGCGCCGCGTGATGCGCGCGCCCGCAGCGGCCTGGCGCAACAGGCCACGGCGCCCGCGATGGCACCGGCGGCGGCACCGGCCGGTGTGGCCGCGGCGCCAGCGCCGGCCGATGTCGCCACCGGCCGCTTGAGCCGCCAGCCCGCGCCCCTGGCGGCGACCCAACCGGCGGCTCCAATGGCGAATGAATCGCCGACCAGCGCCGCACCGGCCGACAAGTCGGCGGCCCCCGGCACCTGGCCGCCGCCGTTGGCGCGCTTTTCGAGCGCGTTGAACGACGCGGCCGAGTGGCCACCGGGCTGGCAGGTGCAAGGCCCGGCCGAGATGGCCACGCCACGCCGCGCGTGGTGGCAGGCGATGCTGGCCGGCACCGCCGGGCGCTGGCAAGCCTGGCCGCAGGCCCTGCCGCCGTCGGTCGACGCGGCGCCGGCCTGGCGCGTGCATGGGCCGGACGGCGCGGGCTTCACGCTCACGCTGGCCGAGGGCCACGCCTGGCTGCAGGCCGGCGGGCAGGTCTGGCGTGCGCCTTGGACGGTGGCGCCGCCGCGCTGAGCCGCGCGGTCAGCGCGGCGGCGTGGCCAGCCGGCGCTGCAAGGCCCGCATCAGCACGCCCAGCACCGGCAGCTTGGCGTACAGCTCTTCGGCGGCGTCCCAGTAGTCGCGGTGCAGTGTGATGCGCCCGCCGGCGTCGAAGCGCAGGTGGCTCGCGCCGTGGATCGTCATCGGCTTGCCGCGCAGCGCGAAATCCATGTCCCACACCAGCGCGCAGTCGGTGGCGCTGCCGATGACCTGGGCGATGCGAAAGCGCGGCGACTGCAGCGCGTCGAACATGTGGGCGTAGATGCGGCGGACCGCGTCGACGCCGACCACGTCGTTGAACGGGTCCTTGAAGCGGGCCTGCGCGGCGTAGATGTCGCCCAGGCGGTCGAGGTCGGCCGGGGCCATCGCCTCGAAGAACGAGACCACCCGGGCCAGGTGGGGTTCGGGGTGACGGGGCGGGTGGGCGGTCGGCATCGTGGCGAAAGGGTCGAAGGGTTCAAAGGCCGGTGGCGCGGCGCACCAGCGCCTCGTACGGCCCGGTCGGCAGCCAGCGCATGGCCTTCAGCAGCCGCGTGAAGCGGCGCGGGAAGTGGATCTCGAAGTCGCCGCGGGCCCAGCCGGCCAACATCTCCTGGGCGGCTTGCTCGGGCTCGATCAGCGCCGGCATGCGGAAGTCGTTGCCGGCCGTCAGCGGCGTGCGCACGAAGCCCGGGTTGACCAGCGACACGCCCACGCCCAGCGGCGCCAGGTCCAGGTGCAGCGACTGCGCCAGGTGGATCAGCGCCGCCTTCGTCGGCCCGTAGGCCAGCGCCTTCGGCAGCGCGCGGTAGCCGGCCACGCTGGCCACCAGGCTCAGGTGCGCCGGCTGGCGCGCGGCAGCCTGCGCGCGCAACCGCGGCAGCACCGCGGCGATCAGGTGCAGCGCGCCGGTCACGTTGACCTGCTGGTGCTGCAGCATCGTGTCGAGGTCGAACTCGGTCGCGCGCAGCGGCTGGTAGATGCCAGCCGCGAAGAGCACCAGGTCGAGCCGGCCGTGGCGCGCGTGCAGTGCATCGGCCGCGCTTTGCACCAGCGCGCGGTCGGCCACGTCGAGCACCAGTGCCTCGGCGCCCGGGTGCGCGGTGACGAAGGCGGCCAGCGCGGGCTCGCTGCGCGCCGAGACGATCACCCGCGCGCCGCGGGCGTGCAGCGCCTGCGCGACCGCCAGCCCGATGCCGGTGGACGCGCCCACCAGCCAGGCCACCCGGCCCTGCCAGTCGTCGATCCGCGGGTTCAAGGGCATCACCGGGCTTCAGGGCTTGTGGAACGACAGTGTGACCTCGCCCAGGTCGATGCCGAACTTGCTCATGCGGGCTTTGTTCAGCATCACCTTGTCGTCGACCAGCCACATCCAGTCGTCGAAGGCGACGTTCCAGACCCGGCCGTCGACCGGCAGCGCCAGCGTGTAGCGCCAGTTCAACGCATTGCCGCGCGCCTGGCCCTCGGCGGTGCCGACCACGTCGTCGGCGCGGCCGGTGTAGCGGCCGTCGGCACCGCGGGTCAGGTGCCAGACACGGCGCTGGGTCTGGCCGTCGCTGTAGCGAAAGTCTTCTTCCAGCACGCCCTCGTCGCCGGTCCAGCGCCCGACCAGGGCGACCGTGAAGCGGCGCACGACCTTGCCCGAACGGTCGGTGAACACGCCGTGCGCCTGCAGCGGGCCGTTGAAATAGTTCGCCAGGTCGAGCACCGGTGTCTCGTGGGCGTAGTCGGCCGGGGTCGGGCCGGCACAGCCGGCCAGGCCGGCGATCACCAGGGCGACCGTGATCCATCGTTGGTCAGTGCGTTTCATGCGTCAGGCTCCCGTCGTATCCATCCCCACCACAGGCCGGCCAGTGCCGCGGCCTTCAGCGCGCACGGCAGCAGCGCGTAGACCGCCGCCAGCGCCGAGACGCCGGCCGGGTCCGCCTGGCCGGGCTGGTAGCCCAGCCACTGCAGCAGCGGCAGCGCCAGGCCGGCGGCCAGCGCGAGGTTCAGCTTGGTGGCGGCGCTCCACCAGCCGAAGGCCACGCCTTCGGCTCGGCCACCGGCCTGGCGCAGCAGCCCGGCCAGCAGCGCCGCCGGCGCGCACAGATCGGCGCCGAGCGCCAGCCCGCTGGCGGCGCAGACCAGGGCAAACCACAGGCCATCGCCCGCGCCCAGGGCGGCGGCGCCGACGAAGCTCACGATCGCCAGCGCCATGCCCAGGGCCCAGGCCCGTGCCAGGCCGAGGCGGCCGATGAGGCGCACCCACACCGGCAGCGAGGCTGCCGCGGCGCTGAAGTACAGGCCCAGCAGCCAGGGCTCGCCCGCGGGCCATTGCAGCCGGTCGCGGATGAAGAACAGCACCAGCGTCGCCGGCAGTGCGCTGGCCACACCGTTCAGCAGGTAGATGCCGAGCAGGCGGCGAAACGCCGGCCAGCGCCACGGTGCCCACAACCCGGCCGGCGCTGCGGTGCCGCCGGTGGCCTGCGGCGCCGGGGCGAGGCCGAGCGTGGCCAGGCCCAACGCCAGCGCGAGGGCCAGCGCCGCGCTCGTCGCGCCGAGCCCGGCGGCGCTGGGCAACACGCTGGCCACGATCACGCCGAGCAAGGCCGCACCTTCGCGCCACGCGACCACCCGCGCCCGCTCGGCGGCCGTCTGGCCCAGCCGCGCGCCCCAAGCCTGGTGCAGCACGCTGAGGCCGCTGTAGGCGAGGTAGCACGCCACCAGCGCGCCGCCGGCCCAGGCCAGCAGCGCCGGCGTGCCGCGCACCGGCGGAAAGAACAGCGCCTGGAACGCCGCCGCGAGCAGCAGCGCCGCCGCCCCGGCCACCGCCATCAGGCGGGCCCTTGGCCAGTCGAGCAGCCGGTCGACGAGGCGGCCGATCAGCGGGTCGAGCAGCGCATCGAGCGCCCGCACCGCCAGCAGCAGCGCGCCGAGCGAGGCCAGCGGCACGCCGAGGCCGGCGGCGTAGTGGTGCGGCAGCAGCACATACAGCGGCAGCGCGACGAAGGCCAGCGGCAGGCCCAGCAGGCCATAGAACAGCCCTGGAAGACGTGGCCGTTGCGCGGCCCCGGCTCCGGCTGGGGGCACGGCGCCGAGTGCTCGGCCCACCGGCGTCATCGCGGGCCTTCGAGCAGCGCCTGCCGCAGGCCCGGCTCCGACGTCCAGCGCGCCAGCCAGATGCCGAAGAACAGCGCGGTGAAACGCGTGTCGCGCAACTCGCCGACGAAGCGCCCGTTGAGGTGAAAGCGTGCCGCCTGGCCCGGCACCTGCACGCCGGTGATGCGGTCGCCGTCGCCTACGTCGGGGAACAGGCGCTTCATCGTTGCCAGCCAGGTCGACGAGGTGGCCTCGTCGAGCGGGCCGGCGCGCTGCATCTCGGCCAGCGAGCGCTCGGCGATGCGCTCGCCGCTGAGCGCGCGGCGGTAGGTGATCTCGAGCGCCAGCGGCTGGCGATCGGCCTCGCCAGCCCGCACCGGCTCGGGCGCCCACAGCGTGATGTCGTAGACCGGCAGGCCGAGAAAACGCATCCGGCCCTGGCCCTGCCGGCGCGGCGCGGGCGCGTCGGGCCATTCGCCGCGCAACTCGGGCGGTGCCGCGACCTCGGCGCGGCCGAGCCAGGGCAGGCTCAGCGGCAGGGCCAGCAGCAGGCGGCGTTGCATCACGGCGCGGGCCTTCAGGCGCGCTGCAGCGTGAACTGCATGACGCTGGTGCTGCCGGCCTCGAACGCGGCCTCGCAGTACGCGAGGTAGAACTCCCACAGCCGCATGAAGCGGTCGTCGTAGCCCTGGGCGCGCACCTGCGCCTCTTGCGCGAGGAAGGCGCGCCGCCAGTGCTGCAGCGTCAGCGCGTAGTCGGCGCCGAAGTCCAGCTCGTTGACCACCGCCAGCCCGGCCTCGGCCGCGGCCGCGCGGAAGGCCGACGGGCTGGGCAGCAGGCCGCCCGGGAAGATGTACTGCTGGATGAAGTCGGTGCCGCGCACATAACGCTCGAACAGGTCGTCACGGATCGTGATCGACTGGATGCAGGCCCGGCCGCCCGGCTTGAGCTTGTCGTGCACGCTGCGGAAGTAGCCGGCCCAGTACTCGCGGCCCACCGCCTCGAACATCTCGATCGAGACGATGCCGTCGAAACCCGTCTCGGGGATGTCGCGGTAGTCCTGCAGCCGCAGGTCTGCCGCCAGGCCCTGGCCGGCCAGGCGCTGCCGGGCGTGGGCCAGCTGCTCTTTCGACAAGGTCACGCCGGTCACCGCCAGCTGGCGCTCGCCGGCGGCCAGCTCGGCCACCGCGCCCCAGCCACAGCCGATCTCCAGCACGCGCTGGCCCGCGCCGAGGCCACATTCGTCGAGCGCGCGGCGCATCTTGGCGCGCTGGGCGTCGGCCAGCGACTGGGTCGCGTCGCCGCCGAACCAGGCGCTGGAGTAGTTCATCGTCGGGTCGAGCCAGAGCCGGTAGAACGGGTTGCCCAGGTCGTAGTGCGCGGCGATGTTGCGCCGGCTGCCGGCGCGCGAGTTGCGGTTCAGCACGTGGCGCAGGCGGTACCACAGCGCGCCCCACCAGTGGCCATACAGCGCGCGGTCGATCGCCTCGCGGTTGGCCAGGAACAGCCGCAGCAGCGCGACCAGGTCGGGCGAGCTCCAGCCGCCGTCGATGTAGGCCTCGCCGAAGCCGACATCGCCGCTGCGCAGCGTGGCGGCGCAGACCGACCAGTCGTGCAGGCGCAGGCAGGCCTGCGGTGCGCCGCCGGTGCCGAAGACGAGTTGCCGACCATCGGGGCACTGCAGGTGCAGCGTGCCGGCCTGCAGCCGCTGCAGCAATCGCAACGCGGTGCGGGCGGCGGCGGGGGCGGTGCGGGGCAGCGCGCCGAAGACGCCGGGGCGGGCCAGGGTGTCGGTGTTCATGGGGAGCTCACAACGGCAGGGTCGGACAAAGGGGCGCGGTCCGGGGCGGACACGCTGTGCACCGGCGGTGCCGGCTTGCGAAAGAACGGCACCCCGCGCCACCACAGGCGCAGCGCCTGCAGGTGGATGCGCGCGACGACCGCCAGGCTCTGCAGCGGCATGCGCCACAGCGCGGCGCGCGAGCTGGCGGTGGTCAATGGCTGCAGCCGGCCGCTGACGCTGGTGGTCAGCAGCGGGCCCTCGGCGTCGTCGTGCTCGATGCGCACCACCGTGCGCGCCGCGGTGCGCATGAAACGAAAGCGGTAAAGGCCGTCGGCGCGGCAGAACGGCGAGACGTGAAAGACCTTGCGCGCCTGCAGCTCGGTGCCCCAGCCCAGCTGCGGGCCGGCGAGCAGGTAGCAGTGGCGCTCGCCGAAGGTGTTGTTGACCTCGGCGACGATCGCCGCGAGCGAGCCATCGGCGCGGTGGGCGTACCAGAAGCTGACCGGCTTGAAGACGTGGCCCAGCATGCGCGGCAGGCAGTGCAGCCAGACCTCGCCGTCGGCATCGGCCACGCCCTCGCGGGCCAGCAGCTCGTCGAACCAGGCCAGGCAATCGGCGCGGCCGTCGCCGTGGTCGGCGTCGTGGAAGCTGGCCCAGCCGAACCGGTTGCGCGCCAGCGCGGCCTCGGGCTGCGTGCGCAGCGTGCGCAACGGCAACAGCCAGAAGAAGGCCGGGTAGGCAAAGGCGTGTTGCACCGGCCGCAAGCGGGCATGGCGCACCTCGCCGATACCGAGCAGCGGCTGCGGGGGGCGGTCGGTGGCCGGCGGGTTCATCACGCGGCGTCGCGCCACACGGGCGTGTCGGCCCATTGGGTGGACAAGGCCTGCGCCACCTGGCGGCCCGAGACGAAGCCGTCTTCGTGGAAGCCGTAGCGTGTCCAGGCGCCGGCAAACCACACACCGCCGCGGCCTTGCAGCGCCGGCAGGCGGCGCTGCGCCTCGACGGCGGCCTGGTCGAACACCGGGTGCGCGTAGCTGAACTCGCCATGCACCAGCGCCGGGTCGGGCTCACGCAAGGGGTTCAGCGACACGATCACCGGTTGTTGCCAGGGCAGCGGCTGCAGCTGGTTGATCAGGTAGTGCAGGCAGACGCGGCCCGGCTCGGCGCCGGCGGCCGCGGCCTCGTAGTTCCAGGCGGCCCAGGCGCGCCGGCGCTGCGGCAGCAGGCGCGCATCGGTGTGCAGCACCGCGCGGTTCGGCTGGGTGCGGATCGCACCGAGCACCGCGCGTTCGTCGGCGCCGGCATCGGGCAGCAGCGCCAGGCTCTGCGGCGCGTGGCCGGCCAGCACGACCGCGTCGAAGCGCTCGCTGCCGGCGTCGCTGTCGACCCAGACCCCGGCCTGGCCACCCAGCGCACCGGGCGGGCGGCGCCGCACCGCACACACCGCGCAGTGGCGGCGGGCGTCGGGCAGCTTGGCGACCAGGCGCCGCACATACTCGCGCGAGCCGCCCGCCACGGTGAACCAGCGCGGCCGGTTGGCCACCTGCAGCAGCCCGTGGTTGTGGCAGAAGCGGATCAGCGTGCCGACCGGAAACGCCAGCATCTGCGCCATCGGGCACGACCAGATGCTGCCGATCATCGGCAGGAAATACGCCTCGCGGAACAGCGGGCCGAAGCGGTGCTCGTCGAGAAAGTGGCCGACGCTCTGGTTCAGCGCCTGGTCGTCGCCACGCTCGGCAATGCCGGTGGCCAGCCGATTGAATCGCAGGATGTCGGCCAGCATCGCCAGAAAGCGCGGCGACGCCAAGTTGCGGCGTTGGGCGAAGACGGCGTTCAGGTCGCTGCCGGCCCACTCCAGCCCGCGCGCCGGGGCCTGGACGGAAAACGACATGTCTGACCCGGCGGTCGGCACGCCCAGGCGCTCGAACAGCCCGATCAACCCCGGGTAGGTGCGCTCGTTGAAGACCAGGAAGCCGGTGTCCACCCCATGGCGAATGCCATCGAGCGTCAGGTCGACGGTGTGGGCATGGCCGCCGAAACGGTCATCGGCCTCGAACAGGGTGACGGCGGTGCGGCTGCTGTCGTGGGCCAGGTGCCAGGCGCACGACAGGCCGGCGATGCCGGAGCCGACCACCGCCACGCGGCGCGGCGCCACGGAGGCGGCCATCACCGGCAGCCCCCGTGGGCGGGAAGAGAAGAGAGCCGCGCAGCGCCCTGGAGCGAATGAGGGAGGGAGGGAGGAGGAGAGGCGCTCCCGGGGGACAACCAGTCGAACTGGCAGGCTGCGCGGCCGAAAGAGGACAGGCCCGGGCGTCGCAAACCCAGACCCGGGAGGGCCGCCGAAGCGGTCTTCCCTGCTCGTTGGGAGTTTCCCTCAGCAGCGAAGTTCCGCCCAGCATGAGGGTTTTTCTGCGAATCGACCGCAGCCGGGCGGGTTGGCGACGGCAAAACAACGAGCAATTTCATGTTTGTCCTAGACAAATCAATCGAGCAAGCGCATCTTAGAAGGAATCCGCGCGTCTTGCACGGCGTTGTCCATGACAATCTTGTCGACCATGTCTAATCCGCCACCTTCTGCCGCCCCTTTGTTGTCCATTGCCGAGGTCGAACGCGACACCGGGCTGGGCAAAGACACGTTGCGCGTGTGGGAGCGGCGCTACGGCTTCCCGGCCCCGGCGCGCGATGCCCAGGGCCAGCGCCTCTATACGCAGGCCGAGGTCGATCGGTTGCGCCAGATCGCGTCGCTGCTGCGCGCGGGGTACCGGCCCGGCGGGGTGGTGCCGCTGGACGAGGCTGGGCGCCTGAGCTTGCTGAACCCGGCGCCCAGCCCGGCGCCGGCCGGCGCGGCCACCGAACGGGCTGAACCCGGCGCGTCGGCCGTTCAGTCGGCCACGATCACGGCGGTGCTGGACACGCTGACCCGCCGCGACGGCCTGGGCCTGCGCCGGCAGCTGCAGCAAGCATTGACGCGGCTGGGCCTGGCGGCCTTCGTGACCGATTTGATGGCGCCGCTGGCCACTGCGGTGGGCCTGGGCTGGATGCGCGGCGAGTTGCGCGTGGCCGAAGAGCACCTGTTCACCGAGGTGGCCCACAGCGTGCTGCGCCAGGGTTTGCTGGCCTTGCCCGAGCCGGTGCCGGGCGCGGCGCCGCGGGTGCTGCTGACCACGCTGCCCGGCGAGCCGCACGGGCTGGGGCTGTTGATGGCAGAGGCGATGTGCGCGCTCGAAGGCGCGTGGTGCGTCAACCTCGGGCCGCAGACGCCGATCGACGACATCGTCGCGGCGGCCGGCTGGCACCACGCGCAGATCGTGGGCCTGAGCGCCACCGGCAGCCTGCCGGTGCGCTGGTTGCGCCAGGGCCTGACCCAGCTGCACCAGCGCCTGGCGCCGGGCACGGCCTTGTGGCTGGGCGGCTCGGCCGCTAGCGGCCTGCGCGGCCTGGCGGGTGTGGTGCGAATCAGCGACTTGCGGCTGATCGCGCCAGCGCTGACGGCCGCGGCGGGCCCGAGCGGGCCGGACGCTGTCAGCGTGACGGGTTAGGCCGCCGGCTTCGCTGCGGCGGCGGCCTTGGCCTTGATCGCGGCGATCTGCGCGTCCTGCGCGGCCTTGCGATCGGCCGAGACGGTCACCGCCGACGGGCGCTCGCCGACCAGCTTGATGTAGGGCTTCCAGTCGATGCCGCCTTCGGCCAGCAGGTCGACGCCGTAGATCGTCTTGCTGGCCATCGCCACCAGCGGCAGCGTCACGAACGCGGCGCAGTCGGCGCTGGTGAATTCAGGCCCGGCCACGTAGGGCGCGAACTTGGCCAGGCGCTTGAAGGCGACGATGTTCTTTTCCAGCAGCTTGCGCACGCGGGCCTGGTTGGCCTCGCTGACGGTGCCGCCGAAGAAGGCCTGCGGGTACAGCTCGCGCGCCACCAGCTCGAGGTGCAGCTCGATGAAGGTCGTCAGCTCGCGCACCTTGGCCGCGGCCCACGGGTCGGCCGGCACCAGCGCGGGCGCCGGGTAGGCGGCTTCGAGGTACTCGACGATGACCTCGCTCTCGCACAGCGTGCGGCCGTCTTCGAGCCGGATGAACGGCACCTTGCCCAGCGGCGAGGCGTTGAGCGTGGTGTCGTCCTTGGCGCCGGTGCCGACGTATTCCTCGGTGAAGGCGATGCCCTTTTCGAGCAGCACCATCTTGACCTTGTTGTAGTAGTTCGAGACGGCAAAGCCGCACAGCGTGATCATCGAGGGGTCTCCTTTGAAATCGATCGGCGCAGTCTAGCCAGCTTGATTGGCCTACCTTGCCGCCGAGGCGACAGCGCTCAGCCCGGGCGCCGCCGCCGGCTGACCAGCGCAATGCCGCCCACCACCGCCACCAGCGCCAGCACCAGGCGCGGTGTCAGCGGCTCGCCGAGCAGGCCCACCCCGGCGGCCAGGCCGAAAATCGGCGTCAACAGCGTGAACGACGAGATCTGCGTGGCCGGGTAGTGGCGCACCAGCCAGAACCACAGCAGGTAGCTGGCGAAGGTGACGACCACGGTCTGGAACACCAGCGAGCCCCAGGCCAGCACGCTGGCGTGGTGTGGCCAGCCCTCGCCGGTGGCCAGCGTGGCGCCGCCCAGCAGCAGGGCCGACACCACCAGCTGGTACATCAGCGTCTGCTCGGCCGGCGCGCTGGACAAGGGCGTCGCGCGGATCGTCAGCGTCGTGCCGGCCCACAGCGCCGCGGCCATCACACCCAGCGTGTCACCCCACCACTGGTGCGGGTTGGCGGGTGCATGGCCCGAGAAGCTGTCGCCGAACGCCGCGGCGACACCGGCAAAGGCCAGCAGCAGCCCGGCCAGCTGCCGGCCACGCAGTGTTTCGCCCGGCGCGATGAACGGCATGCCCAGCGCGACGAAGAACGGCGCGAGGTAGATGAACACCGCCATCCGCGACGCGCTGGTGTACTGCAGGCCGACGAAGATGCAGCCGAACTCGAGCGCGAACAACGCGCCGGCCAGCAGGCCACCACGCACCGTGGCGGTGGCGTTGCCGCGCGGGCGCAGGTCGATCCGGCGCACCAGCGTGAACAGCCCCAGCAGCAGCGCCGCGCCGGTCGAGCGCAGGGCCGCCTGCAGCAGCGGCGGGATCTCGGCCACCGCGACCTTCGACGCGCTCTGGTTCACGCCCCACAGCGCGGCGCACAGCAGCAGGCTGGCGACGGCCCAGCCGTCGAGGTGGGCGCGGCGGCCGTCAGTCATCGGTCGGCCCGGCACTGCGCGGCGTGCGGCCGATCAGGCCCCAGGCCAGCAGCCCGGCCAGCGCGCCGCTGGCGTGGGCGGCGGGCGCGAGCGCGAAATCCCAGCCATCGACCGTGCGGGTGGCCGGGCCCCAGGGCGCCTCCGACAGGATCTTGGCCAGCAGGCCGAGCAGCAGCAGCGCGCCCACCGCCTGGCCGCGGCGGTCGCCGCGCCGCGCCAGCAGGTGGCAGCCGGCGATCGCCGCGGCGGCGTGCAGCACGCCCGACAGGCCGCCGTAGTGGCGCAGCGCCGGCTGGGCCAGCAGCCCGGCCTGCGTCAGCGGCCAGGCCAATGCCCAGGCGGCCACCGCCCGCGTGCCCAGCTGGGCGCGCCAGCCCAGCCACGCCAGCGCGGCGCAGCCGGCCAGGTTCATCAGCAGGTGGTGCAGGCTCCAGTGCACCCAGGCTGCGCTGACCGCACGCCACGGTTGCGACCCCGCCAGAGAGGGCTGCCAATCGAGCAGCTCGCTGGGCAGCGGAAAGGCCAACACCGCGCCCAGCGCCGCCACGGCGGTGGCCAGCGGCCAGGCCCAGGCCGACATCGGGCGGCGCCGGGCCGGTGGTTGAGGCAAGCGCTAGCCCCCGAACACCGCGCGCCACAACGCGTGGATCGCCGCGCGTTCGGTGGCCAGCAGCGCCGGGTCGAACTGGGTCGGCTGCTCGTCCAGCCGCGCCCGGTGCTGGGCCCGGCGCAGCTCGCGGTAGGCATCGGCGGCGGCCGCCCCCACGCCGGTGGGCAGCAGCCCGGCGTCTTCGGCCCGTTGCAGCAGCGCGATGTTGCCCTTGTTGTCCAGCAGCGCCGGGTGGCGGGCACCTTCGGCCAGCACCAGGTACTGCACGGCGAACTCGGCGTCCATCATGCCGCCGTCGCTGTGCTTGACGTCGAAGCGGCCGCTGGGCACCGGCCGCGCGGCGCGCACCTTGTCGCGCATTGCCGCCACTTCGGCCCGCAGCGCCTCGGCCTCGCGCGGCATCGACAGCACCTCGCGCCGCGTCGCCTCGAAGCGCGCGCCCAGGTCGGGCGAGCCGGCGCAGAAGCGGGCCCGCGACAAGGCCTGGTGTTCCCAGGTCCATGCGGTGTTGCTGCCGCGGCCGCGCTGGTAGCGCTCGAACGAGTCGATCGAGGTCACCAGCAGGCCCGAGTTGCCGTTGGGCCGCAGGGCGGTGTCGATGTCGAACAGCTCGCCGGCGGCCGTGCGCAGCGTCATCCAGTTGATCAGCTTGCGCACGAAAGCGCCGTAGACCTCTTGCGCCCGGTCGGGGTCGGCCTCGTCGGCATCGTCGTAGAGAAAGACGAGGTCGAGGTCGCTGCCGTAGCCGAGCTCCAGCCCGCCCAGCTTGCCGTAGGCGATGACGGCGAAGTGCGGCACCTCGCGGTGGCGCTGCTTCAGGTGGCGCCAGGCCCAGCGCAGGCAGCAGTCGACCACCGCGTCGGCCAGCGCCGACAGGTCGTCGGCCACCTCTTCGACCGTGATCCGGCGCTCGACATCACGCACCAGCGTGCGGAAGACCTCGGCATGGTGCGCGCGGCGCAGGGTGTCCAGCAGCGAGCCTTCGTCGGCCTCACCCGAGCGCACCCACGCGGCGTGGCGCTCTTCGAGGTCGGCCACGAAGCCGGCGCGGTCGAAGCGCTCGCGCAGCTGGCGCTCGTCGGCCAGCTCGTCGATCACGCCCGGGTGGCGGATCAGGTAGCGCATCGGCCAGCGGGCCAGGCCCAGCAGGCGCAGCAGCCGGCGCTGCACCTCGGGCCGCTCGACCAGCAGCGCGAGGTAACTCTCGCGCCGCAGCAACGGCTCGACCCAGTCGACCAGCCGCAGCGCGGCGTCGAGCGTGCACTCTTCTTTCGCCACGCCGGCGGCGGCGCGCAGCATCAGCTTGCCCAGGCGCAGCTTGCTCTCGTCGCGCAGCGCCTGCACCCGCGGGTGGGTGGCGAAGCTGCGCACCCGCTCGGCCAGCGCCGGCGGCAGGCGGTCGAGCAGCGCTTCGTTGTCGAGCGCCAGCGGGCCGTCGCCGCATTGTTTGCAGCCGCCGTTGCCCGGCCGGCCGGCGGCGGGCGCCTGGCCGTCGTGCAGCAAGGCGTCGAACTCGGTCGCGACCAGCTCGCGCACGCCGCACAGGCGGTCGAGCAGCGCGCACGAGGGCGACAAGCCGCCGCCGGGCTGGCGGCACGCCTCGGGCAGCGGCAGGCAGCTGCCGTCGTAGCGCGGTGCGGTGTCGTTCTCGGTCAGCGATGCCAGGCTGCCTGCGATCCACGCCAGGTCGCCGTCGACCGTGGGCAGCAAATGGGTCTGCTGGTCGTCGAGGTACTGGATGCGGTGCTCGACCTGGCGCAAGAAGACATAGGCGTCGGCCAGCTTGCGCGCGTTGTCGGCCTTCATCAGCCCGCCGGCGGCGAGCTTGTCGAGCGCCTTCAGGGTCGAGCGGGTGCGGATCTCGGGGAACTGGCCACCGCGGGCCACCAGCAGCAGCTGCACGATGAACTCGATCTCGCGGATGCCGCCGCGCGAGAGTTTCACGTCGTTGGCCCGCTCGGGCCGGCCGGCGGCGCGGCGCTGGGCCTCGTCGCGGATCTTGCGGTGCAGCTGGCGCAGGCCCTCGAAGACGCCGTAGTCGAGGTACTTGCGGTAGACGAACGGCGTGACCAGCGAGCGCAGCGCGACCGCGCGGCCGCTGCTGATGGCCGCCCGTGGCGCGACCACGCGGCTCTTCAGCCAGGCGAACCGCTCCCACTCGCGGCCCTGAACGAGGAAATACTCTTCCAGCATCGCCAGGCTGACCACCGGCGGGCCCGAGTTGCCGTTGGGCCGCAGCGCCAGGTCGACGCGGAAGACGAAGCCGTCGTCGGTCACGTCGCCGATCAGCGTGTACAGCTGGCGCGCGACCTGCGAGAAGTATTCATGGGCCGAGATCACGCCGGCCGGGCCGCCGGTGGTCTGGCCGTCTTCCTCGTAGACGTAGATCAGGTCGATGTCGGACGAGACGTTCAGCTCGCGCGCGCCGAGCTTGCCCATGCCGACGATCCAGAAATCGACGCGCTGCCCGGCGGCGTCCAGCGGCGGGCCGTGGCGGGCGTCGGCCTCGGCCTGCGCCTGGGCCAGTGCGCGTTCGAGCGTCGACTCGGCCAGCGCGGTCATCGCGGCGGTCACGTCGGCCAGCGGCGCGGCCTGTTCGATGTCGAGCACCGCCAGGCGCTCGATCACCAGTTGGCGCGCCACACGCAGGGCCGCCGGCAGCGGCCGGCCACCCTGTTCGAGCGTGGCGATCAGCGCCAGGATCGTCGGCCCATCGGGCACGCCCGGTGGCAGCAGCGGCAGCTCGGCCGCATAGCGCCGGCGCACACGCTGGACGAAGCGGCTGTGGTCGGCCGCTGGTGGGGTGGGCGGGGTGGTGGGCGGCAGCACCTCGGGCGACGGCGTCGTCGCGTCGGGGCCCAGGGCGGCCGGCGGCAAGGAACCGATCAGGTCCACGAGGGCTCTGTGCTAGATTGACCCGCTGGCGCGGCAATGGGCCGTCGGCCCCTCACGACCGCGCCCGTCCAAAAGGCTGGCGCCGGGGCCTGCCGCCCGGTTTTGTTCATGCCTTTGATGCCCTCTCGTTCCACCGAGCGCGTGCCTTTGCTTCGCCGCCTCGTCAGCAGCTTGTTGCCCAACAATCCCAGCCCGGCCTGGCACCCGCCCTCTCGTTCGCGGATCGGCTGGCTGCTGGGCTTGTCACGCTTTGCCCTGCGAGGGGCCATGGTTCTGATGCTCACGTTGTGGAGCATCGTACTGATCGCGTGGCTGACACTGCACTGGGGGATTTTGCCGTACATCGACGAATGGCGTCCGCAGATCGAGCAGCGGGCGAGCCAGGCGATCGGGCTGCCGGTGCAGATAGGCCAGATCAGCGTGAAATCCTCCGGCTGGGTGCCGGCGCTGGAGCTGCGCGACGTGGTCTTGTCCGACCGCGACGGCCACCAGGCCCTGCGGCTGCCGCGGGTCAGCGCCGCGCTGTCGCCCAAGACCCTGCTCGCGTTCCGGTTGGTGCTGGCCCAGCTCTACATCGAGAACCCCGAGCTCGAAGTGCGGCGCGACCCGCAGGGCCGGCTGCACGTGGCCGGGCTGGACATGGGCAGCTCGGCCCGGCTGGACAGCGGCAGCGACGGCGGTGGCCTCGACTGGCTGCTGAGCCAGCCCGAGTTCGTGCTGCGCCATGGCACGCTGCGCTGGGTCGACCAGCAGCGCGGCGCGCCGCCGCTCGAGCTGCGCGACGCCGACCTGGTGCTGCGCAACGGCCTGCGCCGCCACGAGATGCGGCTCGACGCGACGCCCGGCACCGGCCTGGGCGAGCGCTTCACGCTCACCGGCCGCTTCAGCCAGCCGCTGCTGGCGCGCAGCGGCGACTGGGCCCGCTGGTCCGGCACGGCCTACGCGCAGTTGCCGGGGGTCGACCTGGCGCAGCTGCGCGACTACGTCAGCCTGCCGTTCGACCTGCAGGCCGGCTCGGGCGCGGCCCGGCTGTGGCTGGACCTGTCCAAAGGCCAATGGCGCCGCGCGACGCTCGACGCGGCGCTCGACAACGTCGCGCTGCGCCTGGGCCCCACGCTGCAGCCGCTGGCGCTGCAGCGCCTGCAAGGTCGGATCGAGGCCGAGCGCCATGGCGGCGGCGTGCAGCTGGCGGGCCAGCGCCTGGCCTTCACGACGGCCGAGGGCGCGAGCTGGCCGGCCAGCCGCTTCAGCCTCGCGCTGACGCAGCAGCAGCAGCTGGGCGAAGCGGCGTTGTCAGACCAGCCGGTGGCCGGCGGCGAGTTCACCGCCGATCGGCTGGACCTGGCGCTGATGGCCGCCATCGCTGGCCGCCTGCCACTGCCCGACCCGGTGCGCCAAGGCCTGGCCGAGATGGCGCCGACCGGCGTGGTGCAGGGGCTGCAGCTGAGCTGGGTTGGTGCCCCGGCGCAGCCGGCGCACTACCGCGTCAAGGGGCGCGTCGGCGGCTTGTCGATCGCCGCACTGCCGGCGGCAGAGGCCGCATCCGGCGCGGCGCATGTGGGCCGGCCAGGCTGGCGCGGCGCCGACCTGGAGATCGACGCCAACGAGGCCGGCGGCGAGGCCAAGCTGCAGGTGCGCCACGGCGCGCTCGAGCTGCCCGGCGTGTTCGAAGACCCGCTGCTGCCGGTCGACCACTTCAGCAGCCGCCTGGTCTGGCGCGTGCAGCCGCAGCGCCCGGCGGCCGGCGCCAGCGCGCCGCCGCCGCTGATCGACCTGCGCCTGCTCGACGGCCAGTTCGCCAACGCCGACGCGCGCGGCGAGCTGCAGGCGCACTGGCACACCGGCGAAGGCAGCGGCCATGGCCAGGGCGGCCGCTTCCCCGGCGTGATCGACCTGACCGCCCAGATCGAGCGTGGCCAGGCGGCGAGCGTGCCGCGCTATATGCCGGTCGGCCTGCAGCACACCCGCGCCTACCTCGCCGGCGCAATCCAGGGCGGCACGGTGCGCCATGCGCGCCTGCGCCTGCGAGGGGACCTGCACGAGTTCCCGTTCGCCCAGGGCGCGGGCGGCAGTGGCAGCCGCGACGGCGAGTTCGTCGTCACCACCCAGGCCGAGAACCTCACCTTCGCCTACGTGCCGCCGGTGCTGACCGAGGGCGTCTCGCGCTGGCCCGCGTTCACCGAGCTCAACGGCGAGCTGGTCTTCGACCGCACGACGATGCGCATCCGCGATGCACGGGCCAAGCTGTGGGGCATCGAGCTGAAGAACGTCAACGGCGAGATCGCCAACCTGACGCACGAGCCGACGCTGGTGATCGAGGGCGGCGGCCGCGGGCCGTTGGGCGACGCGCTGCGTTTCGTCGGCGCGACGCCGATCGACGGCTGGCTGTCGCACGCGCTGCGCGACGCCACCGGCACCGGCCAGGCCGACCTGCAGCTGGCGCTGAACATCCCGCTGAACGACTCGCACAACACGACGGTGAAGGGCGCGCTGACGCTGGGCGGCAACGATGTGCGGGTGCGGCCCGACGTGCCGCTGCTGAGCAACGCCAAGACCCGCATCGAGTTCAGCCAGCGTGGGTTCTCCATCGCGCCGGGCACGGCGCGTGCGCTCGGCGGCGATGTCAGCTTCGAGGGTGGGCTGGCCGGCGACGGCGTGGTGCGCTTCTCGGCCCAGGGCACTGCCAGCGCCGATGGCCTGCGCCAGGCGCACGAGCTGGGCCTGGTGCCGCGCCTGGCCAGCGCGATGACCGGCCAGGCGCCCTACAAGCTGCAGCTGGGCGTGACCAAGGGCCAGACCGAGCTGCAGATCACCAGCCCGCTGACCGGCCTCGCGCTCGACCTGCCGGCGCCACTGCGCAAGCCGGCCGAGGCGAGCTGGCCGCTGCGCATCCAGACCCAGCTGCTGCCGGCCGACGCGAGCGGGCCGCGCGACCGGCTGCGCATCGAGGTCGGCAGCGCGCTGCAGGCCGATTACGAGCGCCAGCTGACGGCCGAAGGCGCGCGGGTGCAGCGCGGCGTGGTGGCGCTCGGCGAGGCCGGCCTGCCGCCGGTGCCGGCCAACGGCGTGGCCGCGGCGGTGCAGGTGCCGCAACTCGATGCCGATGCCTGGTGGGCCCGCGTGCGCACCGGCCTGCCCGAGCAGCGCCCGGCCGCCGCGGGCCGCGTGGCCGAGGCGCACGAGCCCGATGTGGCCGGTTACCTGCCGAGCGAGCTGTCGCTGCGCACCGGCAACCTGACGCTGGCCCGGCGCCGCCTGGGCAACCTGAGCCTGACGCTGCAGCACCGCGGCAACGGCGACGGCGAAACCTGGCACGGCGCGCTGCAGGGGGACGCCGCGCAGGGCCAGATCGACTTCCGCCCGACCAACGCCGGCGCCCCGTGGCCGCGCTGGCAGGCGCGCTTGGCGCGCTTGACCGTGCCGGCGGCCGAGGGCGACGCCCCCAGCCCGGCCGACGTGGCCGCCGAAGCCGCGCAGACCGCGGCCAGCGCGACCACGCCGCCGGCGATCGACCTCGTCGTCGACGAGCTCGAGTGGCGTGGCAAGAAGCTGGGCAAGCTCGAGCTCGAAGGCCGCCCGGCCGACGGCCCGGCGCCGCGTGATTGGCGGCTGGCCAAACTGAACGTCGCCAGCGCCGACTCGCGCCTGGCCGGCAGCGGCCTGTGGGCCGCCGGGCGCAAGCGCATGACGCTGGAGCTCAAGCTCGACATGACCGACGCCGGCACGATGCTCGACCGTCTGGGCATGGGCAAGCAGGTGCGCAACGGCCACGGCCGGGTGCAAGGCGAGTTCAACTGGACCGGTGCGGCGCTGCAGCCCGACTGGGCATCGATGGGCGGCGCGGCCCAGGTCAACCTCGACGCCGGCCAGTTCCTGAAGGCCGAGCCGGGGGCCGCGCGCCTGCTGGGCGTGCTGAGCCTGCAGGCGCTGCCACGCCGGCTGACTCTCGATTTCCGCGACGTCTTCCAGCAAGGGTTCGCGTTCGACAACCTGGCCGGCGACATCACGCTCGACCAAGGCGTGGCGCGCAGCAACAACCTGCGCATCCGCGGTGTGCAGGCGGCCGTGCTGATCGAGGGCCAGGCCGACCTGAAGCACGAGACGCAAGACCTGCACATGGTGGTGGTGCCCGAGATCAACGCCGGCACCGCGTCGCTGGCCTATGCGGCGATCAACCCGGCCATCGGGCTGGGCACCTTCCTGGCCCAGCTGTTCCTGCGCAAGCCGCTGATGCAGGCTGGCACGCGCGAATTCCACGTCGGCGGCACCTGGGCCGAGCCGCAGGTCAACCCGGTCGAGCGGGCCGGCGACAAGCCCGACGAGCGCCTGGGCGGCACGCGCCCGAGCGACTACCCCGGCGCCGACCTCGACGCCGCGGCCTCGGCGCCCTACCCCACGCGCTGAGCAGGCGCCCGCGCGTGGGCGGCGCGCGACGGCGAGCCGCCGCCGATTCCCCTGCAGCGTTCGGCCGGCGCAGAATCGGCGCCATGAAGATCGCCGCCGTTCAAATGGTCGCCACGCCCGACGTGGACCGCAACATCGCCGATGCCCGCCGCCTGGTCGCCCTGGCTGCCGACGCCGGTGCCCGCCTGGTCGCGCTGCCCGAGTATTTCTGCCTGATGGGCCAGCGCGACGACGACAAGCTGGCCATCGCCGAGGCTGACGGCGACGGCCCGATCCAGGCCTTCCTGGCCGACACCGCGCGCCGCCACGGCATCTGGCTCGTCGGCGGCACCTTGCCGATCCGCGCGGCCACACCCGACCGCGTGCGCAACGCCTGCTGCGTCTACGGGCCCAGCGGTGCGCGCGTGGCCCGCTACGACAAGATCCACCTGTTCGCCTTCGACAACGGGCGCGAGCGCTACGACGAAGGCCGCGTGCTCGAAGCCGGCAGTGAGCCGGTCGCGTTCGACGCCGACGGTTTTCGTGTCGGGCTGTCGGTCTGCTACGACCTGCGCTTTCCCGAGCTGTACCGCGCGCTGATGCAGCCGGCCTGCGACCTGCTGGTGGTGCCCGCCGCCTTCACCTACACCACCGGCCAGGCGCACTGGGAGCTTCTGCTGCGCGCCCGCGCGGTCGAAAACCAGTGCCATGTGCTGGCCAGCGCGCAGGGCGGCCTGCACGAGAACGGCCGCCGCACCTGGGGCCACAGCATGGTGATCGACCCCTGGGGCGAGGTGCTGGCGGTGCAGGCCGAAGGCGAAGGCCTGGCCATCGCCGACGCGGCGATCGAACGCCGCAACGCGGTGCGTGAACAACTGCCCGCGCTGGCGCACCGCAGGCTTTAGCCGGCCACCGGAGCAACGATGCAGCAATCACCGGCTGCGTAGACTGGCTGGTTCGCGCCCGGCGCTCCCACATCAACGACTTTGCGAGATTCCATGCCGCAACAAAGCCCCCGCACCTGGCTGAAGCACTTTCCCGCTGCGCTGCTGGCCCTGTCCGCCGTCGGCTTGGCCGTGGGCCTGGCGGCCAGTGAGCGCAACCCGCTCAGCCCGGCGCCGGTGGCCCGCGCCGCGGCCGGCGAGCAGGCCCGCGTGATCGTGCGCTACAAGCCGGGCGCCAGCCTGCTGCGCACCCATGCCGCGCAGGCCGGCAGCGGCCTGGCCTTGCGCTACGCACAGGCGCTGGCGGCGCGCCACGGGTTGAGCCTGACCGACGGCCGCATGCTGGCCGATCGCATGCAGCTGGTGCTGGGCAGCGGTGTGAGCTCGCAGGTGCTGGCCGCCAAGCTGGCCGCCGACCCCGATGTCGAATGGGCCACGGTCGATGGCCGACGCCACAAGCTGGCGGCGCCGAACGACCCGCTGTACCCGGACGGCCTGACCGGCACCACGCCGGCGTCCGGTCAGTGGTACCTGCGCGCCAACAGCGGCAGCGTGAAGTCGTCGATCAACGTCGAGCCGGCCTGGGCCCAGGCCACCGGTTCCGGCATCGTCGTTGCAGTGCTGGACACCGGCATCACCGACCACCCCGACCTGAACAGCAAGGTCGTCGCGGGTTATGACTTCGTTGGCTACAGCAGCGCCAGCGTGGCGACCGCCAACGACGGCGACCTCGAAGACGCCGACCCGCACGACCCGGGCGACTGGATCACCGCGGCCGAAAACACCAGCGGCGAGTTCAAGGACTGTGGCGAATCCGATTCGAGCTGGCACGGCACCCAGGTCGCCGGCATCATCGGCGCCGAGACCAACAACGGCGCCGGCATGGCCGGCATCGCGCGTGATGCGCAGGTGCTGCCGGTGCGCGTGTTGGGCAAGTGCGGCGGCTACGACTCCGACATCGTCGCGGGCATGTACTGGGCCGCGGGCCTGAGCACCGACAACACGCTGCCCGTCAACACCCACCCGGCGCAGGTGCTGAACCTGAGCCTGGGTTCGCAGGACGTCTGCAACGACGCCTACCTGGCCGCGATGAGCGACCTGACCGCCGCGCGTGTCGTGGTGGTGGCCGCGGCCGGCAACGACGGCCTGGCCGTCGGCACGCCGGCCAACTGCCCGGGCATGGTCGCGGTGGCCGGCCTGCGCCACATCGGCAGCAAGGTCGGCTTCTCGAACCTGGGGCCGGAGATCACCGTCGGGGCACCTGGCGGCAACTGCGTCAACGAGACCGGCACCTGCCTGTACCCGCTGCTGTCGGCCGTCAACACCGGCACCAAGGGCCCGGTGGCGGCCAGCTACAGCGACGGTGACAACCACCTGACGCTGGGCACCAGCTTCTCGTCGCCGATCGTGGCCGGCACCGTGGCGCTGATGTTGCAGGCCAACCCGGCGTTGACGCCCGCGCAGGTGACCAGCGCACTGAAGACCAGCGCCCGCGCCTACCCGACGAGCGGCGGCGACAGCGGCTCGATCGCCTGCGTGGCGCCGACCGACACGCCGCAAGACAGCGAGTGCTACTGCACCACCAGCACCTGCGGCGCCGGCATGGCCGACGCGAACGGTGCGGTGTCGCGCGCGAAGACCGGCCCGTTCCCGGCCGTGACCACGTCCAAGCTCGACCCGGTGGCCGGCGCCAGCGTCACGCTCAACAGCAGCGGCTCCAGCGTGCTGACAGGGCGCAGCATCGCCAGCTACCAGTGGTCGATCACGGCCGGCAGCGACCTGGCCAGCTTCAGCAGCGCCACCAACGCCAGCACCGCGACGGTCAAGACCAGCGGCGCCGGCCACGTCGAAGTGCAGCTGACGCTGACCGACAACCTCGGCGCCAGCACCTCGATCCGCCAGCCGCTCGAAGTTGCCGACTCGGCGATCGCGGCGGCCATCAACGCCACCCCGGTTGCCCCGGAGGTGGGCGACAACATCACGCTCAGCGCCGGTGGCTCGGTCGTCGACAGCGGTCGCACCATCACCGCCTACCAGTGGGAGATCACCTCCGGCGGCACCCTGGCCTCGTTCAGCGGCGCCACCAACGCTGCCACCGCCACCCTGGCCACCACCGCCGCCGGCTCGGTCACCGTGCGCCTGACCATCACCGACAGCGCAGGCCTGCAAGCCAGCACCAGCCGCACGCTGACCATCAGCGCGGCGTCGTCGGGCGGTGGTGGGGGCGGCGGTGCGTTGTCGCTGGGGTGGGGGTTGGGCTTGCTGCTGGCCGCGGCGGCGCTGCGGCGACAGGCCCGTTGATGTGCTGACGGCGGCGCGCGCCGCCGGCTTCACGCGCCGTCACGGCGCGCAGGTCTGCCAGCGCGTCGCACCGTCCTTGCTGTTCAGCGCGGCCAGCTTGTCGGCGGCGGCGCCTTGGATGCGGTCGACGCGGATGCGGTGCTCGCCGCCCGGTGATGGCAGCTGGACCACGCGGGCGGTGCGCACGCCGCGCAGCTTGTCGAGCCGGGCCTGGGCGTCGGCCTGGGTGCCGAATTCGCCCAGCCCGAGGCCGGGGGCCAGGTCGGGTGGGCCTTTCAGCTCGGTGAAGTTGAGGTTCAGGCGCTGCACTTCCTCAATCTTGCGCTGCATCACCTCGCGCTCGGGGTAGCGGCCCATGTAGATGATCCAGCGGCCGGGCAGCTCGCGCCGGCTGTCGACCCAGCTGCCGGCCGGCACGCCCGCCTGGGCGAGCTCACGCAAGGCGGTGCTGGCCGCGCTGTCGTTCAAGGGCCCGGCTTCCAGGCAGAGGGGCGGCGAGGTGGCGGCGGCTGCGGTGCTGGCCGCTGGCGTGTCGCTGGCCGAGGCGGTGGTGGCCGGGCCGGCGGCCGGTGGTGCGGCAGGGGCCAGCGCCGCGCCGGTGGGCGACAGCAGCTGGATCAGCTCGGGGTGGATCTGCTGCTGCAGCCGCTGCGGCTCTCGGCCCGGCTCGACGCCGGCCAGGCCCAGCATCTGGGCGACGGGCGGGAAATGCCAACCCCAGAACACCAGGTTGGCCACCAACAGTGCGGCGACCAGCAGGCGCAGCATCGGTGCGGGGCGGCCTGCTCAGGCGCGCGGCTCGGCCGCAGGGGCCGGGCGCACACTGACTTCACCGCTGAGGATGCGGTGAACCTGGCCATCGGCGTCGCGCACGCGCAGCGCGCCATCGGCATCGACACCGACCGCGTCGCCCCGCGGGCAGGCCGTGTCGGTGGTGACCACCGGCCCGTTGAGCAGCAGGTCGCGCGCGGCGTATTCGGCCTGGAAGCCGGCAAAGCCCTCGCGCTCGAAGCGCAGCAGCGCGCGTGCCAGCGACGGCATCAAGCTGGCCAGTGCCTGCGCCGGGGTCAGCTGCGGGTGGATCTCGCTCAGGCTCGCGGCCACTTCGGCCAGGTGCACCGGCTGCACGTTGAGCCCGATGCCGATCACGGCCATGCGGTGGTCGCCCAGGCCGATGGCCTCGATCAGGATGCCGCCAAGCTTGCGGCCGGCGGCTGGCCAGGCCGGGCCGCCGCTGGGCCCCGCGTCGGTGGCCGAGGGCGCCTGGTTGTCTTGCCGCAGCCACAGGTCGTTGGGCCACTTCAGGCCGATGTGCCGCCCGCCCGGGTCGAGCGCGTCGGCCAGCGCCACGCCCACCGCCAGCGACAGGCCGGACCAATCGGCCCGCTCGAGCGCGAGGCTGAGCGAGAAGGTCAGCGACGCGCCGGCGCTGGACTGCCAGGCGCGGCCCAGCCGGCCCCGGCCCTGGGTCTGGTCGATCGCGACCAGCAGCGTAGGGCGCAGGTCGTCGGCGCGCAGGCCGCGGCCGTGTGAGTCGCGCGCACCGCGCGAGGCCTCGCGCAGCCGGTCGACCAGCGCGCCGTTGGTCGACGGCAACCGGTCCACCACCTCGATCGAGACGCCGGGCAGCAGCGGGTTCAGCTGCTCCCACAGCGACTGGATGCCCCAGGTGCCATGGTGATGGCCACCGTGGTCGGCAGAGTGCGGGGTGCTGCTGCTGTCCATTCAGCGGGCTTTGCTGCGGCGGGCCGAGCCCGAGGCGGCGCGTTTGGGCAGCAGCAGGGTGCCGCGGCAGTTGTCGGCACCGCAACGGCACTCGAAGCGCTTTTTCAGCGCCGGGGTCAGGCGCTCGTCGATCGACAGGCGGTAGTCGTAGAACAGCTCTTCGCCCGGCTCGATCGGGCGCAAGGCCTTGATGTAGACGCGGCCTTCGGTCTCGTCGGCTTCGCAGTTAGGCTCGCAGGCGTGGTTGATCCAGCGGGCCGCATTGCCGCCGTACAGCGCGTCGATCACCTGCTTGCCGTCGTCGAGCTGGAAGTAGAAGGTGTGGTCGGGTTGGCTCGGGTCATGCGGGTGGCGGTCCAGCGCCTCTTCCCAGCTGATGACCTCGCCGACGTATTCGATCAGCGTTTCGCCCGGCTCGATCGGTTGCAGCGCGAACACGCCCTTGCCGTGCACGCCGCTGCGGCGCACCTGGATGCGGCGGCCGTCGGCCGGCTTGCGGGCGGTGGCGCGTGGGGTGTTGGCAGGGCGGGCTTGCTTGACCGGCTTCATTGGGTACATTGAATCTGTGGGCGCGTGCGCACACGTGTGTACAGGCATGTACGTGCGTGCGTGCGCGAGAAGGCAAATTGTAGGCACGGGCCAAGCGGTCTCGTGCCAGACCGGCAAAGTAAATGAGCAAATCACTGATCATCGCGGAGAAACCCAGCGTCGCCCAGGACATCGTCCGGGCGCTGACGCCGGTGGCCGGCAAGTTCGAGAAGGCGGCCGACCACTTCGAGAATGAGCGCTACATCGTCACCTCGGCCGTCGGCCACCTGGTGGAGATCAAGGCGCCCGAGGAGTTCGACGTCAAGCGCGGCAAGTGGAGCTTTGCCCACCTGCCGGTGGTGCCGCCGCACTTCGACCTGGCGCCGATCGACAAGGCCAAGAGCCGGCTGTCGGCGGTGGTCAAGCTGGTCAAGCGCAAGGACGTGACCGATCTGATCAACGCCTGTGACGCGGGGCGCGAAGGGGAGCTGATCTTCCGGCTGATCGTGCAGTACGCCGGCGGTGCCAAGCAGGTGATCGACAAGCCGGTGCGCCGGCTGTGGCTGCAGAGCATGACGCCACAGGCCATCCGCGACGGCTTTGCCGCGCTGCGCAGCGACGAGCAGATGCTGGGCCTGGCCGACGCGGCGCGCAGCCGGTCCGAGGCCGACTGGCTGG
The DNA here is from genome assembly GCF_041914305.1 of Ideonella sp. Lineage (NCBI taxonomy): Bacteria > Pseudomonadati > Pseudomonadota > Betaproteobacteria > Burkholderiales > Sphaerotilaceae > Ideonella > Ideonella sp. Next base: position 79,588 of record NZ_JAYSDQ010000021.1, read on the forward strand.
TGGGCATCAACGGCACGCGGGCGATGACCGCGTTCAACTCGCGCGACGGCGGCTTCTTCCTCACCACGGTGGGCCGCGTGCAGACGCCGACCTTGTCGATCGTCGTCGAGCGCGAAGAAAAGATCCGCAAGCACATCCCGCGCGACTACTGGGAAATCAAGGCCGGCTTCGGCGCCGCGGCGGGCGACTACGACGCCAAGTGGTTCGACCCGAAGTTCAAGAAGAACGACGACGCCGATCGGCGCGCGGACCGCCTCTGGACCGAAGCCGAGGCGAAGGCCATCGCCGACGCGGTGCGCGGCCAGCCCGGCACGGTGACCGAAGAGGCCAAGCCCAGCACCCAGGCCAGCCCGGGCCTGTACGACCTGACCACCTTGCAGCGCGAGGCCAACGGCCGCTTCGGCTACTCGGCCAAGACCACGCTGAGCCTGGCCCAGGCGCTGTATGAGAAGCACAAGGTGCTGACCTACCCGCGGACGGACTCGCGCCACCTGCCCGAGGACTACCTGGCGGTCGTCAAGGACACCTTCAAGATGATCGCCGAAGAGGACCTGCCCGGCCCGCTGCAGGCGCTGGCCGAGCATGCGCGTAAGGGGATCAAGGAAGGCTACGTGAAGCCGACCAAGCGGGTCTTCGACAACACCAAGGTCTCGGACCACTTCGCCATCATCCCGACGCTGCAGCCGCCCAAGTCGCTCAGCGAGGCCGAGGCCAAGCTGTACGACCTCGTCGTCAAGCGCTTCCTGGCGGTGTTCTTCCCGTCGGCCGAGTACATGGTCACGACCCGCATCACCAAGGTCGGCGAGCACAGCTTCCAGACCAACGGCAAGGTGCTGGTCAACCCAGGCTGGCTGGCGGTCTACGGCAAGGAGGCGCAGGACGAAGACGCCAACCTGGTGCCGGTGCAGCCGAACGAGACGGTCAGCAACGAGGGCGTCAACATCGTCGCATTGGCCACGCGGCCGCCGGCGCGCTACACCGAAGCGACGCTGCTCTCGGCGATGGAAGGCGCGGGCAAGCTGATCGACGACGACGAGCTGCGCGAGGCGATGGCCGAGAAGGGCCTGGGCACGCCAGCCACGCGGGCGCAGGTGATCGAAGGCCTGATCCTCGAGAAGTACATGCTGCGCGAGGGCCGCGAGCTGATGCCCACGGCCAAGGCCTTTCAGCTGATGACGCTGCTGCGTGGCCTGGGCGTGGAAGACCTGACCAAACCCGAGCTGACCGGCAACTGGGAATACCAGCTCGCCGAGATCGAGCACGGTCGGCTGTCGCGCGATGCGTTCATGAAGGACATCGCGAAGATGGCCGAACGCATCGTCAAGAAGGCCAAGGAATACGACCGCGACACGATCCCCGGCGACTACGCGACGCTGAAGGCGCCGTGCCCCAACTGCGGTGGCGTCGTCAAAGAAAACTACCGCCGCTTCACCTGCGAAGCCTGCGACTTCAGCATCACCAAGATCCCGGGCAGCCGCAGCTTCGAGCTGGCCGAGGTCGAGCGTTTCCTGGTCGACAAGAAGATCGGCCCGCTCGAAGGCTTTCGCTCCAAGGCCGGTTGGCCCTTCACCGCCGAGCTGAAGCTGGTCTTCGACGACGAGATCAAGAACTGGAAGCTCGAGTTCGACTTCGGCGAAGACGACAAGACCAAGGACGACGGCGAACCGGTCGACTTCTCCGGCCAGCAAAGCCTGGGGCCGTGCCCGAAATGCCAGGGCCATGTCTACGAACACGGCAGCAACTACGTCTGCGAACACTCGGTGGGCGCGCACGTGACCTGCGACTTCAAGACCGGCAAGATCATCCTGACCCAACCGGTTTCGCACGAGCAGGTCCACAAGCTGCTGGCGACCGGCAAGACCGACCTGCTGGAAAACTTCGTCTCCAACAAGACCAAGCGCAAGTTCAAGGCCTTCCTGGCCTACGACAAGAAGGAAGGCAAGGTCAGCTTCGAGTTCGAGCCACGCGCCGCCAAGGTGCCGGCTAAGAAGGCGGCGGCGAAGAAGGCGGCGGCTTGAACTTTCTTGCGCGCCGCGGATGCGCGCGTGCCGCCACTAACATAGAGTAACCAAATGCGCTGCCGCCCGGCAGCTTCTTCGAGGGAGATCATGATGGGTCTGAGGATTGCGGTGGCGGCCCTGGCGGTCGCCACGACGATGCTGGCGGGATGTGCCACCGAGGCGTCTCGTTCGCTGGAAGTACCCAAGGTCGAGGCCGCCGCGGTGCCTTACAAGGGGCCGCGCGCGATGGTGATCGTCGGCAAGGTCGACAACCGTTCGAGCTTCATGCGGGGGATTTTTTCGGACGGCGTCGATCGCCTGGGCGGCCAGGCCAAGACGATCTTGATCTCGCACCTGCAGCAGACCCAGCGCTTTCTGGTGATGGACCGGGACAATCTCGCCGAAGCCAAACAGGAAGCGCAGTTCAAGGCCGCCGCGCAGTCCATCCGGGGTGCCGACTACATCGTCACCGGCGACGTCTCCGACTTCGGCCGCAAAGAGGTTGGCGACCAGCAACTGTTCGGTATCCTGGGCCGAGGCAAGCAGCAGGTGGCCTACGCCAAGGTGACGCTGAATGTGGTCAACAGCCTGACCTCCGAAGTCGTCTATTCGGCGCAGGGCGCCGGCGAATACAGCTTGTCCAACCGCGAGGTGATCGGCTTCGGCGGCACAGCCAGCTACGACGCCACGCTCAACGGCAAAGTGCTCGACCTTGCCGTGCGCGAGGCCGTCGGCAACCTGGTCAAGGGCTTCGACGCCAGCGCCTGGGGCAAGCCGTGATCCACCGGGCGAGGGGGCGTGCCTGGCGCCGCTCGGTCGCCTGGCTGGCACTGCCTTGCGCGGTGTCGTTGGTCGGCTGCGCGCAGGCGCCGAAGCCGTTGTATTTCTGGGGCAGCTACCAGGCGCAGGTGTACGACCATTTCAGATCCGACGGCAAGGGGCCGCTCGAGCAATTGCGCCTGCTCGACGAGCAGGCGCAGAAGGCCAAGGCCGCCTCGCTGCCGCTGCCGCCGGGTTTTCATGCCCACCTGGGCCTCGTGTACCTGAAGCTGGGCCGCGACGACGATGCGCGCCGTGAACTGGAAACCGAACGAGCGCAGTTTCCGGAAGGAGCACCCTACATCCAGTCGCTGCTCGACAAGATGAACGGCGGCAAATCGTGACCAGCAAGAGTCTCCCCGTGACCACCCCCTTGCGGCGGGCCGCTGCGCTGGCCACGATCACCGCCGCCGCGTTGCTGGCCGGTTGCGCATCGCCGCCCAAGCCCTACGACTACACCACCTTCAAGCAGAGCAAGCCGGCGTCGCTGCTGGTGCTGCCGCCGGTGAACGACTCGCCGGACGTGAAGGCCACCTACAGCGTGCTGGCGCAGGTGACGCTGCCCCTGGCTGAGGCCGGCTACTACGTCCTGCCCGTCACGCTGGTGGACGAGACCTTCCGCCAGAACGGCATGACGACGCCGAACGACATTCACGCCGTCGACCCGCGCCGGCTGCACGAAGTCTTTGGTGCCGATGCGGCGGTCTACATCAAGGTCAAGCGCTACGGTTCGACCTATGCCGTGGTGGCCAGCGACACCACCGTGGCGGTCGAGGCCAAGATCGTCGACCTTCACAATGGTGCCTTGCTGTGGGAAGGCAGCGCCTCGGCGTCGTCCTCGGAAAACAACTCGAGCAGCCAGGGCGGGCTGGTCGGCCTGTTGGTCAAGGCGCTGGTTGAGCAGATCCTGAGTTCGGCCACCGATGCCAGCCACAACATCGCAGGCGTCGCCAATGCGCGCCTGTTCTCGCCCCAGCGGGTCAACGGCATTCTTTACGGCCCGCGTTCGCCGAACTACGGCAAGCCCGCCGCCAAGCCATGAGGCGGTAGGCCCGGCACGGAAAAGAAAAGGGCGCCTCGGCGCCCTTTGTCGTTGCGTGCCCTGCGTTCAGTCCGCCAGCGGCCCTTCGCCCCCCGTCAACAGCGGGATGCTGCCATCCGAGCTGGCGCCCAGCAGCCCCGTGCGGGTGTAGATGCCCAGCTTGGCGCGCGTGTCGCTGATGTCGAGGTTGCGCATCGTCAGCTGGCCGATGCGGTCGGCGGGGGTGAACGGGGCGTCCTCGACCTTTTCCATCGACAGCCGCTCGGGCGCGTAGGTCAGGTTGGGGCTCGCGGTGTCCATGATCGAGTAGTCGTTGCCGCGGCGCAGTTCCAGCGTCACTTCGCCGGTGACGGCGCGGGCGACCCAGCGCTGGGCCGTTTCGCGCAGCATCAGGCACTGCGGGTCGAACCAGCGGCCCTGGTACAGCAGGCGGCCCAGGCGGCGGCCGTTGATGCGGTACTGCTCGATCGTGTCTTCGTTGTGGATGCCGGTGACCAGCCGCTCGTAGGCGATGTGCAGCAGCGCCATGCCCGGGGCTTCGTAGACGCCGCGGCTCTTGGCCTCGATGATGCGGTTCTCGATCTGGTCGCACATGCCCAGGCCGTGGCGGCCACCGATGCGGTTGGCTTCTTCGAACAACGCGACCGCGTCGGCAAAGGTGCGGCCGTTCAGCGCGACCGGCACACCCTCTTCGAAGCGCACGCTGACCGTCTCGGCCTTGATCGCCACGTCTTCTTTCCAGAAGGCCACGCCCATGATCGGGTTGACGATGTGCAGGCCCTTGTTCAGGAACTCCAGGTCCTTCGCCTCGTGCGTGGCGCCGAGCATGTTGGAGTCGGTCGAGTAGGCCTTCTCGACGCTCATCTTGTAGTCGAAGCCGTTGGCGATGAGGTACTCGCTCATCTCCTTGCGGCCGCCCAGCTCGTCGATGAAGGTCTGGTCCAGCCAGGGCTTGTAGATGCGCAGCGCCGGGTTGGCCAGCAGGCCGTAGCGGTAGAAGCGCTCGATGTCGTTGCCCTTGAAGGTCGAGCCGTCGCCCCAGATGTTGACGCCGTCTTCGCGCATCGCCACCACCAGCGCGGTGCCGGTCACGGCGCGGCCCAGCGGGGTGGTGTTGAAGTAGGTGGCGCCGCCGGTCGAGATGTGGAAGGCGCCGCACTGGATGGCGGCCACGCCTTCGGCCACCAGCTGCGCGCGGCAGTCGACCAAGCGGGCGATCTCGGCGCCGTAGGCCTTGGCCTTGCGCGGGATCTCGTCGTAGTCCGACTCGTCCGGCTGGCCCAGGTTGGCGGTGTAGGCGCAGGGGATGGCGCCCTTGGCGCGCATCCAATGCACGGCGGCGCTGGTGTCCAGGCCGCCAGAAAAGGCGATGCCGACGCGTTCGCCGGCGGGAAGCTTTTGCAGAATGGTGGCGGCCACTGGGTTCTCCGGGTTAACCCGTCGATTCTAGGGTGGCCGGTGGGTGCTCCAGGCGCGCGAAGCGTCGCCGCCCATCAAGTGGCGTGCGCGGAACTGGCTCTGCCAGTCCGCTGCGCGAGCCCTCTGGGGGGGGCAGGCCCCGGATGGGCCGTGGGGGCTCAGAATCTGTAGCTGACGCCCAGGCCGCCGTGGTCGCCATCGACCTCGCCGCCGACCAGGTGGCTGCTCTTGTAGTTTTCGTTGACGTAGCGCAGGAACACGCTCGTGTGCTCGCCGAACAGGTACTCGCCCTGCAGCACGAAGCCGATGCTCGACCGCATGTTGAAGTCGGCGAAGGCGCCGCTGGCGTCGCCGGAGGTTTCGAAGCGCGAGTTGAAGGCCTTGCGCAGGCCGCCGCCCAGGCGGATGTGCTCGTTGGCGTTCCACAGGCCCAGCACCTCCAGCGGCACGCGCGAGAAGCTCAGCGAGGCGTTCTTCGCGTCGACGCGGTCGAAGTGGTAGCCGATCGTGGTCTGGATCGCGAACTGGCCGTTCGGGTCGCGGTACTCGACGCCGCCGAACAGGTGCGTGAGGCCACCGCTGGAGATCTTCTCGTTGGGGCGGTCGCCTTCGAATTGGACTTCGACAAGCGTCTTGCCGCCGCCGGTCAGCGTGGCGCCGATCAGCGGGCTGAAGCCTTCCGCAGCGAAGCTGGGGGCGGTGGCGGCCAGTGCCAGCGTGGCGGCGGCCAGAAGGGTCTTGGTTTGCATGGGTCTCTCCCTCGGGGAAACAGCGGCCGGGCCGCGGTGAAATGAAAACGCGCATCTGGAGGAGATGCGCGTAGGCGAGATGCTAGCCGGGCCGCGTGTCGGCCCCTTGGAGGCTCTTGGAGGTTTTGCTCAGGAACCGCCCGCCGTGTGGCGAATCCCCGACGACGACTCCAGCAGCTTCACCAGGCTGTGCAGCGTCCGGTTGACCGGCGTGGCCACGCCCAGCGCCTGGCCGCGGCGCACGACGAAGCCGTTCAGGTGATCGATCTCGCTGGGCTTGCCGCGCATCAAGTCCTGCGCGGTCGACGAGAACTGGCCCGGCATCGTGGCGGCAATGCGCTGCACCGCCGGCCACGGGTCGGCCAGCGCCACGCCGCTGGCCTGCGCCACCGCCACGCACTCGGCGACGATGTCGCGCATCAGCGCCTGCACGCCCTCGCCCTGCACCAGCTGGCCATAGGGCAGCCGGCTGATCGCCGACAGCGCGTTGTAGGCGCAGTTCAGCACCAGCTTGGTCCACAGCGCGGCGTCCACGTCCTGGGCCAAGTCGACCGGCACGCCGGCCCGCGCGAACAGCGCCTGCACCGCTTCGGGCGTCGGCTGGTCGCCCTGCGCGCGCCAACGCGCCAGCACCAGCTCGCCGCGGCCATGGTGGCGCACGTGGTCCGGCGCGGCCATCTCGGCCGCCACGTAGACGACCGCCGCCGCGACCAGGCTCGACGGCGACAGCCGCGCGGCCAGGCGCGCCGCGTTGTCGACGCCGTTCTGCAGGCTCAGCACCACCGCGTGCGGCGGCAGGTGCGGCGCCATCTGGGTGCCGGCGCTTTCGGTGTCGCCCGACTTGACGCAGCACAGCACCAGCGCGCAGTCGGCCAGCGCCGCGGCGTCGGCACTGGCTTGGACCGGGAAGCGCTCGTCGAAGCCCTGGGCCTGCAGCCGCAGGCCTTCGCGCTGCAGCGTGGCCACCTGGCCCGGCCGGCCGACGAAGACCACCGGCACGCCGGCGCGCGCCAGCATCGCCCCGTAGTAGCCACCCACCGCCCCGGTGCCCATCACGCCGACTTTCATGGGCGCGACCTTACCGCAAGGCCGCGCCGGTGCTCTGGGGCCCGCACGATGCCCGGTGGCGACTGCGGGCACTACGAACCGGGCGCCGCGCGATCGCCGGCATCATCGGGGGCTGCTCATGCCCATCGCACCCGTCATCGACCCCAGGCGCCGCCAGCGCGCCCCAACCGCCGGCCGACGCGGCCGCGGCACCTGAGCGCCATGTCGGCGGCGATCGGCTACAAGCTGCTGGCGATCATGCTGATCGTCGGCTTCGGCTACCTCGTCGGCCGCCTGCGCTGGCTCGGCTCGGCCGAGGCCGAGCCGGCGCGGGTGCTGTCCAACGCCGCGTTCTTCATGTTCGCGCCGGCGCTGTTCTTTCGCACCACGGCCCGGCTGGACCTGGCCCAACTGCCCTGGCCGATGATCGCGGCCTTCTTCGTGCCCGTGGTCGCGCTGATGGGGCTGAACTACGCCGCCCAGCGCTGGCGCCGGGCCGAGCGGGGCCTGCCGGCCGCTGCGCCCGCGGTGCGGGCGATCACCGTGGCCTTCGGCAACTCGCTGCAGATCGGCATCCCGATCGCCGCCGGCGTCTTCGGCGAAACCGGCCTGGGGCTGCACCTGGCGCTGGTCAGCGTGCATGCGCTGGTGCTGCTGCTGGTGGCCACGACGTTGGTCGAGCTGGACCTCGCGCGCGACCAGGCGCGCGGCGCCCAGCGCATCGGCAGCCTGGGCGCGGTGCTGCGGGCCACGCTGCGCAACACCATCATCCACCCGGTGGTGCTGCCGGTGTTGGCAGGCATGGCCTGGCAGGCGACCGGCGTACCGCTGCCCGGCCCGGTCGACGAGGTGCTGCAGCTGCTCGGCACCGCGGTGGTGCCGCTGTGCCTGACGCTGATCGGCATGTCGCTGGCCTACCTGGGCTTTCCGCGCTCGCTGCGCGGCGCGCTGGGCTTGACGCTGCTGAAGCTGGTCGTGCAACCGGCGCTGGTGTGGGCGGTTGCCTGGTGGGTGTTCGGCTTGCGCGGCCTGCCTTTGCAGGTGGTGGTGATGCTGGCGGCGCTGCCCTCGGGCACCAATGCGCTGATGTTCGCCCAGCGCTACCGGGCGCAAGAGGCCGAAACGACGGCCGTCAACGTGATCTCGACCCTGGCCTTCGTGGCCACCGCGCCGGTGTGGCTGTGGTTGCTGACCGTTTTCTCGAGCGTCGACGGTCCGGCCCTGGCTTCCTGATCCTCTCGAGGGGCTGGGCCAAGGGCTCCAGTAACATCGATTGACGGGGTTGTCCCGCAGGCCGGGGCGTACCGCGTCGAGCGCCGGCGTGAAAGAATGCCACATCGTTGGCGCCGAGGAAGTAGGCAGGCGCGGGCGGTCGATCGACCTGCCCAGGATCTCGCCTGCCTTACAGAACCGTTCATGGACAGTCGACCCACCCCGCCGAACCCTCTCGCTGCAGAACCCCGCTTCGATGTGTTCATCCGCCTGCCCCGCGGCATGAGCCCCGAGGAGGCGCAGCAGCGCGTCGAGCGGGCCGGCCTCACCGCCGCCCAGGGGGCCAGCATCTGCGCCGCCTTGCGCCAGGTGCCGGTGGTGCAGGTGCGCAAGGGCATCGACGAGCAGCGCGCCCGCAAGACCGAACACCAGCTGAGCCTGGCCGGGCTGAAGATCGAGGTCAAGCGGGTGCCCACGGTGCCCCACGCGGCGGCCAACGCACCGATGATCCCGGACGCCTCGCACGAGCCGGCCGAGACGGTGGCCGCCGAGGCCCGCGCGCCGGCGGCCGTGGCTTCGCCGATGGCCGCGCTGCCGGGCGATGTGCCGGTGATGCACTTCGCCGCCGCGGCGCCCGCGGTGGCGCCCCCCGCCCCGATCGCGCCGAGCGCGCCGATGGCTCCGGCCGCCAAGCTCGCCCCTGCGCCGCCTGCCGCGGCGATGGCCGAGCCGCCGCGGCACGCCCCGGTGCCGCCGATACCGTCACCGCCACCCAACCCGCCTGCGGCGGCCCCGCGCCAGCGCGTCGAAGACCCGGAAGACTTCGAATTCAACCTGCAGCCCGAGCCGGACGAGGAAGACACCGTCTTCTCGCCGCACAGCACCCGGCCTGCCACGCGGCCCGGCCCCGAGACCCGGCCGGCGCCCGATCGTGCCCCGCCGCGCGCTGGGCGGCGCAGCCTGGCGCCGTTGCTGTGGGCGGTCGCGCTGCTGGCGGTGGCCGGCGCCGCCTTCGTCCTGGGCCGGCTGTCGCTGCCCTGGATGGGCGGGGCCGACGCGTCGGGCAACACCACCCAGTCGATCGACAAGGTGCTGGTGGCCGTGGGCGCGCCGCCGGCGCTGGCCGAGATCGCGGCACCCAGCGCCTCGGCCGCGCTGCTGGGCTCGGCCGACGACGGCAGCAGCGGTGCCGCCGACTCATTGACCCAGCTGGCCAAGGCCGAGCGGGCGCAGGGCCGCGGCGTCACGCTCGAGCAGGCGGTGGCGCAGATGCAGGGCGCCAAGGCCGGCGCCGGCCTGCTGCTGCCGGGCGACCAGCTGCCGGCCAAGCTGGCACAGGCCGCCGCCTCGCCGACCTCGGCCGGCCCGTCGGCCAATGGCCGGTCCAACGACGGCGCGGCCTTGCTGCCGGCCGGGTTGCGGGCCACGCTGATGGCCGACATGGCGGTCCAGCTCGCCGAGTTCGGCCAGGCCGGGCGGGCGCGCGAGGTGCTTGGCCGCCTGCGCTCTGATGCGGTGCTCAGCGGGGACCCGGCCGTCGGCGGCAGCACCCAGCGCGCCGAGGCGCTGCTGCTGGCCTGGAGCCTGCGCGACGCCAGCGGCCCGGCCATCGACCGCAACATCGCCTCGCTGCGCAGCCTGGTGCACGGCATCGAATCGCCGGTGGCGCGGGCTGCGCTGATGGGCCGCGTGGCCACCGTGCTGGCCAAACACGACAACGTGCCCGACGCGCTGGCGCTGGCCTGCCTGGCCGATGCCGGCGAGGCCGTGAAGAGCGTCAGCGACGGCGCCCAGCGGCAGACCGCCATCGACGATTGGCTGGTCGACACCGGCGACCTGCTGCTGTCGCAACTGGCCCGCCACGGCCGCCTTGGGCGCTGGCAGCAGGCGCAGTCGCTGGCCGGGCAACTGGACACGCTGGCCGGCCAGGCGCGCAGTGGCTACGCGGTGCTGCAGCTGCAAGCGCTGCGGGCCCGCGCGCAAGACCTGATGGGCCAGCCGTCTCGCGCCGAAAAACTGCTGGCTGACGCGCTGAAAGTCTGGGCGCAGCGCGGGTCGCCGGCGCACCAGGCCGAAGAACTGCGCGCCCTGGCCGCCCGGGCGGGCGACATCGCCCAGCCCGAGCTGTTCCAGGTCACCGCCCAGTTGGCCACTGCGGCCGACGCCTTGCACGGCGCCGACCGGGCCCGCGCGCTGACCCACCTCGCGTTGATGCAGGCCGAGGCCGGCGAGGCCGAACGCTTCGAGGCGCTGAAGGCCATGCTGCGCCAGTCGCCCGAGGCGTCACGGCCCGAGCAGGCCGGGTTGACCGCCGAGCTGCTGGTGGAAGGCGAGCTGGCCGCCGCGCGCGCCGAGCAGCGCTCGGGCGCCTTCGGGCTGGCCGAGGCGCGGGTGCGCAAGGTCGCCGCGTATTTGTTGTAGCCCCCACGGCCCCTTCCGGGGCCTGCCCCCCGAGGGGGCTCGCGCAGCGGACCGGCAGAGCCGGATCCGCGCACGCCACTTGACGGGGGGCGGCGCTGCGCGCGCCCAAGAGGGTGCCACCGGCTCCCTGACACCTGCGGAGCGCCGTGAGGGCAAAATCGACGCATGACTGCGCACGACATACCGGCCTACATGGCCCACCTGGGCGCCGCGGCGCGCGCCGCCAGCACGCGCATGGCGCGCGCCGGCACGCGTGAGAAGAACGCCGCGTTGACCGACCTGGCGCAGCGCCTGCGCCACAGCGGCCTGGCCCTGGCCGAGGCGAATGCACGTGACATCGCCGCCGCCGAGGCGGCGGGCCTCGCCGCGCCGCTGGTCGACCGCCTGCGCCTGACCGACAAGGTGATCGCGACGGTGGCCGAAGGCTGCGAGCAACTGGCCGCGATGCCCGACCCGATCGGCGAGATCACCGGGGTCAAGCGCCGCCCGAGCGGCATCAGCGTCGGCCAGATGCGGGTGCCGCTGGGCGTGTTCGGCATGATCTACGAGAGCCGGCCGAATGTGACGATCGAAGCCGCGTCGCTGGCCATCAAGAGCGGCAACGCCTGCATCCTGCGCGGCGGCTCCGAGGCGATCCACTCGAACCTGGCGCTGTGGAAGCTGGTGCAGCAGGCGCTGGTCGCCGCGGGCCTGCCGGCCGAGGCGGTGCAACTGGTCGAGACCACCGACCGTGCGGCCGTCGGGCGCCTGATCACGATGCCCGAATCGGTCGACGTGATCATCCCGCGCGGCGGCAAGGGCCTGATCGAGCGCATCGCCGCCGAGGCCAAGGTTCCGGTGATCAAGCACCTGGACGGCAACTGCCACACCTATGTCGACGCCGAGGTCGACCTCGACCAGGCGGTGACCGTGACCGACAACGCGAAGACCCAGAAGTACAGCCCCTGCAACGCGACCGAATCGCTGCTGGTGCATGCGCGGGTGGCTGCGGCCTTCTTGCCGCGCATCGGCGAGGTGTTCGCCGCCAAGGGGGTCGAGATGCGCTGCTGCCCGGCCAGCAAGGCGCTGCTCGCCGCCGTGCCGGGCGCCAGGCTCGCCGACGCGACCGAAGCCGACTGGGGCGAGGAATACCTGGCGCCGGTGATCAGCATCAAGCAGGTCGCGTCGCTGGACGAGGCGATCACGCACATCAACCGCCACGGCTCGCACCACACCGATGCGATCCTGACGACGAACCACCCGAACGCGATGCGCTTCTTGCGCGAGGTCGACTCGGCCAGCGTGATGGTCAACGCCAGCACCCGCTTTGCCGACGGCTTCGAGTACGGCCTGGGCGCCGAGATCGGCATCTCGACCGACAAGTTCCACGCCCGCGGCCCGGTCGGGCTCGAAGGGTTGACCTCGATGAAATGGGTGGTGCTGGGGCAAGGGGAGGTGCGGTCATGATCCGACTGGCGACCGAGGCCGATGCGACCGCGATCGCGGCGATCTATGCGCCCTGCGTGAAGGGCACGCCCATCACGTTCGAATCGGTGCCGCCCGGCCCGGCAGAGATCGCCGAGCGCATCGTGCAGACGCTGCCACGCTGGCCCTGGCTGGTCTACGAGGCCGACGGCGCGGTGGTCGGCTATGCCTACGCCAGCGCCTTTGCCCAGCGCGTCTGCTACCGCTGGTCGGTCACGACCACGGTCTATGTGCGAGACGACCAGTGGCGCCGCGGCATCGGCCGGCGCCTGTATGTCGCGCTGCTGAACCTGCTGGCGCAGCAGGGCTTTCGCAGCGCCTACGCCGGCATCACGCTGCCCAACGAGGGCAGTGTCGGCCTGCACAAGGCGATGGGTTACGAGCCGGTGGGCGTGTACCGCGACGCGGGCCACAAGCTGGGCCGCTGGCACGACGTGGCCTGGTTCCAGCGCGCGCTGCAGCCCAACGCGCCGCGGGTCGAAGAGCATCCGGCCGAGCCGGTCGATGTGAAGGCGGTGCTGGCCGTGCAGGCGCCGCTGTGGGCCGACACCGAGTGGTCGATCGGTGGCGGGTCCTGAGGTGACCGGCCGCCACGCATTGGTCCTGTTCTCGGGCGGGCAGGACTCCACCGTTTGCCTGGCCTGGGCCCTGAGCCGCTTCGAGCGTGTCGAGACGCTGGGCTTCGACTACGGCCAGCGACACCGCATCGAGCTGGACTGCCGCCGGACCGTGCGGCGCGAGCTGGCGGTGCAATTCCCGCACTGGGCGCCGCGCCTGGGTGACGACCACCTGCTGGACCTGTCGCTGCTGGGCCAGATCGGCGACAGCGCGTTGACCAGCGAGCGGGCGATCGAGATGCAAGCCAACGGCCTGCCCAACACCTTCGTGCCCGGGCGCAACCTGCTGTTCCTGACCTTTGCCGCAGCGCTGGCCTACCGCCGCGGGCTGAGTGTGCTCGTTGGCGGCATGTGCGAGACCGACTATTCGGGCTACCCCGATTGCCGCGACAACACGCTCAAGGCGATGCAGGTCGCGTTGTCGCTGGGGCTGGCGACGCCGCTGACGATCGAGACGCCGCTGATGTTCCTGACCAAGGCCGAAACTTGGGCGCTGGCCGACCAGCTGGGCGGCGCGGCGCTGAACGAGCTCGTCGTCGAGCACACGCACACCTGCTACCTCGGCGACCGGGGGCAGCGCCACGACTGGGGCTATGGCTGCGGCCAATGCCCGGCCTGCCAACTGCGGGCTGCCGGCCATGCGGCGTGGGTGGCGGGGCGCTGATGGAATCCGGTTTTGACTGGGCCAGCTGGGGGCCGTTGCTGGCCAAGGTGGGCGGCGCGGCCGTGCTGCTGTTCTGGGTCGTGGGGGCCTACAACCGCCTCGTTCGCCTGCGCGGCGCGATTGGCGTGGCGTGGGCGCAGATCGATGAGCTGCTGGCGCGCCGCAGCCTCCTGCTCGAGGCCCTGGCCGACGCGGTGCGCGAGCACCTGGTCGACGAAGGCATGACGCTGGCGGCGCTGAGCCAGGCCGACCAGCGCCAGCGCAGCGCGGCCCTGGCGGTGCGCGCCCGCCCGTCACACTCGCCGGCCCTGGTCGCCTGGGTCTTGGCCGAAGCCGAGCTGGCCTCGCCGCTGGCGCGGCTGCAGGCGCTGCTCGAGCAGCACCCCGAGCTGGCGGGCAACGAGCCGGTGCTGCCGCTGCAGCGCCAGCTGGTCGAGCTGGCGCCGCGCCTGGTGTATGCGCGCCAGCTGTTCAGCGACGCCGCCGAGGCCTACAACGCAGCGCTGGAAGAGATCCCGACACGCGCCGTCGGGCGGCTCTTCGGCATGAGGCCTGCTTCCAGACTGTAGGCAAAACGCCACGTCTGGGCTGCGGATTCGCTGTCAAAAAGGCGTTCCGGTCAACAAATGTCAGCCGTTTTGGAAACTAAGTGTTAACCCGACGTTTCGGGGCGGCGAATGTTGCTTAGCGTGAAGAGTTCTTCAACCTTTCGTGAACTCCCTCATGCCACATCGCCACCAGGCTTCCCGCCCAGCGATCCGGCGCACGGTCTTGGCGCTCGCCTGCGCCAGCCTTGCGACGGCCGCTTGGAGCCAGGAAGACACCACCAATCAGCCCGCCGCTCAGAAGATCGAGGTGACCGGTTCCCGCATCAAGCGCATTGATGCCGAAGGCGCCTCACCCGTCCAGGTCCTGCGTCGCGAAAACATCCAGCAGACCGGCGCCACGACGATCAGCGAAGCGCTGGCGACCCTGTCCAGCTCGACCGGCAGCCTGACCGACATCGGCGGCAGCAATTCGTTCGCGCCGGGCGCATCGTCCGCCTCGCTGCGCAACCTGGGCAAGCAAAGCACGCTGGTGCTGCTGAACGGGCGCCGCATCGCCGCCTACCCGTTGGCCGACTACTCCGAAGTCTTCAGCAACCTCGACACGCTGCCGCTGGATGCGGTGGAGCGGATCGAAATCCTGAAGAGCGGCGGCTCGGCGCTGTACGGCTCGGACGCCGTCGCCGGGGTGATCAACATCATTACCCGCACGTCCTATCAGGGCGTGCAGGTCGCTGCCAGCGGCCAGCAGTCGATCGACAACGGCAAGTTCCAGAGCCAGTCGGCGTCGATCACCGGCGGTTTCGGCGACATGTCCAACGACGGCTACAACGTGCTGGCCAACTTGGAGTTCTATCACCGCGACAACTTCTTCTGGAGCGACGTCCTGGGCGACGCCAACAAGAAGTACGGTGAGTTCTCCCCCGGCTTCGGCACGCCGTCGACCTACTCGTACCCGGGCAACGTGATTGGCGTCGGCCCCGTCGATGGCTGCGACCCCGACATGATCATCGGCGGCCTGTGCCGCTATGACCGCTACGAGCGTTTCGAGGTCATCCCGCCGACCGACCGGACCAACCTGCTGGTGACGGGCCGGATGCGCCTGGGCGAGGACATGACCGGCTTTGCCGAAGTGCTGTACTCGCGCATCGAAGCGGCCTACAACGGTGCGTTCCAGGCCTACGGCGTGGGACTGGGCTCGACACTCTGGGGCGACCCGCTGACCAGCGGCAGCAAGGCCTTCTACTACCGCGGCCTGCCGGCCGGCCATCCGCTGAACCCGACCGGCGAAGAGGTCGAGTTCCGCTATCGCTTCGTCGATGGCCCGTCGGAAGAACACACCACCACCGACCAGTACCGCGTGCTGGCCGGCGTGCAAGGCGCTTGGTCGACCTTCGACTGGGAAGTGGCTGGCGGCATCTTGGGCGGCAACACCAAGGACAAGCAGCGCGGCGCCTTCAGCGACAGCGGCTTCAAGGCCATGATCGGCGACTACAACGCCGACGTGCTGGCGCCCGACTTTTTCAACAAGGCCAACGGTTACCACATCGGCCAGAAGAACTCGGCCGCGGTGTTGAACACCTTGTTCCCGACCTTCGGCTACAAGGGTGAATCGACCCAGACGTTCCTCGACGGCAAGATCAGCGGCGACATCGCCAAGTGGGATGCCGGCAATGTGGGCCTGGCGACTGGCTTCGACCTGCGCCACGAGAAGATGACGATCACCCCGGACGAGCGCCTGGCCACCGGCGACATCGTCGGTTTCGGCGTCAGTCAGTCCGACGCCTCACGCTCCTTCGGTGCTGTCTTTGCCGAATTGAGCCTGCCGCTGATGAAGGACCTGGAGGCGCAAGTCGCTGGCCGCTTCGACCATTTCCCCGGCTTCCCGACACACTTCTCGCCCAAGGTTGGTCTGCGCTACCAGCCGATGCCTGAGCTGCTGCTGCGCGGCACCTACGAAGGTGGCTTCCGTGCGCCGAACCTGACCGAAAGCGCGCAGTCGACCAAGTTCGCGTTCCAGCCGGGCATCGACGATCCGAAGCGTTGCCCGCAAGCCGTGGCACTGGCTGAAGACTTGGTGGCGCAGGCCGACGGTCTGCCCGATTCCGATCCCAACAAGGCCCTGCTCTACGCGCGCGCTGACAACATTCAGCAAAGCGAGTGCCAGACCAGCGTGGCGTTGGTCACAGCGAACAACCCGGACTTGAAGCCCGAGACGTCGCGCTCGTTCACGCTCGGGATCGGCTTCCAGCCGATCCGTCACTGGAGCGCGACGGTGGATTACTGGAACATCTACCGCAAGAACGAGATCGGCCTGAAGTCGGTGCAGGATCTGCTGACCACCGAAGACAACCTGCCGCCGGGCGTGCTCAATCGCGGCGCGCTGACGGACGACACCACCTTCACGTCGGCCGAGCAGGCTCAGTACGGGGTTGCTGCCGGCCCGCTGCAATCGGTGCACGGCCAGTTCGAGAACCTGCTGAAGACGAAGACCGCCGGGGTCGACCTTTCGGTCAAGGGCGAGGTGCCGACCCCGATCGGCCCGGTGTCGCTGGATGTCGATGCGACCTACACCCTCAGCTACTACGCCTGGAGCACCACCCGCGACGGTTGGGGTGACAACCAGGCGGGCCGCTATGGCGTGCCGCGCTGGGTGACGGCCATCACCACCGGCCTGAAGACGGGCGACTTCAGCCAGTCGCTGCGTTACGTGTGGAAGAGTGGCACTGCGCTGCAGGCCGACTTCGACGACACGACCTGGTCGCCGGATGGCTGCGCAGAAAACGGCGTGACGCCGGAGCAGTGCAAGATCGGCGACTACAACCGCTGGGACTACTCGATCGCCTACTCGGGCATCAAGAACCTGGTGCTGGGCCTGCACGTGCGCAACGTGTTCAAGCAGCGTCCGCCGCCCGACTTCCGCGCCTTCGGCTTCGGCGGCATCATCCCGCCGGACAGCGAAGACGTCCAGGGCCGCATGCTGAAGCTGTCGCTGCAGTACAAGTTCATGTGATGAACGACGCGGCCGCCTCCCGGCGGTCGCGACCCAACAGAAAGGCGCCCTCGGGCGCCTTTCTTCTTTGCGGATTCTGGAACGAGACCGACGGGCCTCAGCTCTGGCAGACCACCGCCGCCGTCGCCACCAACTCGTCGAACAGCGCGACCGCCGCCTTGCCTGACACTGCGTACGGGTCGAGAGCCGAGGTCTCGGAATACTTCAGCATCAGCGCCGGGTTCAGCCGCGCCATGTTGACCTGGCCCATCGCCCAGCCGGCAAAGCGCCGCTCGTCGATCTCTTCGTACGACAGCAGCGTCACCTCGGTGTGGCGGCTGTCGGTGACGATCTGGTTGTAGAGCCGGTTGACCGCCGTGCGGCCGCCTTCGAGCACCTGGATGAACAGCTCGCCCGAGCTGCACAGCACACCGGTGATGCCCAGCTTGGGGTTGGTCGCGCGGGATTGGCGCAGGATCTGCGCCAGCTCTTCCGGGTCCAGCGGCTTGGCGGCGCGGCTGGCGTACATCAGGCGAACGAGCACAGGCTTACTCCTTCTTCGACAGCAGCGACAGAAACTCGCGCCGCAGGTTCGCGTCCTTCAGGAACGCACCGCGCATCACGCTGTTGGTCATCGCCGAGTCGTTGTCTTTCACGCCGCGCCACTGCATGCAGAAGTGGTCGGCCTCCATCACGATGGCCAGGCCGTCGGGCTTGACGCGGTCCTGCAATTCGTCGGCCAGCATGATGACGGCCTCTTCCTGGATCTGCGGCCGGGTCATGATCCAGTCGGCGATGCGGGCGTACTTGCTCAGGCCGATCAGGTTCGAGTGCTCGTTGGGCAGCACGCCGATCCAGACCCGGCCGAGGATCGGGCACATGTGGTGCGAGCAGGCGCTGCGCACGGTGATCGGGCCGACGATCATCAGCTCGTTCAGGCGCGAGATGTTCGGAAACTCGGTCACCGGCGGCATCGGCTGGTAGCGGCCGCGGAAGACTTCTTCGATGAACATCTTGGCCACCCGGCGGGCGGTGTTCTGGGTGTTGTGGTCGCTGTCGGTGTCGATCACCAGTGCCTTCAGCACCTCGCTCATCTTCTCTTGCACCTCGGCCTTGAGCTCGTCGAGCTCGCCTTCGCGCACGAAGGCCGAGATGTTGTCGTTGGCGTGGTAGCGCCGGTCGGCGCCGATCAGCCGGTAGCGGATGCGCTCGGACGCCGGCAACTGGGCCAGATCGGTCTCGTGCAGGATCAGCGCCGGCGTGCGCTGCTTGTCGGGGGATGGGTCTTGGGGCATGCGGGCGCCTTGCCGGTCTGCGGATCGGGCAATCATTGTGAGCCAGGCCGTTCAACCTTGGTGCGACGGGGTGCTTCCCGACGGGGCGCGCATCGGTGGTGGGTAGACTCCCGCGGTGAACGCCCCTGCTGCCCCCGCCGCCGCCTCGCCCGGCTCGCCGCCCTTGTCGCGCCTGCTCGAACTGACCGCCGACGCGGTGCAGGCCGTGCTGGCCGGCCGCTCGTTGACCGAGGTGCTGGCCGCCTGTCCGCCGCCGGCGCGCCCCGGCACCCAGGCGCTGGCGTTTGCGGTGCTGCGGCGCTGGGGTTGCGCCAACGCCGCGCGTGAGCTGCTGGCCCCGCGCACGCCGCCGCCGGCCGTCGATGCCTTGCTGACCAGCGCGCTGGCCCTGCTGTGGCCGAGCGACGCGCCACCGTACCCCGACCACACGCTGGTCGACCAGGCGGTGAACGCGGCGCGGCGCAAGGTGCCGGCCGCCGCCGGCTTCATCAACGCGGTGCTGCGGCGCTTCATTCGCGAACGGCCGGCGATCGTGGCCCAGGCCGGGCACAGCGTGCTCGGCGCGTGGAACCACCCCACCTGGTGGGTCGAGCGCTTGCGCCACGACTGGCCGACCCAGTGGCAAGCGCTGCTGAACCAGGCACAGCAACACCCGCCGATGGTGTTGCGCGTCAACAGCCGCCGCATCAGCCGGGCCGACTACCAGCAGCGCCTGGCCGCCGCCGGCCTGGCGGCCCGGCCGGCCGACGGGGCGGGCCACGAACAGGCGCTGGTGCTGCATCAACCCTGCCCGGTCGACCGCTTGCCCGGGTTCGCACAGGGCGAGGTGTCGGTGCAGGACCTGGCGGCGCAGCGCGCCGCACCGCTGTTGCTGGGCAGCGGCTTGCCGGCGGGCGCCCGTGTGCTCGACGCCTGCGCCGCCCCCGGCGGCAAGACCGCGCACCTGCTCGAGCTGGCGCCGCAGATCGACCTGCTGGCGCTGGACGCCGATTCCACCCGGTTGGCCCGCGTCGACGAGACGCTGCGCCGCCTGGGCCTGGCCGGGCCGCAGGTGCAGACCCGCGCGGCGGACGCCCGCCAGGTCGCCCAATGGTGGGACGGCCAGCCCTTCGACGCGATCCTGCTCGACGCGCCCTGCACCGCCTCGGGCATCGTGCGCCGCCACCCCGACATCCGCTGGCTGCGCCGCCCCGACGACGTGCGCGCGCTGGCGCAGACGCAGGCCGAGTTGCTGCTGGCGCTGTGGCCGCTGCTGAAGCCGGGCGGGCGTCTGCTCTACGCGACGTGTTCGATCTTCCGCGCCGAGGGCGCCGAGCAGATCGACGCATTTTTGCAACGCCAAGGCCCCGATGCCGCCCGGCTGGACCCGGACTCCCCCGGCCACCTGCTGCCGCTGGCTGACAATGCCGGCACAGACCCCGAAGCGGCCCTGGCCGACGGGTTCTTCTACGCCCTGTTGCACAAGCCCTAGAACAAGCCTGCCCGTCGTTGTGAACCGCGCTGCCACGGCCCTCGCACCCGCTGCACACCGTGTCCTCCGCGCGGTGATCGGTGCGCTGCTGATGTGCTGGATGGCGCTGGCCGCCCCGGCTCGGGCCGAGGGCAGCATCGACCTGACGACCTTCGAGGTGAGCCGTGCCGACGGCACGCTGCTGCTCGATTTCGTCGCCAAGCCGGTGCTGAGCAAGGCGGTCGAAGACGCGATGCAGCGCGGTGTGCCGGTCTACTTCGTCGCCCAGGCGGCGCTGTACCGCTCGCGCTGGTACTGGCGCGACGAGCGCGTCGCACGGGTCACGCGCACCTGGCGCCTGTCGTACCAACCCCTCACGTCGACCTGGCGCCTGGGCTTCGGCACCCTGAGCCAGAGTTACCCGAGCGCCGAAGAGGCGCTGGACATGGCCGCCCGTGCCTCGCGCTGGAAGCTGGCCGAGACCGACCAGCTGGAGCCGGGCGAGAAGTACTACGTCGAGTTCAGCTACCGGCTGGACAACAACCAGCTGCCGCGCCCGATGCAGCTGGATCTGGCCGCCCAAGCCGACTGGCAGCTGTCGGTTGAGCGCAAGGTGCGCATAGAACCATGAGCCCCCACGGCCCCGTCCGGGGCCTGCCTTGCAGGCCGCGCCGGGCCAGAGGCCCGGCCCCTCGGCAGGCACGAACAGTCCTCAGGACTGTTCCTGTCCGGCCTCGGCCCCCCGAGGGGGCTCGCGCAGCGGACCGGCAAAGCCGGATCCGCGCACGCCGCTGGGGGTGCGGCGGCGTTCGCCGTGCCGCGGTCGTTGGCAGCTGCTTGCGATGAAGGTATCGACCCGCTGGGGCTGGGGCGTCGCCCTGCTGGTGGCCGCCGGGCTGGGCCTGGTGCTGGCGTTCGTGCTGTCGCTGCTGGCGCAGGGCCCCAGCCGCTACGAGCGGCATTTCGTCTGGCTGTTCTGGGTCAATGCCGCGGTGGCGGCGCTGCTGCTGTTGTTCCTGATCGGGGCCGGGGTGCGCCTGGCGCTGCGGTTTCGCCAGGGCAAGTTCGGCAGCCGGCTGCTGCTGAAGCTGGCCGGCATCTTTGCGCTGGTCGGCGTGTTGCCCGGGGCGCTGATCTACATGGTCAGCTACCAGTTCGTCTCGCGCAGCATCGAGGCCTGGTTCGACACCCGCGTCGAGCGGGCGCTGGACGCCGGCCTGGCGCTGGGCAAGGACACGCTCGCGGCGCTGGCCGCCGACCTGGAGGCCAAGACTCGCACCGCTGGCGAACGCCTGGCCGACCGCGGCAGCACCAACACGCTGGTGCTCGAGCGGCTGCGCGAGCAGCTGGGCGCCGACGAGGTGACGCTGCTCGGCGCCGACGGCAAGGTCAAGGTCACCGCCGGGCAGAGCGCGGCGCTCGGCACCGAGCGGCCGGCGCAGGCCCTGCTGCGGCAGGCGCGGCTGCAGCGCTCGGTCAGCCAGATCGAAGGGCTCGAAGACGAGATCAGCGTCACCTCCGGGCCCGGGCCACGCGTGCGTGCGCTGGCGCGGGTGCCGTCGGCAAGCCTGTCGCTGGCCGAGGAAGAGCTCACGCTGATGGTCGTGCAACCGTTGCCGCGCGCGCTGACCGGCAACGCCTTGGTGGTGCAGGCTGCCTACCGCGAGTACCAGCAGCGCATCCTCGCGCGCGAGGGCCTGCGCCGCATGTACATCGGCACCTTGACTCTGTCGCTGGTGCTGTCGGTCTTTGGTGCGGTGCTGCTGGCGGTGGTGCTCGGCAACCAGCTGGCCCGGCCGCTGCTGATGCTGGCCGAGGGCGTCAAGCAGGTGGCCGCCGGCGACCTGGGGGCCAAGCCGGTGTTCGCGTCGCGCGACGAGATCGGCGGCCTGACCCGCAGCTTTGCCGACATGACCGAGCAGCTCGGCAGCGCCCGCGCGCACGCCGAGGCGAGCCTGCGCCAGCTCGACAGTGCGCGCACACGGCTGCAGACCATCCTCGACAACCTGACCGCCGGCGTGATCGTGTTCGACCGCGAGCGCCACATCGACACCGTCAACCCCGGCGCCACGCGCATCCTGCGGGCGCCGCTGTCGGCCTATGTCGGCCGGCTGCTGGGCGACGTGCCCGGGCTGGCCGATTTCGCCGAGGGTGTCTGGCAGCGTTTCGAGCAGCACCAGGCCAGCCCCGAAGACGGCGAGCGCGACCATTGGCAGGACGCGTTCGAGCTGCGCCTGGGCGAGCGCGACGACAACAGCATCACGCTGCTGGTGCGCGGCGCACCGCTGCCGGGCCGCGCGCGGCTGATGGTCTTCGACGACATCACCGAGGTCGTCTCGGCCCAGCGCACGGCCGCCTGGGGCGAAGTCGCGCGTCGGCTCGCGCACGAGATCAAGAACCCGCTGACGCCGATCCAGCTGTCGGCCGAGCGGCTGCAGCACAAGCTCGAGGCCAAGCTGGCCGAGCCCAACGACCAGGCGATGCTGAACCGTTCGGTCGCCACCATCGTTTCGCAAGTGCAAGCAATGAAGCAACTCGTCAACGAGTTTCGCGACTACGCCCGCCTGCCGGCGGCGCAACTGCAGCCGGTGGACCTGAACGCGCTGGTGGCGGAGGTGCTGGCGCTGTACGGCGACGCGCAGGAGCAAGGCCACCTTGTGGCGCAGGTCGACAGCGGCGCGCCGCTGCTGCGCGGCGACCCGACCCAGCTGCGCCAGGTGATCCACAACCTGGTGCAGAACGCGCTCGATGCGTGCGCCGGCCGGCCCGACGCGCGCGTGCTGCTCAGCACCGAGCTCGAGCGCCACCCCGACGGCCGCGCCCGCGTGCTGCGCCTGAAAGTGACCGACAATGGCCCCGGGTTCGCCGAGAAGGTGCAGAAACGCGCCTTCGAACCCTACGTGACCACCAAGAGCAAAGGCACCGGCCTTGGGCTCGCCGTGGTCAAGAAAATCGCCGACGAACATGGCGCCAGCGTGCGCATCGTCAACCTGCCCCCACGAGAGGGCGGTGACGGTGGCCCGGCCGGGGCGCAGGTTTCGTTATCATTTTCGAGCTTCAGCGAACAGGGACAACGCGCGGATCCAGTGGCGCCCGCTTGAGTCGGCTTGTCAAAGCCGCAGCGGTGCCGTGGTCCGCGGACATGCATGGCAACGATTCTTGTAGTGGACGACGAGATGGGCATTCGTGCCCTGTTGTCGGAAATCCTCACCGACGAAGGGCACACCATCGAGCTCGCGGAGAACGCCGCGCAGGCGCGGGCGACGCGCGAGCGCCTGCGGCCCGACCTGGTCCTGCTCGACATCTGGATGCCCGATGTCGACGGCATCACGCTGCTGAAGGAGTGGGGCTCGAGCGGCCTGCTGACGATGCCGGTCATCATGATGAGCGGCCACGGCACGATCGACACCGCGGTCGAGGCGACCAAGTACGGCGCCATCGCCTTCCTCGAAAAACCGATCACGCTGCAAAAGCTGCTGCGCGCCGTCGAGCAGTCGCTGGCCCGCACGCCGGCCAACAAGGCGCCGGCCGCCGCACCCACGACGATGATGGCCGCCCCGCAGCCGCTGCTGGGCGGCGGCAACGCCGAGATGATGACGGTCGAGTCGGCGATGACCGGCGGCATGGGCCTGCCGGTGCTGCCGGTGGACCTGGGCCCGCAAGCCGAACAAAGCTTCGACCTCGACCGCCCGCTGCGCGAAGCGCGCGATGCGTTCGAGAAGAGCTATTTCGAGTTCCACCTGGCGCGCGAGAACGGCTCGATGACGCGCGTGGCCGAGAAGACCGGCCTGGAGCGCACGCACCTGTACCGCAAGCTCAAGCAACTCGGTGTCGATCTGTCGCGCAACCGGCGCGGCGGAGCGGCGTGATATACTTTTGGGCTTACTTGGCCTGGTAGCTCAGTTGGTAGAGCAGCGGATTGAAAATCCGCGTGTCGGTGGTTCGATTCCGCCCCAGGCCACCAGATTTGGGTCCAGCAAGGACCAGAAAAGTGCAAAACCCCTAAGTGAATCAACCACTTAGGGGTTTTTTCTTTTCCGCATGGGACCAGCTAAAGGCCCATGTTGCCAGCGATCGGACGGGTAAGTTTGCGGATAACGGGTACCTCGGTCGAGCAAGCGCCGATAGAGTTGCCCGCATGACATCCCTAGACACCCTCTCAGACAAGGCGATCCGCGCAGCATTGAAGGTCGCGGCTCAAGACGGCAAGAAGGCTAAGAAGAGCGACGGCGGCGGCCTTCACCTGGAAGTGCAGCCCAACGGAACAGGCTGGTGGCGTTTCCGCTACAGGTTTGCCGGCCGAGAAGGCATGCTGTCGCTCGGCGTCTACCCGGACGTGCCGCTCGCCCAGGCCCGATCGCAACGCGATGAAGCCCGCCGGCAGGTTGCCGCAGGCATCAACCCAAGTGCGGCTCGCAAAGCCGAGAAGGCAGCCAGGATCGCCGAGGCTGATGCCGAACGCATGGTCGCCGAAGGCCTCCCGCCTCCCGGCTCGTTTGAACACGTTGCCCGAGAGTGGTGGGCCAAGGTGCACCAGGTCAAGGTCAGCGAAGGGACTGCCGAACGGACGATGATCCGTTTCGAGACGGACGTATTCCCATGGTTGGGCTTTCGTCAGATGAGCACTATCGAGCCGCCCGAATTGCTCAAGTGTCTGCGGCGGGTCGAAGAGCGCGGTGCAATCGAGACCGCCCATCGAATCAAAGACGCATGCGGGCAGGTGTTTCGGTATGGGATAGCTGCCGGATACTGCCCCAGGAATCCGGCCGCCGATCTAAAGGACGCACTGCAACCGGTACAGACGCGCCACTTGGCAGCCATTACCAATCCGAAGGGGGCGGCCCAACTGCTGCGAGACATGATGGGGTACCGCGGGCATCCGGTAACGCGTACGGCCTTGTCCTTGTCAGCCATGCTTCTGCTGCGGCCCGGTGAATTGCGGCAACTGGAATGGGAATGGGTCGACTTTGATGATGCGTCGATCTCCGTGCCTTCGATGCTGATGAAGCGTGCCAAGACTCAGAAGGAGAATGATCCGCCCCACGTTGTGCCGCTGGCTGGGCAGGCAGTCGAAGCCTTGGTGGAACTGCAGCCACTTACCGGCAAGGGGCGCTACATCTTCCCCTCCATGCTTTCTACAAAACGGTGCATGAGCGAAAACACTATTCGCGCCGCGTTGCGCCGACTTGGTTACGGCAACGATGACATGACGGCGCACGGGTTTCGCGCCATGGCCAGAACCATGATCGCCGAGCGGCTAAATATTGACCCTCACATCATTGAAGCTCAGCTCGATCATTCGGTGCCGGACCTGAATGGACGTGCCTACAACCGTACTCAATACTCCGACCAGCGACGCGACATGATGAAAAAGTGGGCCGACTACCTTGATGAGCTGCGTGACGGCAATGGCAAACCTGTGGCAACTGTTGTCAGTCAGGCTGCCTGATTACCTGAACGCACAAGCCGGCCTGCTTGTCGTGCGGTATCTGAACGTGCGTCGTGCCCGACGGCAAGTGGCCCCGTGTTGGTCGTTGGGAAAATGGAGTGCTGACTGAACTGGCCGTGGCGGTTCAATCTCTTCATCGAAACTGCTACGGCCAGCAATGACCACAGAGAATCAACGGCGATCTTCAGTACATGCCGTTTTGCCCGACCTGGCAGAGGTCGCGCTCATTGACGCTGCGGCCTGCGCCGCCACCGGCGCGATGTCGGTCAGTTGGTGGCATGCACAGGTTGCGGCCGGGCATGCGCCGCTACCTGCGGTGCGCAGGCCGCGTTGTACACGTTGGCGTTTGGCGGACGTGCGCACCTTCTGGGTAGCGTTCGCTGAACAGGGCGAAGCCGATGAGGAGCGCGCGCAATGTCAAATTGCGAGGGCGAGGCATGCCAGCAACAAGGCCCGCGATGTTCGCGCCATTGGTCGTCGCGCTTGATGTCAGCACACTTGCCACAGCACTGAACTGCAGCGGGCTATCGAGCTCGGGGCGAGGGACGATCCCGCCGACCAGTTCAGTGGCGTCGAGTCAAGGAATGTCTTGCCGTCTTCCATCGGTCAATGAGTCATAGGCTCGCTCACACGCTGTACCGGAGTTTGAAGCGGCGTCGGCGAAGGCAGCAAGCTCTCCTGCAGCTTGCTCAATCCGCCCGAGCATGTCGACGAGCACAGCGCCGGCCGAACCGGCTGTCTGGCTTCCATCGGCAACGGGTAGATCGCTGGGGCCGGCACAACGGATGGCGAGTTGGCCGGCGCGCTCGCGCAGCCGCTCAGACACAGCCACGCGGCGAGCCAGATCCTCGGCGGTGCGTTGCGCCGACCGTCGTGCAAGCTGGACGATTTCAAGTTGGGCTTCCTTTCTGCGTTGTTCTTCGATGCGGGCGGCCTCGGAGGCCTCGCGTGCATTGCGCTCGACCTGTGCGACATAGGCCAGATGCGACTGCCGGGCCTCGGCAAGCGCAGTGCGACCGTGCAACCACACGCCGGCAGTGCCGGCGAGCGACGCTAAGAGCAGGCCGGCCAGGATCGGGACAGAGCGATTCAGCATGAGGCCGGGCCCGCGTCAGGCCATCAGAGCGCGGTACTTCGGGGATCGAACCAGCATCACGTCGGTGACGTGGTGGCGGTTGATGTCGCAGGCGGAGCGTCCGCCGTACAGAGGCCGGCGGCCTTTTAGGCAGACGGTCTCGACGTGCCCGAACCAGCGCTGAGGGTCGCAGGTGCCTTTGAGCCCGCAGGCCCGCCGCTCAGACTGAACGCCACTCAGCCCGCCGTTGTAGGCGGCGTCTGCCATCGCCAGTCGCTCAAACGGATCGGCCACGGCGCGCAGCGCCACGAAATTGTCCTTGGACTGAAGAACCAGCGCGCGCAGCTGCAGGTCTGGGCGTGCATAGACGTTGGCCCAGCTCAGGCCCGCCAGCGCAATCGGGTGGCGGCTGCGCAGGTCGGCCAGTGCATCAAAGCGAACCTCCCCGCTGCTTCGATAGGCCCGAGTGATCTGGCCAAACCCGGCGCCCTCCTCGCGTGGGGTCTTCAAACGGCTTCGAGGGTTCCAGCAGTTCGCTGCCTGCAACGACCCGCACGACTCGTGCTCGACCAGCGCAGCAAGCACCTCGGGCGCAGGGTGGTCGGGCCAGTAGGCTTTCGCTTCAGCCTTCAAGGTGGGCAGGTGCACATAGGCACCCGCCGGCACGTAGCTGCGGACATCGGCCGCACGAGCCGCGCTGCCGAAGAGTCCCAACAGCGCCGAGAACACGATCGCCAGCGCGATGAGCGCCAGGCCCGCGCCGACAGGGTCGTTGCCGGCTGCGCCGAACAGCCGGCGCATGTCGGCCTCGGGGTAGTCGTGAAGGGCCTTGCGGCCCAAGTGTGCAAAGGCAATCGCGAGGATGCCAACGAGCAGCGCCAGCAGCAGCATGCCTGTGGACACGCCGTCGTCGGGATCGGTGAAGAACAGTGCGAGCAGGACGGCAGCAGAGCCGCCCACGATGAACGGAGTTCTCAGACGCAAGGAAATTCCTTCAAAGAGTGGAACTGCGGGCGCGAAGAACCGCGTCCGTCGGCGGCCACCTTAGAAAGAACAGTGGCGAGGTGGGCGGGGCCGTTTTCCCAACGGTGATGGTCGGGCCGGCTGCGCGCGCACGCCTCGCTGTTCCGCCTGGCGTGCGATTGGGAATACGCACGCACCGCGCGCAAGACACGTGCCACAGCATCCGAAGCCATGTTCCACGCACGAGGCCATGCATGCCCCGGATGCCCAAGGATCCCAAAGGATCAACCGGTTCACCCGAACAGGCGCGCGCTGCCGGCCGAACGGCGGGTGAATACGCCGAGCAACGCGCATCGCTATCGATGCCGGGCTTTTCGCTTCGTGCGCGCCTGCATGTTCTGGCTGTTTTGTGCGGACGCGGCGATACCAGCGGTGAAGAGCTGACCAACAGCTGCAAAGCGGCTGGCATCGTTCCTCCCGACGACCGGGCGTTCGGATCCGTCTACGCGTGGCTGGTGCGGACGGGTCAGATCCGATGCGTGGGAACGGTCCCACGCAGCAAGGGCCACGGCACCTCTGGCGGCCGGGTGTGGAGATTGGTCAAGTGACTAAAGTCATGCCCTGACGGGGCGTGGGCTCACTCGGTGAGCTGCCGAGCGCCAAAGATCGCGTCATCGCAACAGGAAGCGAACCCGTGAAGACCGAATCAGCGTGGCCGTAGAGCGACACAGCATCCGTCCGCAGTCAGTGCGCTAAACCGATTAGTGCTGACACAATTGATAACTTGTTGTCTAGAATGGATTTCCCCATGTGGGAGTTCCCATTGAACCGCAAGATCGTCAACGAGTTCACATACAACTGCGATTCGCTTTGCGTAAAGACCGCTGCAGATGGCGGTGGCGCCGTGACGGTCACGGTAGCTGGGCCGTTGTCGCTGAAGTCGGTCTTGAGGCTGCTCGCCGACATCGAGCGCAAAGTCATCGGGCCAGTCAAAGTCCTCTTGCTGGACCTGTCGCATGCGGTACTGATGTTCGGCCAGGAAGCGGCAGTGTCGCTTTGTGACCGATGTACCGGCATTGCGTTGCTGCGCTTGCCGATCGTAGTGGTGGCGCCATGGAGCGACGCCGAGTCGAGCTTGGCCTACCAGACCGAAAGTGCGCTGCGTGGGGTGATCAGGCGCGTGTTTTGCGACGCGACGTCTGCATGCCGGTGGGTGCGGGACTATCTGCAGCACTAGACTTGCTTTGGCGTGGACGGCCGGTCTGTGACGTGCGGGGCGCGCTCGCGCTGGCGTCCGATTTGGGCTTCGAGGTGCGGGATGCTGTGGCCGTTGGCGGAAGGGTTCCCAGATCGGCGACGAGCTGGCTCAGTGCGTAGACGCGCCGCTTGACGTCCGGGTCATCGATGCGGTCGAGTCTGCGCGCGAGTTCTTCCGCCTCGACGGAGAACCTGCGCCCCGTGCCGGTCAGCATCTCGCCTTCGCCGCTGTACAGCCAATAGACATCGACGCCATACAGGCGCGCGAATGCCGGTAGATATGCGCTTCGCTCGCCATCGATCTCCAGTGTGGACACGGTTGGCTGAGTCAAGCCTAGATGCTCGGCTACCTCCGACTGAGTGAGTCCTATGCGCTTGCGTGCGGTCTGCATGCGGTCGGCGAAGGGGGTGAGTGCTTGGGGCTGTCGTCGGGGGGTGCGCATGGAATCGTTCTCCTGTTGCGTGAGATTTTATAAGAATTCCTGTTAAGTTGAAAAATATAGGGAAATCACTAAACTGGGTCTCAACAACAACACAGGGATTCCCAATTGACGATCTTCCCGAACACCCCGTCTTGCTCGCATACGCGGCGTGGGCCGTTCAAGCGCATCGAGTTTGACGGCCAGACCGACTGGCGCGCGGTGATCCACGCCATCCAGGGTGCGCTGTGCAAGACGCAGGCGCAGATGGCCGTGGAGGCCGGTGTGTCACAGGCCGCGGTGAGCGACCTGTACCTGCGTGCGTCGAAGGCGCCGCGGTTTCATTTGGGGCGCACGCTGGAGCGCCTGTATGACTCGATCCCCTGCAACGTGCTGCGAGGCTTGCCGCCGGTGCCGGCACTTGCGGATCGTGCGGGGCGAGCCTGCGACGAGGGCATCAGGCGCGTCGTCGCGTAGTGCCCATGGACAGCGCAGCACGCTCCAGTCGGGCGCGGCTGCAGGCGTAGAGCCTCGGGCGCCACGCACAGGCGCCACAACCACTTTTCAACGAATTTCGCCCCGCGCGCAGCGAGGGGTGACGGTCGAACTCGCGCCGTCGTTTCCCGAATGTGTGCTCTCTCTCATACGGCGACAGCCGTGCATTCTCAACAAATGGAAGAACTTCAAATGCTCATTCGCCGTGCCCCTCGTCCCGAAGGCGCCCACCGTGTTGCGAGCGACGATGTCGCCAACGACCCGAGGCTGTCGTGGCCGGCACGCGGTTTGCTGGCGTACCTGATTAACCAACCCGGACCCTGGACGCACGCAGTCGACCATCTCATGCGCGAAGCGCCCGACACCGAGGATGCGCCCAATGACCTCGAAGCGATCTATGACCTGCTGCACGAGTTGATGATCGCCGGCTATGTCCAGCGCAAGGAGATCAGCCGGGACGATGGGGTCGTCGAGGTGGTGGAGTACCACGTCAATGCGACGTCCATTGAGGTCGACCCGGTGCATGTCGAGCAGGCGGCAGCCGCGATGTTCGCTCGCCTGAGCAATGGCGATGCGGGCCAGACAGCAGAAGTATTGCGACGCCTGAACTAAGCGCGCAGCGCATGCGGCGGCATTTCAGCCGCCGCGACGCCAGGCGGCCGTGACGCAAACGGTGTAGGCCACCGGTTTCCCCTTCAGACGCTTCTGCGCCGCCGCTTCTGCGGCGTTGCGGGCTAGTCTCGTCCCTTCGTTTCCCAAAAGAAGACCGCAGTTTTGATTGCGCGGCGCAGCCGCGCCCAACTCGCAAGGAATACCCCAGATGATCCGCCGGTGCCCTCGTCCCACGACAGGTTTCTATGTCATCAGCAACGAAGTCAGCTCCGATCCGAGACTGTCGTGGCCGGCCCGAGGCATGTTGACCTATCTGTTGTCCAAGCCGGACCATTGGGCGGTCTCGGTGGCCAACCTGGTCAACCAAACCGCTGAGGCCGTTGGTGTGCCGAGCGGAAGAGACGCCGTCTACACCGTTCTGCGCGAGCTGATGATCACCCGCTACATCAAGCGGGTGCAGAAGCGCCGCGAGGACGGCACGATGGCCGGGGTGGAGTACATCGTCAGCGAGATGCCCTTTGCGGAGGAAAGACTCGGGCACGACTTCCTGACCAAGAAGCAGCTGGCCCAACGCCGGTCGTCTCTCGCCGCAAAGAAGCGCTCGTTCGCGGCCGTGAAGGAATCGACCGATGCGCCGGCACCCGATTCACCGTCTTCCGAAACGGGCCAGTCCTCGGCCCCGCCCGGAACAACCGGGCCGAGTTCGCCTCCGCGCGACGTCGAGCCACCGGCCGCGAACGCCGCCCCGCTGGCTGGCGATGCGCACGCGACCCCGGCGGCGCAGGAGTGCACGACTACGCCCGCCAACGGTTTTTCACCGCTTCCGGATCATCCGGAAGCGGTTCAACCGGATACGGCCAATACGACACAAGCAAAGACTGATTTGAAGAAAGAACGGACTGGGAGCAAGGACCCAGTAGCGCGCGCCGCAAGGGCCCGGTCTGAACGCAAGCGTCGGGGCACCGGCAAAGCGCCGGACATCGAACTCTTCGATGCCAGCACCTTGGCCGCCAAGGGAGTCGATCCGAAGGCCGCGGCGACATGGCTGGTCGTGCGGGCCAGGAAGCGGGCGGTGAATTCGATGCTCGCGCTCGAAGGTGTCGAGGTCGAAGCCGCCGCGGCGGGTTTGTCACTGGCGCAGGCCATCAAGACCGCCGCTCAAAACTCCTGGCAGGGCTTCCGTGCCGCTTGGGTCAAGCCCAGCGACAACACTGGCCGCAGGCCGCCGCGCAGCGGGGCGCAGATGACGGAGGAAGAACTGGTCGAGAGCATCCGCAAGGCCAAGGCAGAGCTGTTCGGAGAGGGCAGTGCGCCCGGTGTGACCGAGCCGACGCTGCTCGACCGCGACGGAGACCTCTGGAGAGCGCCGGTGTGATTGCCAAGGACTTCGACGAGTTCAGCAAATTGGTCAGCAACGACTGCCGGATGCTCAGCCGTGGCGCGTACACACCCAGCGGCGAGGACCTGAAGCGGTGGTTTCGCATCCTGTCGCGCTACAGCCTGGCGGCCGTGCGCTATGGGCTGGACCAGCACATGCAGGACCCGGTCAATGGGCGATTCGCGCCGTCGCCGGCCGACGTCGTCGCCAAGATCGAAGCTCGCATGGCCGAGGACGGACGGCCGAGTGTCGAGGAAGCGTGGGCCAGGTCCTTGCTCGCGCTGGACGAGCAGCAAACGGTCGTATGGTCCGACGAGATGGCCGAGGCCTTCGCAATCGCCAGGCCGCTGCTCGTGCAGGGCGACAAGGTGGGTGCCCGCATGGCATTTCGGGAGGTCTATGCACGTCTGGTCGAGCGCGGCAGAGCCAACCGCGAGTTGCCGCAGTGGCTGGTCTCCGAAGGCCACGACCCAGAGCTGCGCGCTGTCGCCATTCAAGCTGCGGTCGACGCGGGCTGCTTGGCGCTGCCGCAGGCCCAGCCCTACCTGGCGCTGCCGGCGCCGCGAGGAGACGCGTCAGAGCTTGGCGAAGCCAGCGGGGCCTCGGGTGGCCTGCCCGAGAGCGTGCGGTTGATCCTGATGACGCTCAAGCAGCATCTAACGGACAAGCGGTCAGGACCGAGCGCCGATGCAGTGGCCCGGAAGGCTACCGAAGAGGCTCGCGCCAAAGCCCGGGCGCTCGTGGCCTCGCGTTTGTCGCCGAGCGAAGCCAGCGCTAACAGGAATAGTTATAACGTTGAAATAAAACATGAGAGCGAATACATTGATCACACCAAATTAGCTCGACAGGGGTAGTGATTCGATGACAGTTGGCCAGACCAAACGCCCGCGCAAGTTGCGGCAACCGGCGAGGGGAGAACAGGGCCCGGATGAGGAGATGGCCGGCGTCGTGGCTGTGTACCGGATGGCCCTTCGACGGTTGGTTGGGAAACGCAGTCATGAGAACTTCGAGATGCTGCTGCTGTGGAGCGTGAGCGATGCCGTCGTGGCGTTGCACCGCCATGGGATTGGTGAAGAGGGTTCTTATGCTGCCCTGGCAGCGCGTCATGCGTTGACCCAGATTGATCGGCGGTGCGGGTCGGCGGGACCCTTCACAGTGCAAGCGGATGAGGGCGCGGCGATTGATGAGTTGCTGCGGGTGCACGAGCTGCAGTTGTGCAACGACCGGCTGGCGCCGTTGTTGCTCGCCCAAGCGATGAACAACCCGTTGCAACGGGGTGGCGAGCGCGTCGAGCGCAGCGTTGGCGGGGGCTTGCCGATGCTCAAGCAGGCGAGCCGCCCAGAGAGCGCCTATGGTTAACAGCGCCATTGCGAAAGCCGCTGTAAGGCGCGTCCCGTCCAGGCGACGGGTGAACAAGTACGGCGCGCAGCCCGTGGTGGTCAACGGCCAGGCCTATCGCAGCAAGCGCGAGCTCAAGCGTCACGCAGAGCTGCAGATGCTGGAGCGGGCCGGCTTGATCGCCGAGTTGCGTCGCGAGGTCCCCTTCGAACTGCTGGGGCGCCAGCAGCGCGATGACGGCGGTGTCGAGCAGCCGGTGACCTACGTTGCCGACTACGTCTACCGGGACCGCGAGCGCGGTGGCTGCTTGGTGGTCGAAGACGTCAAGAGCAAGGCAACCCGAACACGCGACTA
Organism: Ideonella sp.; assembly: GCF_041914305.1. Classification (NCBI taxonomy): domain Bacteria; kingdom Pseudomonadati; phylum Pseudomonadota; class Betaproteobacteria; order Burkholderiales; family Sphaerotilaceae; genus Ideonella; species Ideonella sp. The sequence continues at coordinate 112,664 of NZ_JAYSDQ010000021.1, forward strand.
CGTCATCAAGCGCAAGCTGATGCTGCGCGAACACGGAATCACGATCAGGGAGATTTACAAGTGAACGAGATTCAGCAAGTCGAGATGACTGAACCTGCCGACGTGGTGCTTCCCTTCAACACGCTGACCCGCAGCGGTACCAATGCGCTGGTCAGAACCACGGTCGCGGCTCGCTTCAAGCAGGCGCGGGAGTTGAACGGGTGGGACCAGCGGGAGGCTGCGGTCCGAATGGGCTACGAGAACGGCACGCAGTTGTCGCTCATCGAGTTGGGCAGGCGCAATACCCCGCTGGCGGTTTTCTGCGTGGCAAGCACTGTCTACGGCGTCAGTGTGGACTTTCTGCTGGGGCTGAGCGACGAGCCGGAGCGCGATCCTGCAGTGGCGGAACGCCAGGCCGTGTTGCGGCACGTCGAAGGCATGCTGCGCGAGCACGCGGCGCAGGTTCTCGAAATGATCTCGGAGCACATGAACGCGGCCACCAAACCCATCTCGCTGGCCAGGCGCCTGCTCGGCGTGGCCAGCACCGCGACCGAGACGTTCGACCGGTTCGCTACGCTCAACGGCGAGGCTTGGGAAGACATGCCGGGCGGGGCCATGCTGCTCAAGGCGATGGTCGAACTGGAGACGGTGACCCAGGCGGCTCTTGAAGCCTTGGGCAAGCAGGAGCGGCTTGCCGTGTTCAGGGCGGCGTGCGCCGCTGCCACGCCGATGCAGACGGTGATGGCGATCGCTCGTGCTGCCCCAAGACCGAAGCTCTTGCCCGTGAATGCGACATAGTGAGAGCCACGTCGGTCGAACTTCTGTGCCGCCCGCGGCGTCTACGCACCACGACGACCGTGCGGACTTCGCGGTGTTCGCCTCCTGTCCAGCCACTTGCCGATGGCGCCCGACTCGATCAGATCGAATGCGTCAGCCTTCCCATCCACTGCCGTCGAGAACATCTTCTTGCCGAGTTGCCCGTTTATCCGCAGTCGATAGGCGCCTTCCTGCTTGATGAGCTCGACGTCGATGCCCTTGTGTCTGATGCGCTGGACGTTGAGGAAGACATGCGTCCAGCGAGTCGATGAAACGAAGCGCTTTCGTCGATCGAGGTAGCGCCGCAGCGAGTCAAGGTGACCAGTTGCCACTTGCGTGCTTGTGAGGTTGTCGCAGCAAACCTCGCCAACTTCCATTGCACGCCACTTCTCGTGCGCGACCAAGAAGGAGTGCCGGATCGCCGTACCGCACAATTCGCATTTGCCACTGAGGTCACCCAAGTCGTCATAGCCGACGAACTGCCATCCGAACTTTGGGGGAATGATTCCGTGTTCGGCGGCATGACACCCGCTGCACAGCGTCTCGCACATATCGTGCGGATACTCCCAAGGCAGTCGACCCGATATGTAGCGCTTGTGATGGACGTGCAGACGAACGTCGTTCGATTGCTGTCGCCTGCACAGCTTGCATGCATACCCGTCGAGGCGAAGTACCTCATGCCGGAACTCGTGCCACGACGCGCTGCGATATGGGTTGACCATCGCTCGGTTTTCCTTCCCTGTGGGCAATTCTGCCCCTGCCGGTGACCGCCGATCGGAGCGGCAGTAGCTGGGATTCGGAAAACGCTTCACTTCGCACTACGGCTCGGGGATGACGATCGCTCGATGAGCGATAGCAACTCGACCGATGCCAGCAAGGCGGCGCCGCGCCCCTCCGGCAAGCGGAGCACGCGCGGTGCGGCCACCCACGTCCACCGCTCGGGCTCGTCCATCGCCAAGGGCACGGCCGAGCCGCTAACACCCGACGAAGAGGCGCTGTGGATGCAAGAAGCCCTGAAGCCGCTCAACTCCCGGCAAGAGCGCTTCGTCGTCGAGTACCTGAAGGAGCTGAACCAGACCGAAGCCTACATGCGGGCATTCAACACCGCCCATCGAGCGACGGCGCGATCGCAGGCTTCGTTGATGATGAGTCGGCCCAACGTTCAGGTGGCGATCGAGCAGGCCAGGCGGCGCGACATCGAGATCGCCGGGTTGGATCGCGTCCGCATCCTGCGCGAGCTGACCGCTGTCGCACTGGTCGACATCCGACAGGCCTTCAACGACGACGGCACGCTCAAGAAGCCGTCCGAATGGGATGACGCCACGGCTGCGGCCGTGGGCAGCCTGGAGGTGACGGAGCTGACCGACAGCATGAGCGGGGCGGTCGTGGGCAATCTCAAGAAGCTCAAGCTGTGGCCCAAGATGGACGCGCTGGACAAGGCGATGCGCCACCTCGGCCTGTTCGAGTTGGACAACAAGCAAGTTGGAGAGGCCTCGCAGGTTTCGCGCGAGGATCTGGACGCCATCTACGCCAACGGCGCGCAGCGCATGCTCGACATGGCAGTGAGGGTGCAGGGACGCTCCGCGCGCCTGGACGCGCAGGAGACTGCGACCGGCCCGACCGGCACGTAGCGCTTGGCGCCGCCTCGCCCGCGGCTGCCCGACGATCCGCGCTACCTGGAGTTCGTCGAGCGCTACGCCTTCGACCTGGTGCGATTCGCCGTCGAGGTGGTCGGGATGGTCCTCACCCCCCAGCAGCGCGAGCTGATGCGGGGCGCTCAAGCGCCCGGATGCCGCGTATCGGTGGCATCGGGCCATGGAACGGGCAAGACCAGCTCGTTCGGCGTGATCGCCCTGTGGCACCTGCTGTGCTACCACCTGTCGAACACCTACATTTCGGCGCCCAAGCTCGCCACCGTGCACGATGGCGTGTGGAAGGAGTTCGCCGATATCCAGGCGAAGATCAAGGCGGGCCCGCACGCATGGTTGTGCGAGTACTTGGTGATCGAGCACGAGCGCGTGTTCGTCGCCGGCTTCAAGCTGAACTGGTGGATCGCCTGCAAGACGGCGCCGCGGGGCTCGCCAGAGAACCTGGCCGGCGCGCACCGTGACTGGCTGCTGTGGCTGATCGATGAGGCATCGGGCGTGCCCGATGCCAACTTCGGCGTCATTGGCGGCTCGCTGACCGATGCGCGCAACCGCATGGTCATCGCGTCGCAGCCGACCCGCAACTCCGGCTTCTTCTACGACACCCATCACTCGCTGAGCCAGTCGCTCGGCGGCGTGTGGCTGGCGCTGGTGTTCGACTCCGAAGACTCGCCGCTGGTCTCGGACAGTTTCATCGCCGAGAAGATCCTGCAGTACGGCGGTCGGCACGATCCCCAGTACCTGATCAAGGTGCGTGGGCGCTTCCCGGCGAACTTGGAAGGGCAGCTCCTGAGCCGCGGGGATCTGGAAGCTGCCATCGGCGCGGCGAGTTGCGTCGGTCCCAGCGACGACTGGGGCTGGCTCGTCCTGGTCGACGTCGGCGCCGGTGAATACCGCGACAAGTCCGTGGTTGCCGTCGCCAAGGCGGTGGGCTACGGCCAGTCCCACGAACACGAGCCACGCCGCGTGCACGTCGTGGACTTCCCGATCATCAGCAACACGATCCAGCCGACAGCGCTTGGCGCCGAGGTGTTGCAGATCGCGGGCAAGCTGTCCAACGCCACTGTTGCCATCGACGGCGGCGGGCTGGGCCTAGCCGTCTACAAGCGGCTGCAGGAGCTGGGCCTGACGCACACGGTCAAGGTGCTGTGGGGCAACCCCTGCTTCAAGACGGCGTTGAAGGAATCGTTCTTCAACCAGCGTGCGCACGCCATGGTCAGCATCGCGCGGGCGACGCGGGCCGGGCAATTCACGATCGACGCGCGTGCCTTTCATGACTCGCGCGACCGCAACGCCATACTCGACCAGGGCAGCCGCATCCCGTATCACTTTAACGACCGTGCTCAGTACGTGATCGAGTCGAAGCGGTCGAAGGAGTGGGAGGGCCTGCCGTCGCCCGACATCTGGGACGCCTGCAGCTTCGCGTTTCTGGAGGATGCGCAGGTGATCCCGAGCGAGGGCGATGCCCCCGCCACACAGGGCTTGAGGTCGGACGCCATTGCGAGCCTGGAGGCAGAACTTGCTGCTGCGCTCAGCGGGTGAGCTGACTCCATACCTGCGCGGCGCAGGATCCCTGTGCTTTACGCCTCGACCTGGCCGAGCGCGGCCAGTGTCTCGTCCAGTATTCGGCACCAAGAGGCCTGCTCGGCCACATGTTCCTCCAGCGCCTTGTCGGCCTTGGCCTGCAGAGCGTCGGCCGTCTTGTCGCGCCCACCGTGGCGGTGGATGCGAGCCAGGCGCGCATACGCGGCGGCTCGATCGTCGGAGTCGCGCTGAGCCTTCGCCTGGGCTTCGGCAGCCTGGGTATCGGCCAGCGCTTGCGCGACGCGGCCCAGGCGCACATGGCACCACGCACGGTCGGCCAGTAGCCGTGCTCCGCGACGAGCCATGCCTTCCCGGCGAGCACGGTCTATGTGTTCGTCAAACAGGCGCGCAGCTTCCTCGAAGCGAGACAGGGTGACCAGCAACTGGGCACGCGTCACCGGCACCATCGTTGACAATGATGCGACGCCGGTGCCCCAGTCGTAGTTGGCGGTCGACTCGGCTTCGAGCAGCGCCTTGCGCGCCAGGTCCGGGTCGGCCCGACCGAAGGCGTCTGCCAGCGCAATCTGGCTCGCGCGCATCGCCGATATGTTGTGCAACATGGCGCTGATCATCGAGCTGTCACCGTCGGCACTGGCGTGGGCGCGCGCCCGCAAGTACCAGGCCTGTGACTTCTCATCGTCACCCCCGCAGCGGTACGTGTCGGCCAGCACCAAGCCAACGCGTGCCAGGGCGGCGTGTTCTTCTGGTCCGGCAAGCTTCAGCGCGGCCGCGGCGTGGCGGGCGATCGCAGGAACGTCGTCCGCATTGAATGCACAGGTGGCCAGCCATGCCAAGGCCAGCGCCTGGGTCGGTGCATGGCCAGCGGCTTCGGCAAATTCCAGCGCGCTCTGGAACTTCTTGACCGCTTTCGGGGCGACGGTGTCGAAGTGCTCAATCTGGCCTTCTACCAGGCTGATCCAGGCCGACAGCAGCGTGTCTTTGTGGCGCGAATTCTGGGCGCGCAAGCCGGTCAGTGTGAAGCGTGCATCCGAAAGCAGGCCCAACCGCGCGATTGCCCCAGCTCGCTCGGCTTTCAGGTACTCCCGTTGCAGTGGCTCGGCGGCGGCACGGATGGCGGCGTCCAGACGTTCGATCAGGCGGGTGGCGACCATGGCTGAGCAATCGCTCCTCTGGCTATTTGACAAGAATGAGGAAGAGCGCCATTGCGACGAAAGAGCTCACACCGAGTGCGGCAGTATCCGTCGGCGCGGCGCCATTGCCAGCGAGACTGCCCATGTGCGCCCGGAAGGCTGCGATGGAGACTGGCAGCAGCTACTGTAACGGCGATGATCAGTGGTTAGTCTCGTTGCGGCCTGATTGACGAAGTTCCTCGGCTGCTGGCTCACCGATTGAGCTTGAGGGGGGCGAGGATGGATTGGCTGACATCAGGAGGCCAACGATGCCAATGAATCGGGTGCAACTTAACGAGGGGCTGTCGTTTGGTGAGTTCAGGCGGCGTTACGGGACCGAGGACGGTTGCGAGCAGCGCTGGCCGGGTGGTTTCGAATGCCCCGCCCTCTTTCTGGCTGCGGTGTCGACTACGCCCGCGTGGCAGTCTGAGCAGGTATGCCGGTCGCGGCTGCCGGCCACGGGCGAAGACCTGGTGGTGTTCCGCCTGAACAGCCTGGAGCCAGGCAGCCTGACGGACTTCGATTGGGCGCCAAGCTTGAACCACACGGCGTGGAACCGCCTGGCGATGCACCGCCCTGTTGGGGCCGGCGGCGGCAAGCAAGCCCGCGAGATCGCGTGGCTGCACATCTTCTCAGTCAATCCCCCAATAGTGGGTAGTGCCGGCTCAAAAGGCACCGGCAACAATCCGCCCCGCGATAGACGCAGCAAATAGCGCAGTTAGGGACGCAGTAAAAGAGTCTTCACCAACGGGAGGAGCCAAAAATGGCTTTCGTCGCTTCGCGCCTTGTGCGCGGTTGGATTCACTTTGCCTGGCGCACGAGCGCCCCCATGCTGCGCGCGATCGTGCTGCTGCTCATGATGGCCACGTTGCCGCTGACCGCCAGCAGTGCTCCAGGCCCGGTCTTCAGCAACCTGGTGTTGACGCCCACCAGCGGCTCAGTCGACGCAGGCAAGACCATGACAGTGTCGTTCGACTATGACGTTGTCTGGGACCATGAGGGCGACTGCGGCGTCAGCATCTACAACGTCGAGCTGCTTGAAGACGCCAAAAGGCTAACGGACCACGACTACGAGCCTCACCACGGTTGCAACTCCCAGGTGGAGTGGCTGGACGAAAAGCGTGAAGGGCCCCTCAAGGTCGACCTGGGCGTGGGCAGCCATATTCTTTACCTTCGCGCATGGGGCAACAAGGGTCCTTCCCCCGTCTCCGGTGTGTCCGAAACCCGCACCATCGTCATCACTTCAAACGACGACGCGACGCGCGTTGGCGAAAACGTGCCAACCAAGATGGTGGCGGGCCAGCAATACGACGTCTCGGTCACGCTGAAGAACACCGGCACCAACACCTGGGCGGCCAATTCGACCTATCAGCTCGGTGCGCAGCCTGACGACAAGACCTGGGGCCTGAGCCGCGTGATGCTGGACGCCGCGGTGGCGCCCGGTGCATCGAAGGAGTTCAAGTTCAAGGTCACGGCTCCGGCCGTGGCAAGCAGCTATCCCTTCCAGTGGCGGATGCTGCGGGGCAGCGCATGGTTCGGCGAGCGCAGCAACCAGATCACGGTGCAGGTCGTTCCGCCCAAGCCCACGCTGTCGGTCACGCGGGACCCGAACCCGATGTTGGCGGGCGAGACCTTCAAGCTCACCTGGACATCCACCAACGCCACGAAAGTCGACTACGACTGCAAGCCCAAGCCCCTGGACAACAGCGGCTTGGGTTACACCGGCAAGGGTACGAAGAGCAAGGTCAGCGATACGGAAACGCTGACGGCCGATCCCAACTGGGTCGACCATCCGTCCGACTGCACCTGGACGGCCTATGGCCCCAATGGCACGGACACCGTCACGGAGACGATGAAGACCATCAAGGTCAACTACAACGCAGCCTTTGTCGACCAGAACGTACCGGCCAGCGTGAATGCCGGGCACGCCTACGCCGCCTCGGTGACGATGAAGAATACCGGCACGGGGACTTGGGCCGCGGGATCGGGCTTCCAGCTCGGCTCGCAGAACCCCGCCGACAACCAGACCTGGGGCCTGTCACGCGTTGACGTCGATGCCCCCGTTCCCCCCGGAGAAACGAAGACCTTTACCTTCTCCATCAAGGCGCCTGCCACGCTGGGCAATGTGAACTTCCAGTGGATGATGGTTCGAGCGGGCGGTACCTGGTTCGGCTCCAAGTCCACCAACAAGGTGGTCAAGGTCCTCAAGGAGAACGCCCCCATCCCGGTGGACATCACCCCACCGCACCTGACCAATCCCGATGCCGGCTCACTACCGGGCGAACTGAGCGTGAACAACGCCGGGGCGGCAACCTACAGCATCCCGATCGAGGTGCCACCGGGCACAGCAGGGCTCAAACCCAACCTGTCGATCAGCTACAGCAGCCAAGGGGGCAACGGCCCCTTGGGCCTGGGCTGGAGCCTGGGCGGCATGTCCAGCATTCACCGCTGCGGAAAGACCATTGCCCAAGACGGCGTCAACGGTCGCGTCCGGTTCGACATCGGCGATCGCCTGTGCCTGGATGGGCAGCGCCTGGTGCTGGCGAACAAGCCTCTGAGCGACGAGAACTACTGGTCCGACAAGGCGGAGTTCCGCACCGAAATCGACCAGATGAGCCGCATCACGGCGTACGGCATTGGCAAGACTCTGCGCTTCAAGGTCGAGACGCGGGACAAACGCGAGATCTGGTACGGCGGCAACGCCGCAGGCGCGAACACGTCGAGCAACGTCAAGGCGATCGTCACCACAATCAACCCTGGCTCGAAGGACAACGAGCAATTGCCGTACGACAAGGGAGGGGCACTGTCTTGGGCGGTTGACCGCATCACCGACCGTGCCGGCAACTACATCAGCTTCACCTACGAGCAAGACACCGCCACCGGCGAGCACAAGCCGGTGACCATCCGCTACGGCGGCGTGGGCCTGAAGTCTCACGCTGCGGTGCAGTTCACCTGGGAAGCTCGCCCGGATGCCTGGAAGCGCTACGTCGATGACGCGCGCAATGACCTGCGAGGCCGCATCAGCCACATCAAGACCTACTACGGCAGCAACCTGGATGGCGACGTGGCAGCCAGCGGCACGCTGGTGCGCGACTACGCGTTCACCTACGAGAAAAGCCCCACCAGCGGCCGCAGCATGCTTACGACGGCGCAGGTGTGTGCGCTCAACCCGCAGACCGCGCAGCCGGACTGTCTGCCGGCCACGAGCTTTGCCTGGGGCAAGCCCGACGGTGGCAAGCAGGCTGACTGGGTATACCGAGGCGAGTGGCCTGGTGCACCCAACATGACGACGTCAAACGTCATCAACAACCACACCTACTACGCCAACCACCCCGAGTACTTCGCGTTCGCCGACTTCGAGAACCACGGCTATACCGACGTGCTCGAAAAGCGTGTCTCGTCACCGACACCGGTCGGAGAGCCGGGCCGGGACTGGTTGATCAAAGACGCCAATTCTCTGGGCTACGGCAAGTACAGAAATCAGTATCGCTACTTCCACAACAACGGCAGCGGTTTCACTGAGTACAACTACAAGATCAGCACGGGCCAGGACTTCGTTGTACTTGCCACCGGCGACTTCAACGGCGACGGTGCACCTGATCTGTTGGTCCACATCGATAAAGGAAGCGCCAAGATTTGCCTGTCGCCGATGGGGCAGATCGGGCCGCAAGGCGCCCCGGGCTCGATGATCACCTTCGACTGCAACAACAGCTTGGCGGCGATAGGGACGAACACTGACTACCAGATCCCGCATGTGCTCGACGTGGTTGGTGATGGCCGCTCGGCGCTGTACAGCCGGTTCAACGACGAGCTCGGCTTCGCCACGCTGTGCGTCCAAGACAGTTGCGTCGAAGACCGTACTGCCCCCGTGAGCTACCTCGGCTATACGTACGCAAAGAATGGCAATCCACCTTCGCCGCTTTCCTCGTATGTTCGATTCGACGAAATGGTGGATTTCGCAGGAACCGGCAAGCAGCAAAACGCTCGATGGACCTACCCGCACTATGTGAAGAAGGTGTGTGACGCGGATGGTACGAGTTGCTATTTCAAGAACGACTGGGTCAATACCCAACCGATCGTTCGCATCACGGGATTCAGGCAACCAAACTCGCCCGACTCCGTCTACAACGCTGGCTCAGCGGCTGGCTATACCTACCCCGACTACCCGATCGATTGCCCAGACGGTGGTTGCGTACCGCCTCTCTCGCCATACAACTTCGACGCCACTGGGAACGTGACGGGTGACTTTAACGGCACAGGCTACAGCGGCCTGGTCTTTGGTTTCATCGAGCTTACGTACCCCGGTGGCATCTACACGTACAACAAGGCTGAGGTCACGGTGTGCCTGTCTACAGGCAAGCGCTTGGACTGTGGCGTACGTCAGAAGTACAGCGGTTCAAAGTACGTTGCTCCACATGGCGTCGGTAACTACGTTGGTGATGGCCAGCCCAGTTTCAGGGGCACGCCGACCAAGGTCGTCAACGGCCTGATGGAATATGGCGACCCACAGGTGTGTCGCCTGTTGGGTGACGACACCACAGGCGGTTTGGGCAGCGACGACGCCAACATCGTCTGCGAGCCTTGGATCGGTCTCAAGGACAAGGGCGCTGACTCTGTTGATGCGTTCGAAATGGACTTGCTGGGCACGGGCCGGACCCAGGTGATGGTCTATTCAGGGGGATGGAAAGTCTACGAGCCGCGCGACTTGGCGTACTACACGCAGGCGCTGGACCGCATCCACCAAGTGACCAACGGCGTGGGCGCCATATCGAAAGTCGAGTACGTGGACGGCGTAGCCTACGACGGCCCCGTCACGCGCTCGGGCACCAGCACATTGACCTATCCGCAACACTCCACGGCGGGTGTTGGCAAGATCGTCCGACGCCTGACCCACAGCAACGGTGTGGCGTCCGAGCGCAGCTTCAAGTACTCGTATCAGGACGCCGGCATCGACGTGGCCGGCCGTGGATCACTTGGGTTCGCCAAGGTCACGCAGAAGGACGAGCAGAAGAACATCACCACGACCACCACCTACTCGCAGCAGTGGCCCTTCGTGGGCACAGTGCTGAGCCAAGTGGTCGAACTGTGGGGCAATGCCAAGCCGCTGTCCGAAACCACGAATCGGACGCTGCAAAAAACGATTGTCCAGTCGAACAAACAGAAGACCTACTGTCCCTTGAGCGCCGGCAGCAAGGTAGTTCGATACGACGGTGAACACTACCTGGGAACGGTCACGACCTCCGGCGTGGATACCGACGACATCGTGTACGACAACCGTTGCAACCTGTTGAAGGCCAAGACCGTCTCGGAAGGCTCGGCCGTCGACCCGAAGGCCACCTTCACGACCAAGACGGTCAACACCTACTACGACGCCGATGTCGAGCACTGGCTGGTCGATCTGGTGGAGTACGCCAAGGTCACCAAGGAGCAAAGCGGCGACGAGCGCAAGATCACACGGACGCGGGATGTCTGGTACGAATCGAACTTTAGCGGCCGCGTGTCGATGGAGAAGATCCAGAATTACGACGTCGATCTGACGATGACGGTCGAGTACAACCGAGACCTCAACCCATTTGGCTTGGTCAACAGGAAAACCGAGCGTTGGTACGATCCATTGAGTTTCAACGAACGCGTGCGCACCAACGACACGGTATACGACCCCAACGGGCGCCTACCGATCATGTTGACGAACGCGGAGAAGCACGCCGAGTCCAGGGGCTATAACTACGGCAGCGGTGCACTGACCAGCCACATCGACGCCAACCTGCTTGAGACCAGGTGGACGGTCGACGGCTTTGGCCGCGCACTGGTCGAGCAGCGCCCCGGCGGCAACGAAACGCGCAGCTACACCAAGCAGTGCGCGGGTGACTGCCCCGCTGGCGCGAAGGTTGCCAAGGTTGCTGACCACTTCCATGGCAGTGACCGGATGGCTGTGCCTCAGGTCACTTACCAAGACAGCGTCGGCCATGTCGTGCAGTCGTTGACCTGGGGCTTCGACGGCAAGGAAATCTACGTCGACCAGCGCTACGACCCCATCGGGCGCTCGTATGAAACCGATCACCCACGCTACAAGGGCGCTGATTCGTACTTGGCCAGTCGTCAGGACTACGACATGCTCGACCGGGTGAAGACGATCACGACCAAGGACGAAGACGGCGTCGAACAGGTCCTGACCAACGACTACCAGGGCATGGTGACGGTGATCACCAACCCCAGGCGACAAAAGCGGACCGAGAAGCGCGACGTGCTTGGCCAGGTGCGCTTGGTCATTGACAACAAGAATGGCGAGACCAAGTTCGGCTACGACGCCTGGGGCAACCTGAACCAGACGATAGACCCGAACGGAAATGTGATCAACGTGACGTTCGACGACCTGGGCCGGAAGGTCGAATTGTCTGACCCGGACTTGGGATTGATCACCTACACCGTTGATGCTGCTGGGCGCACGCGCAAGCAGATCAGTCCGAACGAGCGGGCCCTGAACAAGTCCACCACCATGGACTACGACGGGCTGGATCGAATGGTCAAGCGGCAGGAGCCGGACTCGGACAGCCATTGGGACTACGACACGGCAACCAAAGGCGTGGGCAAGCTGGCTGAGGCCTACACGATCGACGGCAAGGGCAAGAAGGACTACCGCCGCATCCACACGTATGACGGCTTGGGGCGGCCGAGCACGACGACGCAGGTGCTGACCGATGGCAACTACACCAGCACGCCGGCATACGACGATTGGGGCCGCCTGAACAGGCAGATCTACCAGCGCGGCAGCGACGCGGCCAAGGAGTTTTATCTCCGCTACAACGAGAACGGCTATCAGTCGTCGGTTGAGCGGCCGGGGCTGGTGCTGTCGCAGGTGCTGACCCAGGATGCATCGAACCGGGTCACGCTGATCCGACTGGGCAACGGCCTGACCGACAGCAATACCTTCAGCCCCCATACGGGCCGGATGAAAACCGGCATGGTCAAGAACGCCGCCAACGTGGTGCGGTTGCAAGAGGGCTACACGTACGACGAGTTGGGCAACGTACATACGCGTGACCAGCAGTGGGACACGTCGGGCTTTTTGGAGGAGTTCTCCTATGACGAGCTGAACCGGCTGTGGACCAGCACGGTCGATGGCAGGCCGCAGAAGACGTTCAACTACGACGCTGCCGGCAACATTGCGATCAAGTCAGGACTGGGCAACTACAGCTACCCAACGCAAGGCGTCGGCTCGGTGCGGCCCCACGCGGTGCAGTCGATCACCGGCATTGATGGCACGTTCGAATACGACGACAACGGCAACCTCAAGAAGGGAGCCGGCCGTGACTTGACGTGGACCAGCTTCGACATGCCGCTGCGCATCACCAAGGACGACAAGTGGAGCCAGTTCGCGTACGGGCCGGAGCATCAGCGCGCCAAGCAAACCCGCGACGACGGCATGACGGTCTACGCCGGCGCGCAGGAGGTGGAGACCAAGGCCGGCGTCACGACCGTCAAGACCTATTGGC
>NZ_JAYSDQ010000022.1:0-122412 GCF_041914305.1 Ideonella sp.
TGGCGTAGCGCTGGTCGGGCTGGCGCTGCAGCGCCTTGGCCAGGATCGCATCGACATCGCCGCGCAGGGCCCGCGCCAACGAACGCCCGTCGGCCCGCCCGTCAGCCCGCCTGTTGGTGCGCTCGCCCACGCGCTGGCTGGCCAGCGCCGGCTCGGCCTGCTGCACCGCCTGCTCCAGCGCCGCCAGCCCGGCCCGCGCCAGCCCGGCATGCGGCAGTGCATGCGGCCGCTCGCCGGTCAGCAGCTCGTACAGCATCACACCCAGCGAGTACACATCCGACGCCACCGTGACCGGCTCGCCGCGCAGCTGCTCGGGCGAGGCGTAGTGCGGCGTCATCACCGCCCCCAGGCGCTGCGTGGCGCCGGCGTCGTCGGGCGCCTCGTGCAGCAGCTTGGCGATGCCGAAGTCCAGCAGGTGCACCTGGCCGTCGGCCGAGACCAGCACGTTCGAGGGTTTGAGGTCGCGGTGCACCACCAGCCGCGCGTGCGCGTAGGCCACGGCCTGCGCCACCTGCAAGAACAGCTTCAAGCGCGCGCGCAGGCCGAGCTGGCGGCTTTCGCACCACAGGTCGATGGCCACGCCGTCGATGAACTCGAAGGCCAGGAAGGGGTGGCCGCGGTGGTCGACGCCGGCGTCGTACAGGCGGGCGATGTGGGGGTGTTCGAGGCGGGCGCCAATGTCGCGCTCGCGCAGCATGCGCTCGGCCAGGCCGGGCCCCCAGGCCAGGTGCGGCAGCTTGATCGCGACGCGGCGCTGCAGCGCGCCATCGGCCCGCTCGGCCAGCCAGACGCTGCCCATGCCGCCACGCGCGACCGGGCGCACCAGCCGGTAGGTGCCCACCGTGTCGCCCGGCTGCGGCTCGCCGGCACCGCCGGCCTCGCCAACCTCGGGCAGCAGCCGCGGCATCGTCGACAAGAACGACTGCGCCTCGGCCCCGTCGCCGAACATGCGGCGCAACGCAGGCTCGAGCGAGCGGTCGGCGGCCGGCAGCGCGGCGAGCCAGGCCTCGCGCTCGGCGGGGCTGAGCGTCATCGCCTGGTCGAGCAGCGCGCTGAGGCGGCTCAGCTGTGAGGCGCCGATGGCCATGGCCCGCCCCCCTTTGAACCCGCCGCTGCGCGGCTAACCGACCGTGTCGGCAGCGATGCCCGATACCCCCTCAAGCCCATGAACCCCTCTGCTGCGGGCGAACGGCTCGTGCGCATCCCCGGCTGCGAAGGCAGCCGCCATGCCCAAGCCGGCGCGGCGCGTCGATGAAGCGGGGCACGTTATCTCAAGTAGCGCAGGAAGAAGGGGATGACCCCGTCGTAGGCGCGCTCGGGCGCGATCCGGTCGACGAAGCCCAGCCCATCGGCCTCGGCCACGAAGCGCCGGGCCACCTCGACGCCGCGGAAGGTCGTCCGCTCGTGGTGGCTGTAGGCGGCGTTGACGCGCACCGCCGGGTCTCGGCGGTGCTGCAGCGCGGTGCGCAGGCCGAGCGTGCCGCGCGACTGGTCGACGAAGAAGACATTGCCGGCATCGATGCCCAGTGGGCGGGCATGCGCATGCACCCAGCGCCGGGCGGCGGCGATGTCGTTGTCGGGCGTCGGGTCGAGCAGGTCGTCCCACACCGGCTGGCGGTACTCGATGCTCGCCACCGAGAAGCCGCTGGCCCGCGCCGCCTGCACCAGGCCGGCATACAGCGGGCCGCGCGTCGGGTAGATCGTCTTGGTGTCGAGCGACGGGTGGATGTAGATGATCAGCGGGCTGGCGCGCTGCTCACAGTCGACCGGAAAGAAGTCCAGGTCCTGCCGCAGCATCTTGCCGACCGCGGGGTCGAACCAGCTCTCGCGGCCCCAGGCGATGCCGCGGTAGCACTGGCCGTCGACGCACCATCGGCCGCCGACACCGGCCAGCCCCTCGGGGGCAGGGTTGACAGCCCACGGCGAAGCCCGCAGGGTCGATACCGACGCCAACAAGGTGTTCATGCGCAGACTCCTTCGGTCACTCATACCCCAGCAGACGGATTCGGGCGGGCAAAAGCGACATCCGGCCGACAAACAAGGCGGTCGAGCCGGCCGGGCACGCCGCCAGAGGCCTGCAGGCAGAATCGGGGCAGACCCGGACCGCACGTGCCATGGGAGGTGGCACCGATGAAAAGCCTGACGCAGTTGATCCAGCACATGTCGTCGAGCGACCCGCCGGCGCACGACGAGCTGTTCGCCGCCGCCTACCCCGAGCTGCGCAAGCTCGCGCGCTCGCGGCTGCACAGTGGCGGCGGCCGCAACACCGTGCTCGACACCACTGCGCTGGTGCACGAGTCCTACCTGCGCTTTCTCGGCGCCGACCAGCTGCGGCTCGAAGACCGCAAGGCCTTCTTCGCCTACGCCTCGCGGGTGATGCGCTCGGTGATCGTCGACACGGTGCGCGAGCGCCAGGCCGAGCGGCGCGGCGGCGGCCAGGCCGAGCTGACGCTGAACACGCTGATGCAGGACAACCTGCCCGCCGGCGAGAACGAGATCCTGCAGATCAACGACGCGCTGCTGGCGCTGGAGCAGGTCGAGCCGCGGCTGGCCCGCGTCGTCGAGATGCGCTACTTCGGCGGTTATGCCGACGCCGAGATCGCCGATGCGCTGGACTTGAACAAGCGCACCATCGGCCGCGACTGGGAAAAAGCCCGCCTGCTGCTGCTGGCAATGCTGAAGTCCTGAAGCGCCCCGGCCAATCCTTTCAGCTGTCGAGCAGCCGCACCTTCACGCTGCGGCCCTTGACCTTGCCGGCCGACAACTTGCGCAGGGCGCTGGCCGCGATGTCGCGTTGCACCGCGACGTAGGTCGAGAACTCGTTGACGTTGATCTTGCCGATCTGCGCGCCCTCGAAGCCCAGGTCCTTGGTCAGGGCGCCCAGCACGTCGCCGGGGCGGATCTTCTCCTTGCGCCCGCCGACGATCTGCAGCGTCTGCATCGGTGGGAGCAGCGGGCCCTTGCCGGTCGGCGTCAGGCTGTCCAGCGACGCCCACTTCGACTCGAAGCCGCCGGCCTGCTCGATTCGGCCGACCGCGCCCATCTCGTCCATCGACGCGAGGCTGAAGGCCCAGCCTTCCGCGTCGGCCCGGCCGGTGCGGCCGATGCGGTGGGTGTGGGTGGCGGGGTCGGGCGAGATGTCGACGTTGATCACCGCTTCGAGCTGCGCAATGTCGAGCCCGCGCGCGGCGATGTCGGTCGCCACCAGCACGCTCAAGGAACGGTTGGCAAAACGCACCAGCACCTGGTCACGGTCACGCTGGTCCAGGTCGCCATGCAGCTCGAGCGCGGCAAAGCCCTGCGCGCGCAGCACCTGCACCAGGTCGCGGCATTGCGCCTTGGTGTTGCAGAACGCCAGCGTGCTGACCGGGCGATGGTGGTTCAGCAGCAGCGACACCGCGTGCAGGCGTTGCTCTTCGCTGACCTCGAAGAACACCTGGCGGATCTGCGTGGGCGCCGGCGCCTCGGTCAGCTTGACCTCCTTGGGCTGGCGCATGAAGGCCGCGCTGAGCTTGGCGATGCCCTCGGGGTAGGTGGCTGAGAACAGCAGCGTCTGGCGCTGCGCCGGGCACTGCTTGGCCACCGTCGCGATGTCGTCGTAGAAGCCCATGTCGAGCATGCGGTCGGCCTCGTCGAGCACCAGCGTGTTGAGCGCTTCGAGGTTCAGGCTGCCGCGCTCCAGGTGGTCCATGATGCGGCCCGGGGTGCCGATCACGATGTGGGCGCCGTGCTCCAGGCTGGCCAGCTGCGGCCGCATCGTCGCGCCGCCGCACAGCGTCAGCACCTTGATGTGGTCTTCGGCGCGGGCCAGGCGGCGCACCTCTTGGGTGACCTGGTCCGCCAGCTCGCGCGTCGGGCACAGCACCAGCGACTGCACGGCAAAACGCCGCGGGTTCAGGTTGGCCAGCAAGGCCAGCGCGAAGGCCGCGGTCTTGCCGCTGCCGGTCTTGGCCTGGGCGATCAGGTCGTGCCCGGCCAGCGCCAGCGGCAGGCTCGCGGCCTGGATCGGCGTCATGCTGTCGTAGCCCAGGCGTTGCAGGTTTTCGAGCGTGGCGGGGGGCAGCGGCAGGCTGGCGAAGGCGGTGGTCGGTTGAGCGTCGGGCATGCGTGATTGTCCCAGCCCCCTGCTCCCCAGCGCCGGGCCAGGCAACCCCAACGCTTTATTTCGCCATTTGATCCGCGACTTAACCCCGCCAAGCCGGGTGCGCCGTATCAAACAAGGTAGCGTCCATGTCGCGATGCACCACCCCTTGGAGGAAGACCCATGCCCGTCGCCAACCCGTCCCCGATCGCGCTGGCTGCGCTCACCCTCGCCCTCACGCTGGGCGCGGCCCGCGCCGAGGCCCAAGCGCCTGCGCCCGCCGCCCCCACGCCCGAACGCCGCAGCACGCTGGACGACCAGCAATCGGTCGCGATCACGATCTACAACCAGGACCTGGCGCTGGTGAAGGACGCGCGCAGGGTCACGCTGGTCGACGGCGGCAACCGCATCGCGCTGCGCGACGTGAGCGCGCGCATGCGGCCCGAGACGGCGCAGCTGCGCAGCCTGTCCAACCCCGGCTCGTTCAGCCTGCTCGAGCAGAACTTCGACTTCGACCTGCTGACGCCCGCCAAGCTGCTGGAAAAGTACGTCGGCCGCACGGTGCGGATCGTCAAGACCCACCCGACGACGGGCGTCGAGTCGACCGAAACCGCGCAGGTGCTGAGCGCGAACGGCGGCGTGGTGCTGAAGATCGGCGACCGCATCGAGACCGGCGTGCCCGGCCGCATCGTCTTCGACGGCGTGCCGGCCAACCTGCGCGACCGGCCCACGCTGGTGACCGAGCTGGTCAGCCGGCGCGCCGGTGTGCAGGACATGGAGCTGTCGTACCTGACCGGTGGCCTATCGTGGAAGGCCGACTACGTGGCCGAACTGAACGCCGACGACTCGACGCTCGACCTGAACGGCTGGGTCACGCTGACCAACCAGAGCGGCACGACCTATTCGAATGCCAAGCTGCAGCTGGTGGCCGGCGATGTGAACCGCGTGCGCGAGGAGCTGCGCATGGCCAAGGCCGAGCGCGGCATCGCCCCGGCGCCCATGGCCGCCCCGGCGATGTCGCAGGAGGCCCTGTTCGAGTACCACCTGTACACGCTGAACCGCCCGACCACGCTGGCCGAGAACCAGACCAAGCAGGTGGCCTTGCTGAACGCCAGCAGCGTGCCGGTGACCAAGCAACTGCTGATCAGCGGCAGCGAGTACTACTACCGCAGCAGCGTCGGCGACATCGGGCAGAAGCTGAAGGCGGGCGTGTTCGTCGAGTTCAGCAACAAGGAAGCCTCGCACCTGGGCCTGCCGCTGCCCAAGGGCGTCGTGCGGGTCTACAAGCGCGACAGCGCCGGCAACGCCCAGTTCGTCGGCGAAGACCGCATCGACCACACGCCGAAGAACGAAACGGTGCGTCTGCACCTGGGCGACGCGTTCGACGTGACCGCCGACAAGAAGCAGACCGACTTCAAGCGCCGCGAGACGACCAACAAGGCCAGCTATGTGTTCGAAAGCGCCTACGAGATCGTGTTGCGCAACGCCAAGACCGAAGCCGTGACGGTGACCGTGCGCGAGCCGGTGCCGGCCGACTGGACGATGCTGGAGGAATCGCAGAAGCACACCAAGGTCGCCGCAGGCACCGCCGAGTGGCAGGTCAAGGTGCCGGCCGGCGGCAGCACGACGCTGAAGTACCGCGTGCTGGTGCGCATCTGATCGGGCCACGGTGGACAAACCCATGACAACAACCACGACGACACGCACCCCGCTGGCCGCGGCAGCACTCGCCATGCTGCTCGGCACCGCACACGCGCAACCGGTGGAGCGCCGCAGCACGCTGGACGACCAGCAATCGGTGGCCGTCACGATCTACAACGCCGACCTCGCGCTGGTGAAAGACACACGCCGGCTGACGCTGGAACGCGGGGCCAACCGCATCGCGCTGCGCGATGTGAGCGCGACCATGCGGCCCGAGACGGCGCAGTTGCGCAGCGTGTCGAACCCCGGCTCGTTCAGCCTGCTCGAACAGAACTTCGACTTCGACCTGCTGACGCCGGCCGCACTGCTGGAAAAGTCTGTCGGCAAGACGGTGCGCATCGTCAAGACCCACCCGACCAGCGGGGCCGAGACCACCGAATCGGCCCAGGTGCTGAGCGCGCACGACGGCGTGGTGCTGAAGATCGGCGACCGCATCGAGACCGGCCTGCCTGGCCGCATCGTGTTCGACGGCGTGCCGGCCAACCTGCGCGACCGCCCGACGCTGGTGACCGAGCTGGACAGCCAGCGCGCCGGCCCGCAAGAGGTGGAGCTGTCGTACCTCACCAAGGGCCTGGCGTGGCGCGCCGACTACGTGGCCGAGCTGTCGGCCGACGACCGGGTCATCGACCTGAACGGCTGGTTCACGCTGACCAACCAGAGCGGCACCAGCTACTCGAACGCCAAGCTGCAGCTGGTGGCCGGCGACGTGAACCTGGTGCAGGAAGAGCCGATGGAGGCCGACGAGGCCGCCGACGGACGCGTCTACGCGCCGCCGCCCGAAGTGACGGTCTCACAAGAAGCCTTGTTCGAGTACCACCTGTACACGGTCGGCCGGCCGACGACGCTGGCCGACCAGCAGACCAAGCAGGTGGCCTTGCTCAACGCCAGCGGCGTGCCGGTCACCAAGGAGCTGGTGCTGCAGGGGCAGGAGGGCTACTACACCGACAGCGTCGGCGAGATCGGCAAGACGCTGAAGACGGCGGTCTACATCGAGTTCGCCAACCGCGAAGACACTCACCTCGGCGAGCCGCTGCCCAAGGGCGTGGTGCGCCTGTACAAGCGCGACAGCGCCGGCAACGCGCAGTTCGTCGGCGAAGACTCGATCGACCACACGCCGAAGAACGAGACCGTGCGACTGCATGTCGGCGACGCCTTCGACGTCACCGCCGACAAGAAGCAGACCGATTGGCGGCAGCGCGACTCGAAGAAGCGATCACGCGAGATCCACGAAAGCGCCTACGAGATCGTGCTGCACAACGCCAAGCCCGAGGCCGTGACGGTGGCCGTGCGCGAGCCGGTGCCGGGCGACTGGACGATGCTGCAAGAGTCGCAGCCACACCGCAAGGTCGCCGCCGGCACCGCGGAGTGGCGCGTGAAGGTGCCGGCTGAGGGCAGCGCGACCTTGAAGTACCGGGTGCTGACGCGCTTCTGACCTCGCTCGGGCAAGTGGCGGCTATTGGAGCGTCGACGATCCGATCTCGCGCGCTTCGATGTCGACCACGTCGCCCGTGGCCCGACGCATCGGTGAAGCCGTTGTGCGGTGACCCGCCGGCGGCCACATGCCCGTGCCGCGCCACTGGACCTGCGCCCCGCGCTTGCCCTTGAACAGGGCCCGCAGCAGCAGGCCGGCCAGCAACAACAGACCGATCAGCGCGGTGCCGGCCAGCAAGGCCAGGCCGAACAGAACCCGCACGGCGCGGCCCAGGCTCGACAGCAGCGACGGCGATGTCTGGCGCGGATGAAAGTGATGCGATGGGTGCATGGTCACAGATGGTAGACGAGGTGGGGCGGTCAGTCAGGCTCGATGGTCAGCAAGCTCATTCGTCGCGGCCGCCGAAGATGCCCAGCAGGCTGAGCAGCGACTGGAAGACGTTGAACAGGCTCAGGTAGACGCTCAAGGTGGCGCTGATGTAGTTGGTTTCGACACCGTCCTGCACCTGCTTCAGGTCGTACAGGATGAAGGCCGAGAAGATGCCGATCGCGACGACCGACAGCGTGATCATCAGCGCGCTGGACTGCAGGAAGACATTCGCGATGCCGGCCACGAACAGCATGACCATGCCGATGAACAGGAACTTGCCCATCGCGCTCAGGTCGCGCTTGATCACCGACGACAGGGTCGCCATGCCGAGGAAGATCGCGCCGGTGCCGGCGAAGGCGGTCATCACCAGGCCGGTGCCGTTGGACAGCCCGAGCACGGCACCCACCAGGCGCGACAGCATCAGCCCCATGAAGAACGTGAAGCCCAGCAGCACCGGCACGCCGGCAGCCGAGTTCTTGGTCTTCTCGATCGCGAACATGAAGCCGAAGGCGCCGGCCAGGAACACGATCATCCCGACCACCGGGCTCATCGCGGTGGTCAGGCCGGTGGCCACGCCCACCCAGGCCCCCAGCACCGTGGGCAGCATCGACAAGGCGAGCAGCGCATAGGTGTTGCGCAGCACGCGGTTGCGCTGCTGCGCGGTGTGATCCAGGCCGGCTTGGAAGCCGCCGGAGCGAACAGGTTGGAGATTCATGGCGATTCCTTGGCAGGTGGAAAGACAGCGTCAATGTAGGCTTGGCAACCCTTCGTGAACAGTCGAATGTTTCGAATCTCGACTTCGGTAAAACCGCATCAATCAGCGGCGGGCGCCCGGCCGGCAGCCGCCAGGCGCTTGCTGCGCGAGCGGATGTTCAGCGACTCGACCACCAGCGAGAAGGCCATCGCCGCGTAGATGTAGCCCTTGGGCACGTGCATGTCGAAGGCTTCGGCGGTCAACGCCATGCCCACCATCACCAGGAACGACAAGGCCAGCACCTTGACCGACGGATGACGGTCGACGAACTCGCCGATCGGCTTGGCCGCCACCAGCATCACGCCGACCGAGGCCATCACCGCGGCGATCATCACGCCGATGCGGTCGACCATGCCGACCGCGGTGATCACCGAGTCGAGCGAGAAGACGATGTCGATCACCGCGATCTGGCCGATCACGCCCCAGAACATGCCCTTGCGCGCGGACGCCGACGGCGTGGCGGTCTCGTCGGGCGTGTGTTCGTCGCGCGCCTCGACCTCGACGAAGATCTCGTGCGAGGCCTTGTAGAGCAGGAACAGGCCGCCAGCCAGCAGCACGATGTCGCGCCCGCTGAAGCCCTGGCCGAAGAGCGAGAACAGGTCGGCGGTCAGGCCCATCACCCAGCTCAGCGACAGCAGCAGCATCACGCGGGTGACCATCGCGAAGCCCAGGCCCAGCCGGCGTGCGGCGTCGCGCTGCGCGGCCGGCAGGCGGCCCACCAGGATCGAGATGAAGATGATGTTGTCGATGCCGAGCACGATCTCGAGGGCCGTGAGCATCGCGAAAGCGATCCAGAGGTTGGGGTCGAGCAGGAATTCCATGACAGCGTCCGATTCAAAACGCCGCACTGTAGGCATCCAGACACTTAGCGTACAGTCGACTTTTTGACGCCAACACTTCGCAATAATCGAACAATTGGCCGCGGCCGATGAATTTCAAGCACTTGCACTACTTCTGGGCCGCGGCCAAGGCCGGGGGCATCGTGCGGGCGGGCGAGCAGTTGCACATCTCGCCGCAGACCCTGTCGGGCCAGATCAAGCTGCTCGAAGAGCGGCTGGGCTGCGCGCTGTTTCGCAAGGCCGGCCGCGGGCTGGAGCTGACCGACGAGGGCCGCCTGGTGCTGGGTTATGCCGACCAGATCTTTGCGCTGGGCACCGAGCTGGAAGCCAAGCTGAGCGAAGCCCGCAGCGGCGAACGCACGCTCGACTTCCACGTTGGCATTGCCGACTCGGTGCCCAAGGCCGTGGCCTACCGGCTGCTGGAGCCGGCGCTGGGCGTGGCGGCCCACGTGCGGCTGCTGTGCCACGAGGGCAAGTTCCAGGACCTGCTGGGCCAATTGGCCGTGCACCGGCTGGACCTGGTGATCGCCGATGAACCGATGGGGCGGCAGATCAGCGTCAAGGCCTTCAACCACCTGCTGGGCTCGACGGCGATGAGCTTCTTCGCCGCGCCTTCGCTCAAGCGCAGCCTGGTGGGTGAGTTTCCGCAGTGCCTGGACGGCGCCCCGATGCTGCTGCAAAGCGCGTCGTCGGCGATGCGGCAACGCTTTGACTTCTGGCTCGCGATGCACAAGATCCGCCCGCTCGTGATCGGCGAGTTCGACGACGCCGCCTTGATGAAGGCCTTCGGCGGCGAGGGCCGCGGCGTCTTCATGACGCCGACGGTGCTGGAATCGGAAACCTCGGCCCAGTACGGCGTGCGGGTGGTCGGGCGAACGTCCGACCTGGTGGAGGAGTTCTATGCGGTGACCGTCGAGCGCCAGATCTCTCACCCCTGCATCGCCGCCATCACCGAACGCGCGCCAGATCAACTGGTCGGCCGCTGACCGGTTACCCTGCCGACCTGACATGCCCAAGACTTCTCATCCCGCGGCGCCGAATGGCGCGCCCGCCCCCAAGCACGGCCAGCCCTCGCTGAGCCTGCCCAACCCCCGCCACGCCTCGCGCCTGCCGCCCCACATCGGCAAGCTCGAGTTCAACCGCATCCGCCAGGCCGCCTACGCGCTGCCCCAGGTGGTGAAACCGGCCGACTACCTGGCCGAGAACAGCCCCGATTTCGAACAGCACCTGGACAAGCTGGGCCTGGTCCTGCTGCAGAAGGCGGCCGCGGGCCAACGGCCCAGCCGCTGGATCGAGCCGAGGTGGATGGACGCCGCGCTGGCGCACCTGGACGCCGTCGGCACCGGCCCGCAGGCGCGGCCGCCGATGATCGAGCGGGCCACGGCGCTGGAAGCAGCGGCCGTGACACGCCGCGCCGGCCAGTGGTCGCGGCTGATCCGCCATGCGTTGACCGTGCCGAGCAACGGTTGGCGCGTGCCCGTGCTGTTCCGCGTGCCGGTCGATGCCGCGATCGTCTGGGACTTCTACCGCACCGGCGACGAAGCGGCCCTGCACGCCGCGCTGGGCCCGCCGGTGCACTACCCGCACGCGGCCGAGCTGGTCGCGCACATCGAGGCGCTGGTCGAGCGCAGCCGGTCGCTGAACGGCAAAGAGATCGAGTCGCTGCTGCCGCGCCTGCAGGCCGAGTGCAGCGGGCCGCAGGCGCTGGTGACCAACCCGCAGGCGCTGGACGAGCTGAAGGCCGCCTGCAGCCGCGCGCAAGACCGCTGGGAGCACCAGGTCGCCGAGGCCGACACGCTGGCCCGGCTGAACAGCGAACTGGCCTTCCAGGGCTACCCCGACACCTTCGAGAAGGCGCGGCGGTTGCAGCGCAGCGTCACGCTGTATGTCGGCCCGCCGAACAGCGGCAAGACCCACGCCGCGTTCGAGCGCCTGTCGCAGGCGCTGGACGGGGCCTACCTCGCGCCGCTGCGCCTGCTGGCGCTGGAAGGGCGTGACCGGCTGGTGGCGCGCGGTGTGCCCTGCTCGCTGCTGACCGGCGAAGAGAACGTGCCGGCGCCGCAGTCGCGTGTCGTCTCGAGCACGATCGAGATGGTCAACACCGCGGCGCCGATCGATGTGGCGGTGATCGACGAGGCGCAGATGATCTTCGACTCGTCGCGCGGCTGGGCCTGGACGCAGGCCATCGTCGCGGTGCCGGCCAACGAGGTGATCATCATCTGCTCGTCGTATGCGGTGGCTGCCATCGAGCGGCTGCTGGGCCTGTGCGGCGAGCGTTGCACCGTCAGGCGCTTCGAGCGCAAGCAGCATGTCGAGCGCCTGGCGCACCCGGTGGCGCTGTCGCAGCTGAAGAAGGGCGACGCGGTGGTGGCCTTCAGCCGGCGCGACGTGCTGATGCTGCGCGACCAGATCGCGGCCGACGGCCACCCGGTGTCGGTGATCTACGGCGCGCTACCGCCCGAGGTGCGCCGGCGCGAGGCCGAGCGCTTTGCGCAGGGCGAGTCGCACATCCTGGTCGCGACCGACGCGATCGGCATGGGCCTGAACCTGCCGATCCAGCGGGTGCTGTTCAGCACGATGAACAAGTTCGACGGCGTCGGCGACCGTGCGCTGAACGAATCCGAGGTGCACCAGATCGCCGGCCGCGCCGGGCGCTACGGCATCCACGAAGAGGGTTTTGTCGGCGTGCTGAAAGAAGCCGAGCCGACGGCGGCGCGCGTGCTGAAAGAGCTGCTGCCGAAGCAGCCGCGCGCACCGCGCGACTTCAAGGCGCCGGTCGCGCCGAACGGTTGGCACATCGAGACGATCGCGACGCGCCTGAACAAAACGCGCTTGCGCGAGGTGCTTGGCGTGTTCGTCGACCAGCTCAAGCTCGACGACGCGCACTTCGCCGTGGCCGAGCTCGACGCAATGCTGGACCTGGCCGAGCGCCTGGACGACAGCGCCGGCCGCCTGAGCCTGCGCGAGCGCTTCATCTACGCCCAGGCCCCGGTTGACACCCGCACCGAAGGCCAGGTGCAGGAGTTTCTCGACTGGAGCCACCAGCACGCGCGCCACAACCGCGTCAATGCGCCGTGGTTCCTCGACGGCGTGGACGGCCACAGCCGGCTCGACGCGATGGAACAGGCGCTGCGTGCCTGCACGCTGTGGCTCTGGCTGGACCTGCGCTTCCCGGGCATCTACGGCCACGTCGACGAGGTGCACGCACTGCGCGCCGACCTGAACGACGGCATTGAGCGCCAGCTCAAGGGCAAGCGGCCCCTGGCGCAGCGGCGCGGGCGACGCTGAACGGCGGCGTCAGCCGAGGCCGCCGCTCAGCGCGGCTTTCAGCCCGCGAACTTCGAGAACACCAGCGTCGCGTTGGTGCCGCCGAAGCCGAAGCTGTTGGACATCACGGTGTTGACCGGGCCATCGAGCCGCTCGCGCAGGATCGGCAGGCCTTCGGCCGCCGGGTCGAGGTTTTCGATATGGGCCGAGGCGGCGAGGAAGCCGTGCTGCAGCATCAGCAGCGAATAGATCGCCTCTTGTGCGCCGGCGGCACCGAGCGAGTGGCCCGACAGCGACTTGGTCGAGCTGATGTACGGCACCTTGTCGCCGAACACCTGGCGCACCGCGCCGAGTTCGGCCAGGTCACCCACCGGCGTCGAGGTGCCATGGGCGTTGATGTAGTCGATCGGCGTCTTCACCGTCGCCATCGCCTGCTGCATGCAGCGCACCGCGCCTTCGCCCGACGGGGCCACCATGTCGTGGCCGTCGGACGTGGCGCCGAAGCCGACCAGCTCGGCGATGATGTTGGCGCCGCGAGCCTGCGCATGGTCGAGCGCTTCGAGCACCAGCATGCCGCCGCCGCCGGCGATGACGAAGCCATCACGAGACACGTCGAACGCGCGCGACGCACGATCGGCCTGGTCGTTGTAGCTGCTGCTCATCGCGCCCATCGCGTCGAACAGCAGAGAGAGTTCCCAGCTCTCCTCTTCGCCGCCGCCGGCGAAGACGATGTCCTGCTGGCCCCAGGCGATCAGCTGCGCGGCATGGCCGATGCAGTGGGCGCTGGTCGCGCAGGCCGAGGTGATCGAATAGTTGACGCCCTTGATGCCGAACGGCGTGGCCAGACAGGCCGACACCGTGCTGCCCATCGTGCGCGTGACCATGAACGGCCCGACGCGCTTGATGCCCTTGGCCCGCAGCGTGTCGGCCGCCCAGACCTGGTTGAAGCTGGACGCCCCACCCGAGCCGGCGACCAGGCCGGCGCGCGGGTTCGACACCTGCTCGGGCGTCAGGCCGGACTGCGCGATGGCCTGCTGCATGGCGAGGTACGAATACGCTGCCGCATCGCCCATGAAGCGCAGCGTGCGGCGGTCGATCGCGGCTTCGAGGTCGATCGTCGGCCGGCCGCTGACCTGCGAGCGCATGCCGCGCTCGGCGTAGGTCGGGTTGAACTTCAGGCCCGAGCGGCCCTCACGCAGGCTTTGCGTGACTTCTTCTTGGTTGTTGCCCAGGCTCGAGACAATGCCGGAACCGGTGACGACGACGCGACGCATCAGAAATCTTCCGTCGAGGTGAACAAGCCAACCTTCAGGTCGGCGGCCGAATAGATCTCGCGCCCATCGGCAAACATGTGGCCATCAGCGATGCCCATCACCAGTTTGCGCTCGATCACGCGCTTCAAGTCCAGGCGGTAGGTCACTTTCTTGACCGTCGGCAAGACCTGGCCATAAAACTTGACCTCCCCCGATCCCAGCGCACGGCCCCGCCCGGGGTTGCCGCGCCAGCCGAGCCAGAAGCCGACCAGTTGCCACAGTGCATCCAAGCCCAGGCAGCCGGGCATCACCGGGTCGCTTTCGAAGTGGCAGGCGAAGAACCAGAGGTCGGGGTGGATGTCCAGCTCGGCCTCGATCAGGCCCTTGCCATGGGTGCCGCCGGTGTCGTCGATGCGGACGATGCGGTCCATCATCAGCATGTTGGGCAACGGCAGGCGCGCGTTGCCGGGGCCGAACAGTTCGCCGCGGCCGCAGGCCAGCAGCTCGTCGCGGCTGTAGCTGTGGCGACCCTGGTCACGCTGGCTGAGTCGTGGGGCGCTGTTGGCGGCGGAAGTCGTGTCGTTGGACTGCATGTTCGCTGAGCTCATCGGGGGCGCCGCGGCCACGGCCAACAAGGCCGGGCTGGGCGACAGGCGCAAACCTGCCGCCCGGGCATGAACCCGCGATTGTGCCCGCCCCGCGGCCTGGCGGTTATGAAGCTGGCGCCAGGGGTTTTGGGGAGACATTCACACCCGCTGGCTGAACGCCGACGCGCACCCGCCCGGCCCGCTTGCGCCACCACAGGTAAACCCCGGTGGCGCTGAAGGCGGCGACCACCCCACCCAGCAAAGACATCAGCACCCGGCCGGGCCAGCCGATGATGCGGCCCGAGTGCAGCGGGAACATGCTTTGCAAGAAGATGTCGCCGGCGCTGCCGGTGCCGGGCACGCTGTCGCCGGCCGGCTGGCCGCTGCGGGCGTCGTAGTAGAGCCAGGGGTTGCCCAGGCCACCGTCGCCATGGTCATGGCCGGGCCGGAAGAAGCCCACACCCCACAGCCCCAGCTCGGGCGACAGGAAGACCGCCCCTGCTGGGTCGGCCCAGCCGCGGCGCCGGGCCTCGGCTTCGGCGCTGGCGACGATCGCTGCCCGCTCCACCTGCGGCTCGATCGGCCGCGCCGCCGGCGTGCGGCTGGCGAAAGGTGATGGCGACAGGGTCGAGAACCAAGACACCACCGGCCGCATCACCGGGTGGTTCAGGTTCATCGCCACCGAGGTGACGGCGATCATCAGCACCAGCAGGAACAGCCACACGCCACCCGAGCGGTGCAGGTCGAACACCAACCGGTGGCCGCCGGCCGCCCAGCGGAAAGAGAACGAGCGCTTCCACTGCGCCGCCTTGGGAAACGAAATCCACAATGCGATCAAGGTGTCCGCCACCCACGCGATCGCGATCAGGCCCATCAGCCAGATGCCCCATTCGATGCCATGGCTTTCGGGCAGGTGCATCGAGTAGTGCAGCTTGTACAGAAACGGCAGCAGGTTCTCGCGGCTCAGCGACACGGCACCCCATTCACGCCGGCCCTGGATGGCGCCGGTGGCCGGGTCGAGTGCGACCTGGTTGTAGCCCAGCGTGTGCAACTGGCCGGTCGCCGCATTCCAGCGCGGCGCCACCAGGGCGATGAAGGTGTGGCCGGGCTCCACCGCCAGCGGGTGGTAGGTGACCTGGGCCCGCGGGTCGGCCGCCTCGATGCGCGCCACCAGTTCGCTGATGGGCAATGCCGGGCCGCTGCTGCGGGCTTCGTACAACGCCGGGTTCAACCAGGCGTCCAACTCGTGGTCCCACGAGATCACGGCACCGGTGGCCCCGGCGATGAACAAGAACAGCGCGGCCGACAGGCCGAACCAGCGGTGCAGGCGGACGAGCCAGGGGCGCATCGCGACTCCTTCGACAGTCTCAGAACGCCCAGTCCAGCGACAGGCTCATGCTGCGCGGCGCGCCGTAGTAGCTCTGGCTCCAGTACAGGCTGGTGAAGTGCTTCTGGTTGGTCAGGTTCTCGAGGTTCAGCGTCGCGCTCCACCGCGGGTTGAACTGGTAGCGCGCCATCAGGTCGAGCAGCGCGTAGGCCTCTTGGCGCGTGCGCACCGGCGTGCCGAGTGCCGTCACGTCGTCGCGGTAGATGACCGACTGCCACGCCACGGTGGCGCCCAGCGTCAGCGCGTCCAGCGCCTGCCAGCTGCCGGCCAGCCGCAGCAGCTGGCGCGGCGTGAAGGTGCGCGCCTTCTCGCCGTCGGTGTCTTCGATCTCGAGCTGCGTGTAGCCGGCGCTGATCTTCAGATTCGGCGTCAGCGCGCCGGCCAGCTCCAGCTCGAAGCCCTGGCTCAGCGTGTCGACGCCCTCGTAGACCGAGACGACGTGGCCGTCCGGGTCTGGCGCCTGCCGCAGGAACGATGCGAGGTTGTTCTGGCGCGATGTGAACAGCGCCAGCGTGCCCAGCAGCTTCTTGTCCAGCCACTCGGCCTTCAGCCCGAGTTCGAGGTTGCGGCCATCGGCGGTGGCCAGGCGCTTGAAGTCCGCCCCCATCTCGCTTTGTGGCAGGAAGATCGCCGTGTAGCTGCCATAGGCCGACAGCGTTGGCGTGAGGTCGTAGACCATGCCCAGGTACGGCGTGGCCTTGTTCTCCTTCTTGCCGCGCGACGCGCCGTAGCTCTCGCCCTGGCTGTCGACCCAGGTGGCGTTGGCGCCGACGATGAACTGCAGCCCGTCCGCCGGGCGCAGCCGCGCCGCGGCATACAGGCTTTGCTGGCGGTCGACGAACGAGGCGCCGCCCCCGCCGCCGTCGAACACCGGCACGGGAAAGTCGCCGTCCCAGGTCGCGAGATCGGGCAGCGCAGTGCCGATGCCCTGGCCGTGGTTCGACACCTCGTGCAGGCCCGAGCGCGACGCACTGGCGCCGAGCACCAGCGCTTGCGGGCGGCCCCACAGCTCGAACCGCCCGCTGGCGCGCAGGTCGACGATGTTCTGCGTGTTGTCCATGTCGTACCGCGACGGCCAGGCCTGCGTGCCGGCGCCGGTGACGGCATCGGGCTCGCCGTAGACATAGAACAGCCGTCCTTGCGAGCTGATCGACTTGTGCGTCAGCGCGCCGCGCAGCTGCCAGCCGTTGGCCAGCTGGTGCTGCAGCTCGACAAAGGTCTGGCCGATGTCGGCGTTCCAGTAGGTCCAGCCCGGCGCGGTGCTGGTCGACGTGTCATAGTCGGTCGGCGTGCCGTCGGTGGTCCACAACGGCAAGGCGCCCCAGAGGTTGCCCTTGGGCCGGTTCGCCTGCTGCGCGTGGCCGGCGGTCAGCAGCGTGTTGTCGCCCAGATCGGCCTCGACAACGCCGTGGAACACCGCTTTCTTCAAGTGGTAGCGGTCGAGGTACGAGCCCTTGTCTTCGGCCGCCAGCACGACGCGGCCGCGCACGCTGCCGACCTCGTTCAACGCGCCGGAGACATCGGCATCGACGCGCTGCTGATCCCACGAGCCGAGCAGCAACCCGGCCGAAGCCTGGAACGCGGCGGTCGGCCGTTTGCGCACGAAGTTGATCGTGGCCGACGGGTTGCCGGTGCTGGCCAGCAGGCCACCGGCGCCGCGCACGACCTCGACGCGCTCGTAGACCGCCGTGTCGAGGTCACCATCGACCAGGCCATAGCTCATCGGGATGCCGATGCCGTCGACCTGGAAGTTGACGATGTCGAAGCCGCGCGCGGTGTAGTAGGTGCGGTCGGTCTCGACCTTCTCGACGACGACACCCGCGCTCAGCGACAACACGTCGTTGACGCTGTTGAGCTTGAAGTCGTCCATCAGGCTGCGGGTGACCACGCTGATCGACTGCGGCGTCTCGCGCAGCGTCAAGTCCAGCCCGGTGGCGAAGCTGCTGCCACGGGCGCGGTAGGCGTCGCCGTCGTCGCCCTGCTCGGCCTGGCCGGTGACGACGATGCGCTCGAGCGCCGCACGTTTGGCTTCGACCGGGCCGGGGGCACCGGCCGCAGGCGCGGCCTGGGCGCAAGCAAGCACCGGCAGCGTGAGCCACGCGCCGACCACGGCATGGCGCACCGCGACGCCGTGGCTCGGCGCCGGCAGCACGTCCTCACCGCACCGTTGGCGCAGGTCGCGCCGCCCAGTCCGAGGCCTTGATGAGCGGGCGCTCACTGCGCCCTGCTCGCATGATGGGTCGCCCATGGCGCCGTCCTTCGCGTGTTCAGGTGATCAGAAGTCCCTGGCGTGCGCTGGCTGGCTGTGGGCGTCGGGTGTCATTGTAATAGGAATGATTCTCATTTCAAGACGTGCCGAAACCGTTTACAGGCCCGATCTCCGGCTGCTGCGGTGCCGCAACCCATGGCCCCCATGCGCCGCTGGCGAGCCCGCGCCTCGGCAGCGGCAACCCACCACCTGCCGGCGCAATCCCACACGAATGCGCCGGTCTTTTTCTCGCAAATGCGAATCGCTCGTATTACGATGAACCCATGATGACATCACCACCGCCGATGCCCCCGGGCACGCCCACCCATCCGGCGCCCGCCGCCGTGCAGCTGGCCGTGCCCACCGGCCCCCAATGGCGAAGTGATGAGCTGCTGGCCGGCAGAGACGAAGCCCTGATCACCCACGGCGACCAGGTCTACCGCCTGCGCCGCACCGGCACCGGCAAACTGATCCTCACCAAGTAAGCCAGGCGCCCAGCGGCGCCGTGCTCTGCCCGCACCAGCCACAGCCCCAACCCAACGCACCAGCCAGCACTCGCCAGCCTCGTGCATGCCCCGCGACCGAAAGGCCAGCGCATGCCCACCACGCCCCCGGCGGATGCCGCACCGGTTGACCTGGCCACCGCCTGCGGCTGCCGCGCCCCCACGCTGACTCTGCCGCCCAGTGCCCACGGCTCGCGCCGCCGGCGTTTGTGGGAGCTGAGCCGCCATGCCCATTGCCCGGTCGTCGGCGTGTGCCTGCCGATGGGCGCGTTGCGCCGCCTGGTCGACAAGGTGCTGGGCGGCCAGGCGGTGGCCAGCGACTACGAGCTGCACTGCGGCGTCAACAGCGAATGCCGCCAGCGCGGCGCAATCGCCGAGGCCTTGCAGAAAGAGCTCGACCACCGCTACGCCATCGCGCTGCGCGCGGCCCGCGCGCTGAAGACGACCGAGGCGCTGGCCGCCTGGTGGGCCGGCCAGACCATGGGCCGCGACGTGCCCGGTGCGCTCTGGGCCACGCTGACCCACCCGCGCTGCGACGCGGCGCTGGAGGAATCGGTACTGGCCGACATCCACATGATCCAGCACCAGAACGGCGCCGCCGACCGCGCCGATCTGGCCAAGCTGAACGCGCTGCTGGCCGAAAACGAAGTGCTCGCGCGTGAGCTGGGCGCGGCCCAGCAGCGCTGCGTGCAGCAAGCCGCCGAGCATGCCCGCAAGCTCGGCGCGCAAAACGCCGCGCTGCTGCGCGCCCGGGCCGAGCTGCTGGGCCGCGACACGGTGATCGCCAACCTGCACGACGACCTGCGCGCGCTCGAAGCCGCCGTGCCGGCGCTGCGCAGCCGCGACGCGCTGACACGCCAGGTCGCGCAGCAGATCGAGCGCATCCAGGACCTGGAGCGTGCCCTGCTGAAAGCCCGCCACGAGCTCGAGCGTGAGCGCCACCGGGCCAGCGAGGCCATGGCCAACCTGCACGCGGCCCAGGCCGAGGCGCCGCCAAACGCGGCCCTGGCGCCCGGTCCCAGCGCCCCCGAGGCCGGGCCGGCGCTCGGCGACCGGTCGGTGCTGTGCGTCGGCGGCCGCGCCGCCAGCCTGCCGGTCTACCGCCGGCTGGTCGAAGGTGTCGGCGGGCGCTTTCTGCACCACGACGGCGGCGAGGAAGACAACGCCGGGCGGCTGGACACGACCCTGGCCGCGGCCGACCTGGTGATCTGCCAGACCGGCTGCATCAGCCACAACGCCTACTGGCGCGTGAAAGACCATTGCAAGCGCACCGGCAAGCGCTGTGTGTTCGTCGAGAACCCGAGCAGCGCCAGCCTGCGCCGCGCACTGGCCGACCTGACGCCGCTGCCGCAGCCGGCCGCGCCGGGCGGCCCGCCAGCCCGGCCTTCAAACAAGGCGGCTGAACCCCTAAGTTAGCAGTCACTGGGCTCCGGCGCGTTGCCAGCGCGGGCACCTGCGTCTAGCATCCGCGCCGATCGGTTCAAACCGCCCCCAACCCGCCAAGCCGCCAGCCGGTCCCTGCCTCGTGCTGTCGGCCGAGTCCCCGCTGACCAACGCTTGACCGACGCCGCCGCCGGAGTCCTGCGATGCACATCACCGAATTGCGCGACGAGCGCCTCGACGACGCCCGCGCCTTCCTGCGCCGGCAGGGCCGGCTGCCCGCCGACTTTGCGCAAGCCCCCTGCCGCTACTGGGCCGCTTTCGACAGCGACCAGATCGTCGGCACCATCGGACTCGAATGGCAGGGCGCAACCGGCCTGCTGCGGCTGGCGTTCGTGCGGCCCAGCCACCGCTCGCGCGGGCTCGGGCAGGCGCTGTACCAGCGGCTCGTTTCGGACGCGCTGTGCATGGGCGTGACCGAGCTGTACCTGTTCGGCTCGGGTGCCGGCGGCTACTGGCAGCGCCTGGGTTTCGCCGGCTGCCCGGTGGCCGAGGCGGCCGGCAAGCTGGCCAACACGCCGCAGGTGCGCGACTACACCGTGCGCGGCACGCTGAACCACGAGCAGGCCTTCCGGCGCAGCCTGCTGGCGCGGCGCACCGAAGCCGCGCCGGCCTGACGGCGCGCCGCCGCCATCGGCCATGTTGGCATGATGGCGGCCTGATGACGATCACGAGACTGACCCCCGGCGACGCCGAGGCCTACCGCACGCTGATGCTGCAGGGCTACGCGCTGCACCCCGAAGCCTTCACCGCCAGCGTGGCCGAGCGCGGCCCCTTGCCCCTCAGCTGGTGGCACCAGCGCCTGCAGCCCGGCCCCGAGGCCCACGAGATGGTACTGGGCGCCTGGGCCGGCAACCAGTTGGCCGGCGTGGCGGGCCTGTCGTTCGAACCCCGCGAACGCTCGCGCCACAAGGCCACGCTGTTCGGCATGTACGTGCCGGCCCAGCACCGCCAGCGCGGGCTCGGCCGGCAACTGGTGCAGGCGGTGCTGGCCCAGGCGCGGCAGCGGCCCGACACGCTGCTGGTGCAGCTGACGGTGACCGCCGGCAACGCCGCCGCGCAGTCGCTGTATGCCGGCTGCGGCTTCGTGCCCTTCGGCACCGAGCCTCACGCGGTGCAACTGGGCGCGGGCTACGTTGCCAAGGTCCACATGTGGTGCGACCTGGGCAAGCGGCCCGGCTGGTCGTCATAAGCTCAGCAAAGGAACAGCATGCAACTCACGCCCACCCTGCTCGCCGAGGCCACCCGGCGTGGCCTGTTGAGCACCGAGCAGGGCCAGGCCCTGTGGGATTTCCTGGCCGAGCAAGAGCGCGAGCAGCAGCACGACACGCCCAGCTTCAAGGCCGCACACATCCTGTACTACCTCGGCGGCCTGATCGCGATCGGCGCGATGACGCTGTTCATGACCATCGGGTGGGAGCAGTTCGGCGGCACCGGTCTGTTGCTGATCTCGCTCGTCTACGGCACCGCCGCGCTGCTGCTGACCGAGTACCTGTTCGAGCGCAAGCACCTGGCACTGCCGGCCGGGCTGACCGCGGTGCTGGCGGTCGTGATGGTGCCGCTGGCCGTGTACGGCGCGCAGCATGCGATCGGCCTGTGGTCCGACGGCGATGCGCGGCACACGGCCTACCGCGATTTCCACTACTACATCGACTGGCGCTGGCTGGTGATGGAGTTCGCCACGCTGGCCGCCGGCGCCGTGGCGTTGTGGCGTTATCGCCTGCCGTTCCTGGTGCTGCCGGTGGCGGTGACGCTCTGGTACATGAGCATGGACCTGACGCCCTTGCTGCTGGGCGGCGACAACCTCGGCTTCTTCTCCGACCTCGGCAAGCTGATCTCGCTGTGGTTCGGCGTGGCGATGACGCTGCTGGCGTTCTGGGTCGACCTGCGCTCGCGCCACACCAAAGACTTCGCGTTCTGGCTCTACATCTTCGGCGTGCTGACCTTCTGGGGCGCCTTGAGCAGCATGGACTCGGGCAGCGAGTGGGGCAAGCTCGCCTACTGCGCGATCAACCTGCTGATGATCGCGATCGGCGCCGCGCTGTCGCGCCGGGTCTTCGCCGTCTTCGGCGGCCTGGGGATCGCCGGCTACCTGGGCCACCTGTCGTACACGGTCTTCAAGGACAGCCTGATGTTCCCGCTCGCACTGACGGCGATCGGCCTGGCGGTGGTGGCCATCGGCATCTACTGGCAGCGCCACGAGGCGGCGATCGGCCGCAGCCTGCGCCGCATCTTGCCGGCGCCGATGCGCGAGCTGGTCGAACAACGAAGGGGATGACCATGACCATCGACTGGAACGCTTTCACCCCCTGGCCGGCCTTGGCAGGTGGCGTGCTGATCGGCATCGCCGTGGCGATGTTCATCCTACTCAATGGCCGCATTGCCGGCGTCAGCGGCGTGCTGGGCGGGCTGCTCTCGCCCAGCCGGGGCGACATCGCCTGGCGGCTGGCCTTCATCGGCGGGCTGGTCGCAGCACCGCTGCTGTATCAGGCGCTCACCGGGCCGCTCACGGTCTCGATCGACGCCGGCTTCGGCACGCTCGCCGTGGGCGGCTTTCTGGTCGGCATCGGCACCCGCTACGGCTCGGGCTGCACCAGCGGCCACGGCGTGTGCGGCCTGGCACGGTTGTCGCCGCGCTCGCTCGTTGCCACGCTCACTTTCATGGCCGTCGGCTTCGCGACGGTCTTCGTGGTCCGCCACCTGTTCAACGCTTGAGGCAGCCGCCATGGTCCCCTTGCTCACCGCCTTGCTCGCCGGTCTGGTCTTCGGCACCGGCCTGCTGGTCTCGGGCCTGGCCCAACCCGCCAAGGTGCTCGCGTTCCTCGACCTCGCCGGCCCGTGGGACCCTTCGCTGGCGCTGGTGATGGCCGGGGCGATGGGCGTCGCGGCGCTGGCATTTGCCCTCGCTCGCCGGCGCCGCACATCCTGGCTGGGCCTGGCGATCGAGCAGCCACCCACCGATCGGCTCAACCGATTCGACGGCCGCCTGCTCGGCGGCAGCGCGCTGTTCGGCGTCGGCTGGGGCCTGGTTGGCCTGTGCCCCGGCCCGGCGCTGCTCGCGCTGGGCACCGGGCAGGCCAAGGCGGTCGTGTTCGTGCTCGCGATGCTGGCGGGCATGGGCGGCTTCGAATGGCTCGAGCGCCGGGGCCGGGCCCATGCCGCTGGCGCGGCCTGACTCTGCCTGCATGCGCCCAAGCGCCGACCCCTTCAGCCACGACGGCTTCGTGCTGGTGCCCGCCGCGCTGCCGGTACACGAATGCCAGGCCCTGGCTCAACGCCTGAGCCTGCACGGCAGCGACAGCGCCGGCACCCGTTGCCTGCTGCCGCAAGCCTGGTGTGCGGCACTGGCGCAGCGGCTGCGCCGCCATGCCGCGATCGCGCCGCACCTGCCTGCCGGGGCGGTGGCCGTGCAATGCACCTACTTCGAAAAATCCAGCACACGCAACTGGCTGGTCCCCATCCACCAAGACCTGAGCATCCCGGTGGCGGCGCGCGTCGACGCACCGGGCTGGCGCGGCTGGTCTGAAAAGGAAGGCAGCCTGTTCGTGCAGGCACCGCTGGCCGTGCTGGAACAGCTGGTCGCCGTGCGCCTGCACCTCGATGAATGCGGCGCGGCCGACGGGCCGCTGCGCGTGCTGCCCGGCAGCCACCGGCTCGGCCTGCTGACCGACGACACCGCATCGCAACTTCGGGCCCGCGCCGCCGAGGTCGTCTGCGAAGCTCGCCCCGGTGACGCCCTGCTGCTGCGCCCGCTGCTGCTGCACGCCTCGTCCAAAGCCAGCGGCCACAGCCTGCGCCGCGTGCTGCACTTCCTCTTCGGCCCGCCCGAGCTGCCGCAGGGTTTGCGTTGGCAGCACGCGGTGTGAGCTCGCTCACCCTCACCGACGACGACACTGCGACGGCTGCTCAGCGCGCCCTGCACCTGGTGCTCTTGCCCGGCATGGATGGCACCGGCGACCTGTTTGCCCCGCTGATCGAAGCGCTGGGCGACGCGTTCACGCTGCAGGTGGTGCGCTACCCGGTCGACCGGCCGGCGAACTACGACGAGCTGGCGTCGCTCGTGCGCGCCCTGCTGCCGCGAGACCGACCCTACCTGCTGCTTGGCGAGTCGTTCTCGGGCCCGATCGCCGTCACGCTGGCGGCGCAAGCGCCCGCGGGTCTGCGGGGGTTGATGCTGTGCTGCAGCTTTGTGCGCAACCCGCACCCGTGGGCGGCATGGCTCAGGCCATTGGCCAGGGTGGTGCCGTTGAAGGCGATGCCGGTGCGCAGCCTTGCCTGGTTTCTGCTGGGCCGGGCGTCGAGCGCAAGGTGGCGGTCGGCCCTGGCCCAAACCTTGGCGCAGGTCTCGCCGGCCACGATGCGGGCCAGGTTGCAGGCCGTGCTGACGGTCGATGTCTCGGCCGCGTGGGCCCGGGTGACCGTACCCACGCTGTGCCTTCGGGCAGCGCAAGACCGCGTCGTCCCGGCCGCGGCATCGCGCCTCGTGACGGCGCTGAGGCCGACGACGCAGGTCGTCGAGCTGACAGGGCCACACTTCCTGCTGCAGGTTGCGCCGGACGAAGCGGCTCGGGCGATCCGCGCATTCGTCCGGTCGCTTTCAAGCCACAACAGCCTGGCAGAAAACAGGGGATGAACGACCGAACAGCCGTGACACCGATCTCTAAGATGTCCCGCTTTTGAACACCGGACATCGAATGAAAAGAAGAGACGTACTGGCGGTTGCGTCGAGCCTCGGGCTGACCGGCACGGCCGCCCTCGCGGCCACCCGTTCCCCCGTCGCTTCGGCCGCGCCGCTGCCCCCGTTGCCCATGCCCGCCAGCGGCGAGATCCAGGTCGCGTTTGTCATCGGGCCGGGCGCGGTCACGATCGACTTCGCCGGCCCGTGGGAGGTCTTCGAAAACGTCAAGCCGTTTCGGCTGTTCACCGTTGCCGAGTCGACCGAACCGTTGACCGCATCGGGCGGGCTGCGCATCGTTCCGAACCACAGCTTCGCAAGCGCGCCAAAGCCGCAGGTCGTCGTGATCCCGGCGCAGGCCGCGCCGAGCGACGCGATGCTGGGCTGGATACGCCAGGTGGCAGGTGACGCAGACATGGTCATGTCGGTCTGCAACGGGGTCTTCGTGCTCGGCAAGACCGGCCTGCTGGACGGTCGGTCGGCGACCACTCACCACGAGTCTTACGCCGACTTCGTCGACGCCTTCGACAACATCACGCTGGTCCGCGGCGCGCGTTATGTCGACCTCGGCCGGCTGGCCAGCTCGGGCGGCCTGTCTTCCGGCATCGACTTGGCGCTGCACGTGGTCGAGCGCTACGTCGGCCGCGAGGCGGCGAGGCAAACCGCGAACCACCTCGAGTACCAGGGCACCGGCTGGCTTCACCCCGACGCCAACGCGGCCTACGCCAAGCGCCGCGTCGCCACGGCGATGCATCCGTTCTGCCAGGTCTGCGAGATGGACGTCGACCGCGACGCCCCGACCGCCCGCTACCGCGGCCGCACCTTCTACTTCTGCATGCCCGAGCACCAGGCCAAGTTCATCGCCCGGCCAGCACGCTACCTGTAGCCGGCGGGCAAGCGGTGCCCAGCACCACCCGCTCGCCGTAGCGAGGCGCCATGGGCCAGTCGGCCGGCTGCGGCGCCCGGCCGTCCGGATGCTCATGCTGCCAGCGGCGCGCCAGCAGCCAGCCACCATGGCCAACGACGAGCTGCGCGCCGGCGGGTTGCCACGCGGCGGCGCGTTGCAGCAGCTGTTCCAGTGGCTCGCCGCCGCCCGGCGCATAACGACAGAAATCTGCGCACCAGGCATCGATCTCGGCAACGGCGATGGTTGACCAATGCCGACCGTCCCAGGCGCCGAAGTCGACTTCGATCAGGGCCACGTCGACGCGGTGCACCCAACCCCAGCGTTTGAGCCAGCGGCCGACCGCCGCGCAGCGCAGCAGCGGCGACGTGGCAACAACGCGCGGCAAGCCCAGCTGCCGGGCGAAGCGGCGGATGCGGTGCGCCAGCCGCTTGGCGCGGCGCGGGTCGACAGCCAGGTCGGTGCCGGCACCGATGCAGCGGCCTTCGGCGCCGAGCGGGCGCGGGTGGCGCCAGGCGTGCACCGGTGCCGGGGTCATGCCACGCCAACGTTGGCGGTCAGCGCCAGCAAGACCGCCAGCTCGGTCAGTTGCTCGGTAGCGCCCAGCGTGTCGCCGGTGTAGCCGCCCAGCCGGCGTGTCAGCCAGCGCTGCATGAAGACCACCACCAGCGCGGCGGCCACCGCGGCCGCGCCCAGGCGCGCCGCCGGCCAGGCCAGGCTCGCCACGCCCGCCGCCGCGAGCGACCACGCCCCGGCCCAGCCCAGCTCGACGCTGGTCACCGATTGCGCCAGCGGCTTGGCCTTGGCGTGTTCGGCGTCGCCGGCGTAGGCCAGCCGGGCCATCAACGCCACCGCCGCGCTGCGGCCCCAGGCGGCCGACAGCAGCAGCGCCGCCGCGGCCAGCGCCGGATCACGCGCGACGAGCGTGGCCCACAGCACCGCGCGCCCGGCCAGCGCCAGCACCAGCGCCGCGGCACCGTAGCTGCCGATGCGCGAGTCCTTCATGATCTGCAGGGCCCGCTCGCGCGAGACCGCGCCGCCAAGCGCATCGACGCTGTCGGCCAGGCCGTCTTCGTGGAAGGCGCCGGTCAACAGCAGCGACGCCGCCAGCGCGATCAGCGCCGCCACCAGTGGCGACCACCACATCGCCGCGCCGCACAGCACCAGCGCGCCGAGCGCACCGACCAGCCCGCCCACCAGCGGAAGGTGGCGGGCCGACTGGTTGAGCCAGTCGGGCTGATAACCGACCCAGCGCGGCACCGGCAGGCGGGTGAGGAACTGCAGCGCGACGAAGAACAGGCGCAGCTGATGAACCGCGCCGATCACCACGGCGCCCGGCGCCAGCGTCATGCTGCGCCGTCGCGGTCGCTGACGCCGGCGGTTTCGAAGCTGGCCATCTCTGCCAGCAGCCGGCAGGCCGACTCGACGATCGGCCACGCCAATGCCGCGCCCGAGCCTTCGCCCAGGCGCATGCCCAGATCGAGCAGCGGCCACGCGCCCATCTGCACCAGCCAGCGCGCATGCCCGCTCTCGGCCGAGGCATGGGCGAAGACGCAGCGCTGCAGCACCGCGGGCACCAGCGCCACCGCCACCGCCACCGCGGCCGTCGTGATGAAGCCGTCGACGACGATCAGCCGGCGCTGCTGCGCGGCCTGCAGCACCGCGCCGGTCATCGTCGCGATCTCGAGCCCACCGAGCGCGGCCAGCGCCTGCAGCGGCGCCTGGGCGCCAGCGTTGGCTTCGAGGGCCTGGCCCAGCACCGCCAGCTTGTGCGCCAGGCCGGCGTCGTCCAGCCCGGTGCCGCGGCCCACGCAATCGGCCAGCGGCTGGCCGGTCAGGCGCGCCATCAGCAGGCTGGCCGCCGAGGTGTTGCCGATGCCCATCTCACCCAGCAGCAGCACGTTGCCGGGCAAATCGCGCACCAGCGCCGCGCCGTGGGCCATGGCCACTTCGCACTGCGCCGCGCTCATCGCCGGGCCGATGCTCGAGTCGGCCGAGCCGGGGGCCACCTTGGCCACCACCAGGCCGGCGCGGGGTGCAAAGTCGTGCCGCACGCCGCAGTCGACCACCGTCAGCGCCAGGCCATGCTGGCGCGCCAGCACCGACACCGCGGCCCCACCGGCGAGAAAGTTCTCGACCATCTGCCAGGTCACGTCGCTCGGGTAGGCCGAGACGCCGCGCGCGGCGATGCCGTGGTCGGCGGCGAACACCACCAGCTGCGGGGCATTCAGCCGGGGCTCGTCGCGGCCCTGCACCAGCGCCAGCTGCAGCGCCAGCGTCTCGAGCCGGCCCAGTGCGCCCAGCGGCTTGGTCTTGCGGTCGATGCGGTGCTGCACGCGGCGCGCCAGTGTGTCGTCGTGGAGGTCTTGGATGTCGAAGGTCAGGCTCATGGTGGTCTCAGGCAGGGCTTGCCCAGGCGGCAAACAGACGGTGCAGTTGCTGCAGGCCATCGGTCAGCGCGGCGGGGCCGGGTTGCAGGATGTCGCAGGACTTGATCTCGTGCAGCCGGCCGTCGCGCACCGCCGGCACGTCTTGCCAGCCCTCGCGCTGGGCCACCTGCTCGGGGCGAAACTTCTTGCCGCACCACGAGCCGACGATCACGTCGGGCGCGCGGCGCGCGGGCTCCAGCGCATCGGCGATCACGCGGTCGCGGCCCATGCGCTGGCGCGCCAGCTCGGGGAACACATCGTCGCCGCCCGCCAGGCCGATCAGCTCGGAGACCCACTGGATCGCGCTGATCTTCGGCTCGTCCCATTCCTCGAAGTACACGCGCGGCCGGCGCGGCCAGCCCTGCGCCACCGCGGCCAGCGCATCGGTGCGCTGCTGCCAGTCGGCGATCCAGGCCTCGGCCCTGGCGTGCGCGCCGACCAGGCCGGCCACCAACCGCATCGTGCCCAGGATCTCGGCCACGCTGCGCTGGTTGGTGATGAACACGTTCAGGCCGGCGCGGATCAGCTTGTCGGCCAGCGCGGCCTGCATGTCCGAGAAGCCGATCACCAGGTCGGGCTCAAGGGCGACGATCTTGTCGATCTTGCCGTCGAGAAAGGCCGAGACGCGCGGCTTCTCGTCACGCGCGCGGCGTGGCCGCACGGTGTAGCCCGAGATGCCGACGATGCGTTGCTCCTCGCCCAGCAGGTACAACCATTCGGTGGTCTCTTCGGTCAGGCAGACGATGCGTTGGGGGCCCGTGTTCGGGCCGGTGGGCGAAGTCATCGGGTACGGCAATCCAGCGTTCGGCAGGGGTTCACACAGAGGTCAGCAGCTGCTGCAGCGCAGCCGGCGCGAAGTGGGTATCGATCATGTCGGCCAGGGCGTCGAAGCTGTCGTCCAGGCTGCGCACCTGGGCGCCGAACAACGCGCGCAGCACGCTGGCCGATTCGAACAACCCGTGCAGCGCGGTGCCGAGCACCGGGCCCGATTGCCAGGCCAGCGCACGGCCTTCGGCATCGTGCAGCACGGCCTGGCCGAAGATGTCGCCAGCCGGCCGCGTGACGCCGTGGCGGATCTGGTAGCCGCACAGCGTCACGCCGGCCAGCGGTGCCCAGTGGCCACCAGGCGCCTCAAAGCGGGCCCGCGTGCGCTCGACCTGCTTGGGCGCCTCGTACTGCGTGGCCAGCGGCAACAGGCCCAGGCCGGGCCAGTTGCCGGGCTCGCCGTCGACACCGGCCGGGTCGGCCAGTGACTGGCCCAGCATCTGCAGGCCCCCGCACACGCCCAGCAGCGGGCGGCCCGAGGCCGCGTGCAGCCGCACCATGCGATCGAGCCCCTGGCGGCGCAGCCAGGTCAGGTCGCCGCTGACCTGCTTCGAGCCCGGCAGCACGATCCAGTGCGCGCCATGCAGGTCGGCCACGCTGCGGGCCCATACCACCCGCAGCCCCGGCACCTGGCGCAGCGGCTGGAACTCGTCGAGGTTGCTGACGTGCGGGTAGGCCACGATCGCGACCACGCGCGGCTCGGCCCCGCCGGCCGGGGCGGCGGTGGGGGCGTGGTCGAACACGCCGTCCTCGTCGGGCAGGCCGTGGTCGCGCCGCATCGGCAAGGTGCCGATCGTCGGCACGCCGGTCAGGCGCTGCAGGTCGGCCGGCCCGGGCGCCAGCAGCGAGGCGTCGCCGCGGAACTTGTTGAGCACGAAGCCGCTGAGCGTGGGCTTCAGGTCTTCGGGCAACAAGGCCCAGGTGCCGTGCAGGTGGGCGAAGGCGCCGCCGCGGTCGATGTCGGCCACCAGCAGGCTGCGCAGGCTGCCCGCGTCGCGGGCCCAGCGCGCGGTGCCGAGGTTGACGTAGTCGTTGGCCGCGAGGTTGATCTCGGCCGGCGAACCGGCACCTTCGATCACCAGCAGCTCATGCTGGCTGCGCAGGCGCTGGAAGCTTTCGTGCGCGGCCTCGGCCAGCTGCGTGCTGCGCTCGCGCCAGGGCATGCGCGACAGGCACGGCGCCACGCTGCCGCGCAGCACCACCTGGCTGGCGGTGTCGCGCTCGGGCTTCAGCAGCACCGGGTTCATGTCGACTGTGGGCGCGATGCGCGCGGCCAGCGCCTGAAAGTACTGGGCCGCGCCGATCTCGCCGAAGCCGGACTGCGCGCCCGCCACGACGCGCGCGTTGTTGCTCATGTTCTGCGCCTTGAACGGCGCGACATCGATGCCCCGGCGCGCGGCCCAACGGCACAACGCGGTCGCGAGCAGGCTCTTGCCGGCACCGCTGGAGCAGCCCCAGACCATGATCGCGCGTGGCTTCATGCATTGCCTTCCGTCGAGGGAGGGGGAGTGGTAGAGGAGGTTGACATGGGTTGGCGCAGCGCGCCGATGGCCTGGGCCAGCGCCTGCAGTGCATCGGGCGGCAAGGCATTCAACCGCACCCTGCCGGCCAGGCCGAACGAGGCGGTATCACGCACCGCAATGTCGTGCTCGCGCAGGCTGGCGGCCGTGACGCCTGGCGGCAGCTGGGCGCAGACGAACGGCGTGACGCTGGGCTGGGCCACCGCGCCGGCCTCGATCAGCAGGGCCAGCAGCTCGGCCTTCCAGCCGCGCAGGGTGTCGCGCTGGCGGGCCAGCCACTGCTGCGCGCCGTCGCTGACCCAGGCTTCGAGCATCGCCACCGCATGGGCGCCGAGCGGCCACGACGGCTCGGCCGCCGCCAGCGCGTCGGCCCAGTCGGCGCCGAGGCCGCAGCCATCGCGCGGTGCGATGGCATAGGCGCCGCGCACACCCGGCAGGCCTAACGCCTTGTTCGGACTGATCAGCTCGAACACCGCGTCGCGCGCGGCGCCGGCCCAGGTGCTGCGGCCCTGCAGCCGCAGCGGCGCGTAGGCGGCATCGAGCACGGTGGCGCACGAGCCCAGGTCGGCCGGCGGCGGCGCGTCCTGGCCCAACGGGCTCGAGGGGTCGCAGCACCAGCGCAGCGTCGGCCGTTGGCCGGCCACCGGGCCCTCGTGGCCGCTCACGCACAGCGCGCGGCCGTGCGCCTGCGCCGCCGCCGCGTAGTCGCCGTAGGCGTGCTCGGGCACCGCCACCGGCCCGGGCGCCAGCCGGGCGCCGACCGCGGTGATGCGCTGGATGAATTCGCTCGCGCTCGCCGCCACCAGGATGCGCGCCGGCGCCACGCCGTGCCAGGCGGCCAGCCGCTCGCGCAGGCGCCGGTAGCTGGGGTCGGGGTAACGCGTGGCGTCGGCCTCGCGCACCAAGGCGGCGGCGGCGGGGCACGGCCCGGCCGCGTTGGCGTTGGTCGAAAAATCCCAGCGCGCGCGGCCCCGCGCATCGGGCCCGCCGTGCACACGGGTGGCACCGCGGGTGGGTGGGCCAGCGGCGGCGCTGCGCACGCTGCTCATGGCCACAGCCCCCGCGCGCACCACAGCAGCGTCGCCCCCAGCACCGCGGTGGCCGCGGCCCGGCCGGCCACGTGCAGGGCCTGCACCACATGCGACTCGCCCGGCGCCGCGCCGGCCGGGTGCAGCAGGTACAGGCCCGGTTTGCCCAGGCGCACGTTCAACCGCAGCGCCATCGCCCCCATCGCCCAGCCGCCGTTGGGCGACGGCGTGCGCGCCGCCTCGGCCCGCAGCGCGCGCCAGGCGGCCGGTGCCCAGGCGGGCCGCACCAGCGCCGCGGTCAGGCGGGCCGGCAGCCACGACAGCACATCGTCGGCGCGGGCGGCCCATTTGCCGGCCCACTCGTAGCGGCCACGGTAGCCCCACATCGCATCGGCGGTGTTGG
The DNA here is from genome assembly GCF_041914305.1 of Ideonella sp. Lineage (NCBI taxonomy): Bacteria > Pseudomonadati > Pseudomonadota > Betaproteobacteria > Burkholderiales > Sphaerotilaceae > Ideonella > Ideonella sp. The sequence continues at coordinate 31,646 of NZ_JAYSDQ010000022.1, forward strand.
CAAAGCGGTAGACCACCGCACCGGGCAAGCCGGCGATGGCAAACCACGCCAGCGGCGCCACGACCGAGTCGTTCAGGTTTTCAGCCAAGGTCTCGATCGCAGTTTCTCGAATCTGGATGTCGCCGAAGTTGTGCACGTCTCGGCTGACCAGGCGTGACAGGCGTTGGCGCGCGGCCTCGAGGCCGCCGCGCAGCAAGGCGGTTTCGACGGCGGCCACTTCGTCGCGCAGCATGCGCCAGGCAAAGCAGGGTTTGAGCAACAGGCCCAGCAACAGCAGGGCCACCCATCCGGGGCTGTGGTTGAGCAGCGACAACTGCACCCACCACGCGCCGGCGCCAAGCGCCGCGGCGATCACCCACCAGGCCGCTGCACCAGCGACGAACGCCGCCCCCGGGGCCCAGGTGCTGAAGTGCCGACCGAGCGGACCGAGCAACAGACCTAACCACGCAACTGGGTGAAACCGATTACGCGGCTCGCCGAACACCGCATCGAGGCCCCAGGCCAGCGGTAACGCGAGGGGCAATGCCCAGTTCATGCGCGCATCATCAACACCGGCGCCTGAAACACCAATTCAGTTGGTGACAACGGTGGTTGTGACGCAACACGCCGTGGCGTGCCGGGCGCCAGCACGAGGTCACGCGAAAAGCCCGGCCCACCCCAGACGAAGCTGTGGAACTCGCCGCCTTCGCCGCACGGGCAAACACCCTCGGGCAGGCGCGCGAGGAAAGCCTCGTCGTACTCGACCCCGCAGTGACTTTCGTCCAACCAGCGGGTATCGACACAGACGATGCGAGCGCGTAAACCACGCTCGATGATCTCGCGCGCCACCGCGTCGCGCGACAGGCCCCACAGTGGAAACACCGCTTGCAAGCCGGCGCGTTCGCAGGCGGGCTCCAGCCAGTCGCGGTGGGCCTGCAGGTCGATGTCGCCGAACACCATGTGCGTGTGGCCCGCCGCGCGCAGCAGCGCCAGCTGGGCCGTGAACCCGCTGCCGTAGTCACCCGGGCCGACGACCGCCGGCTGCCAGACACCGCCGAGCAACGCCACCTGCGCGGCGATCAGCTCGCGCGGCAACGCGTGGCTCTTGCTGAGCCCGTCGGTGTCGAGCATGGTCAGGAACGTGCGCACGTCCAGCCCCGCTTCGCGGGCGCGCAGCAGCGCCAGGCAAGCGTCTTTGCCGGCGCTCCAGCTGATGGCGGAAGAATAAGACCGGGAGCTTGAGTCCATCTTGTTGCCTCTGGGGCGATATCGCATCAACAGACGCCTGGAGAGCGCGCGCAGCGCCGCTCTTCATCAAGTGGCGTGCGCGGATCCGGCTCTGCCGGTCCGCTGCGCGAGCCCCCTCGGGGGGCTGAGGCCGGACATGAACAGTCTTGAGGACTGTTCGTGCCTGCCTCAGGGCCGAGCCTCTGGCTCGGCGCGGCCTGCAAGGTAGCCCCCGGAAGGGGGCGTGGGGGCTCAATCTTCAATGCCGCGCTGGGCAGGCACGCCGGCCGCGAAATGGTGCTTGACCAGCGCCATCTCGGTCACCGTGTCGGCCGCGTCGACCAGCTCTTGCGGCGCATTGCGGCCGGTCAGCACCACGTGCACGTTAGCCGGCCGTTCACGCAACGCGGCCAGCACCGGCTCCAGCGGCAGCCAGCCGTAGCGCAGCGGGTACATGATCTCGTCGAGCACGACGAGAAAGTGGTCGCCGGCGCGGATCGTCGCCTCGGCCCGCGCCCAGCCGTCGCGCGCCAGCTGGGCCGAATGGTCGAGGTCTTTGCTTTTCCAACTGAAGCCGTCGCCCAGGCCTTCGATCGGCACGCCGAGCTGGTCGAACAGGCGGTGTTCGCCGAAGCGGGCGCTCGGCACCTTCATGAACTGGTAGATCTTGACCGGCTTGCCGCGGCCATGGGCGCGCAGCGCCAAGCCGAAGGCGGCCGTGCTCTTGCCTTTGCCGTTGCCGGTGTGGACGATGACCAGACCGCGGCGTTCGCCGTCGGGCTTGTCGCTGCTGCGTTCGGTCGGGGGGGCTTCAATCTGCATGGGGGAGTGGCTCAGTCGTCCAGCCGCGGCAGCGCGACCGGGCGGCCGTTGCGGGTGGTCTCGATGTGGATGGCGTGGTCGAAGCTGGCTTCGAGCGCCGCGTGCAGCGCCGGGTCACCCGGTACGCCGTCGGCCTGCAGCGTGCCGTTGCGCAGCACCAGCACGCGGTCGGCGCGCAACGCCAGCGTCAGGTCGTGCAGCACGCTGACCAGCGTGTGCGTGGCGGCCAGCCGGCGCATCAGCAAGGCCAGCGCCACTTGGTGCGGCGGGTCGAGGTGGGTGGTCGGCTCATCCAGCAGCAGCGTCGGCGCGCCGGTGGCCAGTGCCCGCGCCAGCAGCACACGCTGGCGCTCGCCGCCCGACAAGGCCTGCAGGCGCCGCGCGCCCCAGGCCTCGCATTCGGTGGCGCGCATCGCTGCGTCTACGGCCGCGTCGTCGGCAGCGGTGGGGGCGGCGAACAGGCCCAGATGGGCCAGGCGGCCGAGTTGCACCGTCTCGCGCGCGGTCAGCTCGCCGGTCACTGCGCTGCTCTGCGCCAGCCAGGCGATGCGGCGCGCGCGCTCGCGCGGCGGCAGGCCGAGCAGCGGCTGCTGGTTCCACTCGACCCGCCCGCCCTGCGGCGGCAGCAGGCCGGCCAGCGTGCGCAACAGCGTCGACTTGCCGGCGCCGTTGGGGCCGACGATCGCCGTCCAGCCGCGCTGCAGGCGGCACGACACATCGCGCAGCACCGGCCGGCCGCCGAGCTGCACGCTCAAGGCCAGCGCGCTCAAATGGTCGGGCGGGTTCATTCGCTGCTCTGCCGCTTCAGCAGCCGCATCAGATAGGCCCCACCGATCACCGCGGTCAACACGCCGACCGGCAACTCTTGCGGCGCGATCACGCTGCGTGCCAGCACGTCGGCTGCGAGCAGCAGCACGCCACCCATCGCCGCGCTGGCCAGCAGCGTGAAGGCCTGCGGCGCCGGCGCGTGGCGGCGCACCAGGTGCGGCGCCGCCAGGCCGACGAACGCGACGAGGCCGGCCTGCGACACCGCGAGACCGGTGGCCAACGCGAGCAGCCCGACCAGCACCAGCCGGATGCGCGGCAGGTCGAGCCCGAGGCTGGCGGCGCTGTCTTCGCCCAGGGTCAAGGCGTCCAGCGCGCGGGCATAGCGGCGCGCCAGCGGCAGCGCCACCGCCAGGCCCACAGCCAGCACCCAGACACTGCCCCAGCCGAGGAAGCCGGTGCTGCCGAGCATGAAGCTCTGCTTGCCGCGCAGCGCCTCGGGCGACACCGTCGTGACCAGGTCGCTGGCGGCGCCCAGCACCACCGCGACCACCACGCCGGCCAGCAGCAGCCGCATCGGCGCCTGTGCGCCGCGCGCCAGCATCAGCGTCAGCATCAGGCCGCCGAGTGCGCCGACAAACGCCGCCAGCACCATGCCCAGCCGCGCCAGCCATTGCGCGGTGGCCAGCCCGATGCTGAGGCCACCGAGCGACGCGCCGGCCAGCAGCAGCACCACCGCCAGGCTGGCCCCGGCCGCAGTGCCGAGCAGGTAGGGGTCGGCCAACGGGTTGCGAAACAGGCCTTGCGCGATCGCGCCGGCCAGCCCCAGCAAGGCACCGACACCCCATGCGCCCAGTGTGCGCGGCGCGCGGATCTGGCCCAGGATCAGCATCGCCTGGTCGCTGCCGGCATCGGCCACCAGCGCCGGCCACGACAGGCCCGACGGACCGGCCGCCAGGCCCAGCAGCGCCAGGCCGATGGCCAGGCCCGCCAGCGCCAGCAGCAGGCGGCGCCGGCGGGCGGCGTCGGTGCGGCCCGGCGTCTCCATCTCGGCGGCCGGCGGCACCAGCGTCGCGCTCACCGGCTGTCTCCCGCCGGCTGGCCGGCCACGCAATCGGCCAACGCCGCGGCCGCCTCGCCCATGCGCGGGCCGGGACGGATCAGCAGCTCGTAGCGCGCCTCGGCAAAGCCGCAGGCCTGGCGCGGCAACGCCTTCAGCGCAGGCCACCCGGGCCGACCGGCCATCGACTGCAGCGCCTGTTGCGACGCGATGATGAGGTCGGGCTGGGCCCGCACCACGTACTCGGGGTTCAGGCGCGGAAACGGCCCCAACTCGCGCGGCACGATGTTGCCCAGGCCGAGCTTGACCAGCGTCTCGCCGATGAACGAGGCGGCGCCGGCGGCGTAGGGGTCGGACGCGACCTCGAAGTACACCTTCTGCCCCCGCCGCGCCGGCGGCACGCGGGCGGCGGCACGCTGGAACTCGGCCTCGATCGCGTCCCAGGCGCGTTCACCTTCGGCCGGGGTGCCCAGCAGCTGCGCGATCAGGCCGAGCGAGCGCCGCACGTCGGCATGGGTCTGCGACTCGACCAACACCACGCGCAGGCCCAGACTCTGCAGCCGCTCGGTCACGCGGGCCGATTTGGCGGCCAGCACCACATCGGGCTTCAGCGCGACGATGCGCTCGACCTGCGCGTCTTCGAGCCCCCCCAGGCGCGGCAGGTGCTTGATGCTGTCGGGCCAGTTCGAATAACGGTCGACACCGACCAGCCGGGCGCAACCGCCGAGCGCACAGACACTTTCGGTCAACGACGGCAGCAGGCTGACGATGCGCTGCGGCGGCGCGGCCAGCCGGTGCTCGGCGCCGCCGTCGTCACGCAGCACGATCGGCGCCGCGGCGGACGCGGCGGCCAAGCCCACGCCAGCGAGCAGTGCGATGAACGTGCGGCGCAGCGTCATGGCCGCTTCACCGGCATCTCGATGCCGGCGACCATCAAGGTGACGGCGTCGCAGGCCAGCGCCACCCGCTGGTGCAACACGCCCAGCGAATCGACGAACCGGCGCGCTTCGGGGCTGAGCGGCGACAGGCCGAGCGAGATTTCATTCGAGACCAGCACGATCGGGCCCGGCGCGGCGCGCAGCGCGTCGCACAGCGCGGCCTGGCGCGCCAGCCACGCCGCGTCGCCCAGCGCCGCACCGGTCAACGGCATGCGCAGCTGGGTCAGCCACAGCGTCAGGCAATCGACCACCAGCAGCCGGCGCGGCGCGCTGTATTCGCGCAGCGCCTGCGGCAGTGCGTAGGGCACCTCCAGCGTCGTGAGCTTGGGCACGCGGCGCGCGCGCTCTGCCTGGTGACGCGCGATGCGCTGGTGCATCTCGGCGTCGCCCGGCAGCGCGGTGGCGATCAGGCAGGCTTCACGCACCGCACTCTGATCCAACCAGTCGGCCGCGCGCTGCTCGGCACAGCGCGACTTGCCGCTTTTTTGCCCGCCGAGGATCAGTTCATGCATGGACAGGAGCTTCTCGTCACAGCGCACGCACGGCAGAGCGCTCTTCGCCCTGCAGGCACTCCACCGAACCAAGCATCCACCGCGGATCCGGCTTGGCCGGTCCGCTGGTGGCGCCCCCTGGGGGGAGGCGCCGAAGGCGCTTCGGGGGGGTCATAGTTCGTAGCGAATGCCCAGCCAGGCCTGGCGGCCCAGCCCCTGGTAGTCGCGCGCGGGTTGCAGGTCGACATCCGTCGCGTTGATCAGCTTGGCCTCCAGCGACCACTGCGGCGCGAACTGCCAGCGGGCCTTCAGGTCGAGCGTGGTCTCTTCGGGCAGCTTTGCGCCGCCGTCGGGCCGCTGGCCGACCTGCAGCAGCGCGGCGCCGAAGCGCCAATCGCCCATCACATAGTCGGCGCTCAGGCTGGCCTGGTGGGCAGCGCGGCGGTTCAGGCGCGCGCCGGTGTCGCTGTCTTTCGCATCGACGAAGTCAAGCTGCGCACGGAACTGCCAGTCGCCCCACTGGGCGCCGCCGTTGAAGCTGAAGCCTTGCAGGCGGGCACGGGCCACGTTGGCCGCGCAGCCGAACATGTAGGCCGGGTCGTCGGGGCATTGGGCGGCGTCGGGCTGGTAGCCGATCAGGTCGCGCATCTGGTTGCGCCAGACGGTGGCCGTCAGGTCGTAGCCAGGCCAGCGGCCTTCGACGCCCAGCTCGACGCTGCGGCCGCGCTCGGGGCCCACGCTGACGTCTTTGGGGTAGGTGTCGGGCGGAACGCCGTAGCCGGGGTAGTACAGGTCGTTGAAGCTCGGTGCGCGGAACGACGTGCCGGCCAGCGCGCGCAAGCGCCAGCCCTTGGCCAGCTCGAACGAGCCGCCGAGGCGGCCGGTGTCGACGCTGCCGTAGGCCGAGTTGTCGTCGTGCCGCCAATCGATCTGCGCCAGCACCGGGCCGAGGCTGCCGGCATAGGCCAGCACGACCGCATTGTTGTCACGCTTGACGTCGTCGAGATAGGCGCTGGTGTGGGCCTTCTCGGTCAGGCCTTCGTAGGCCAGCGTCAGGCTCTGCCCGGCCAGCGGGCGCCAGGTGGCTTGCAGGTCGAGCTGGTCGCGGCGGGTGCGGAACTGGTCGATCTGCGTGCCGCCGCTGTGCAGGTCGCTTTCTTGCGACGAGGCGCGCAGCGTGGTGACCCAGGCCGGGCTCCACTCGGCCCGGTAGTCGAGCGCAGCGACCTGGTTGTCGAGCTTGTTGTGGAAGTCGGGCGTCGCGTCTTGCGCGTAGTCGGGCGGCAGGAACTCGCTCGCATCGAAGCGCGCATCGAGCTTGCTGCCAAGCAGGCTCAAGCCGACCCGGTGACCCTCGGCCGGGCGCCAGCCGAGCTGGGCCTGCGCGGTGGTGCGGCGCGAGCCGTCCTTGTCGGGGTTGTAGTTGCCGAACTGGTCACCGGGGCGCAGCGTCGAGACACCGTCGAGCCGCTCATGCGACAGCGACGCAGCGACGTCCAGGTCACCGAAGCGGCCACTGCCGCTCAGCGCCGCCTCGCCGGCACCGTACTGGCCGGCCGCCAGCCAGGCGCTGGCGTGCGGCCTGCCGTCGCCGCGGCGGGTGAAGATCTGCACCACGCCGCCCGCACCGTCGGCGCCGTAGAGGCTGGAGCCGGGGCCGCGCAGCACCTCGATGCGCTCGATCGCGCCCAGGCTCAGGCCTTCGAATTCGACCTGGCCCAGCGTGGCCGAGCCGACGCGCACACCGTCGACCAGCACCAGCGTGCCGCCAACACCCATGCCGCGGATGAACAGCCCCGCCGAGGCGCCCGGGCCGCCGTTGCGCGACAACTGCAGGCCCGCTTCGCGGCGCAGCAGGTCTTCCAGCGAATCGGCGGTCGAGGCCTGGATCTGCTCGGTGTCGATGACGACGACGTCACCGGCCAGGCGGTTGGCCGCGATCGGCTCGCGCGAGCCGGTGACGACGATGCGCTCGCCGGCGGCGGCATCGGCCACGATCAGGGTCGAGGTGGTCTGGGCGCAAGACAGCGCGGGCACGGCGCAAGCCAGCGCCAAGGCGGCGCAATGCCGGGGTCGCAAGGAAGACATGGGGAACCAACGTACTGCGGGCGTGCATGCCGGCTTCCCCGCCGGCTCGCACTTCACAGCGCACCGCTGCGAGCGGCACGCCACCTTGTTGGCCGGTATCCGGGCTGGCGGTGTGGTCCCGTGATCCCTTCCCAGACGCAGACCGTGCGTCCAGTGGGTGTGTGTCACGAGCAGAAGGCGGTTGAGCCTTCTTACCGCTTACCGTTGCGGGGGCAGCGCAGGTTGGGGTGTTGCCGTTCTGTTGCCAGTAGACGCGACCCGCCCTGCTTCCCGTTGAACTGCGCCGACCAGAAGGCCGGAGCGAGCACCAACGGGCGAGATGATACCGGAGGGGCCCTGCACCAGGGCCGCGGCGCTTGCCGTCAGAGCACCAGCGCGTGGTTGTCGGGCTTGCAGCCGGGCGGCAGTTCGAGCAGGCGACCGGCCCAGGCACGCTCGGCACCTAACGCACAAGTGGTGCTCACCTCTGCCCCCGTGGCGAGTGCGCAGGCCTCGGCCAGCGGCACCGGCGCGGCCCAGCCGCTGTTGCGCGACCAGCCCAGCAGTGCCCCAGCGCGTGAGGCGCTGAGCACGAAGCCCTCGGGCGTGGCGGCGATGTCGCCGGCGTAGCCCGCGCCAACCGCCGGCGCGTCACCCGGCGGCGCCACCGTGCTCAACACCTGACCATCGAACAGCGCCAGCAGCGGCGTGCGGGCGCGCTGCGCGGGGTCGTCGTGCTCGGCCTGCAGCGCGATGCCGAGCGTGCGGCTCGGCGCATGCCAGGCCAGGTGGCGCAGCGACAGCCGTGGATCGGCCAACCGCCAGGGGCCGCGGCGCTGGCCGGTGCGCAGGTCGAACACGACCAGCGACGAATCCATCGTCGGCAAGGCCAACTTGGCGCGGCCGGTCTCGGGCCGGGTCGGCACGCCGCCGTTGGCGACGAAAAGCTGGTCGCCGACGCGCAGCATCTCGTGGCAGTCGGTGCCACCGGTCGGCCATTCGTCGCGCAGCGCCAGGGTCAACGGGTCACGCAGCGCGACGCAGCCGGCGTTGTCGTCGTGCGTCTGCTCGGTGCTGTAGAGCACACCGCCAGCGGCCGACGGCAACACGTGGCCGTTGAACTGGCGGCCCGGCTCGGCCCAGGCTTCGCGGCGCAGCTGGCCATCGGGCGACCAGCGCTGCAGCCACAGCCCCGGCCGGCGCGCCACCGTCAGCAGCTCGCCCGACGGCAGCTGGGCCAGGCCGTGGGCGCGTGTCGGCACGACGCGCCGGGCCGCGACCTCGAAGCGATCGCCGGCCTGTTGCCAGACCCCTGTGCACTGCACCCGCTCGGCGCCCGGCGCCTCTTCGCTCCAGGCCAGCGCCAGCCGCCACGGCGCGGCCGCCGGCGTGGTGGCCGCCCGCGCCGCCAGGAAGGGAAAGGCGCCGGCCGCGGCCAGGGCCTGCAGCCAGCGTCGCCGCCGGGTATCGAGGGGTGCCACGGTGCCTGCGCTCAATCGCCGTCGTCGGCCGAGAACTCGAGCTGGATCTGCATCTGCGCCGACACGTCGCGCGCGATCGTGTGGGTCACGAAGTCGACGCGTTTGGCGGCCTCCAGCAGCTGCGGGCCCGGCGTGGCCGGGGTGGCGCCCTGCAAGGCGCTGTCGGCCAGGCCGACATCACGCGCCATCGCATCGGCGGCGGCGGCCAGACCGCGGCTGCGCAGGTAGTCGGTCAGTGGCACGACGCCGTTAGGCGTGCCGGTACCGCCGGCGGACGGCTGGCGCAGGGCCTGCCAGCGCTCACGCCAGGCCAATGCGGTTTGCCCGCTGGCCGCGCGCGGCGCCTGGTCCATGCCCCAGCTGCGCACCGGCATCTCGAGGTCGCGCCAGCGCATGCGGCCCATGCCGGCCAGCCATTGGTTGACATAGGTGTTGAACCAGGTCGCGGCCTCGTCGGCGCTGCGTGTCGCGGCGGCTTCGCCGGCATAGGCCAGCGCCAGCTCACGCGCCTCGTCGCGCAGGTCGCGAGCCAGCACGACCAGGTAGGCGCAGGCCGGCGTGTGCGGCGCGGCCGGCTTCTTCCACAGCAGGTATTCCATCGCCGGCAGGCCACGGGCCTGGGCACCGACGCGGTCCATCGCCCATTCGCCGGGCGCGGTCGGGTTGGCAATCACCTTGTCGAGCGCCGCCGGGCGCATCGGCTGGAAATCGAGCCGGGTGTCGCTGTGGCGCTCGAGCAGTGGGCCGATCTGCACCGCTGACAGCCGCGTCCACGACGACATCGCCTGGACCCAGGCCTGGCGCGCCGCGTCGAGCGCCGGGTCGCGGGTGGCGGGCGTCGGGTTCTTCACGCTGCTGGCGCACCAGGCCTGCGTGCGGTCGACCAGCGCGTCGCCATCGCTGCCGAAGCGGCGCGCGGCGGGCGCGTACCAGGCCTTCAGCAGCCCGTCGACCAGCGCGCTGGTCTGCGGGTGGGCCAACGGCAGCGCGGCCGCCGGCGCGGAGGCCGCCGGTGCCGCCGGTGCCGAGGCGGGCGCCGCCTGCGCCCACGCACCAACCGCCATCACCCCAGAGCACAGCGCGGCGACACGCGCAACGGTAGTGGTCTTCATCACAGCGACTCCACGAACTTGACCAGCGCGGCGCGCTCGGCCGCACTCATCTTCAGCACCTGCTGCTTCGAGGCTTCAGCCTCGCCGCCGTGCCACAGCACCGCTTCGAGCACGCCGTTGGCGCGCCCGTCGTGCAACAGGCGCTGGTGACCGTTGACGTCGTGGATCAGGCCGGTGCCCCAGAGGGCCGGCGTCTTCCACTGGCGACCGTTGGCCTGGCCGTCGGGCCGGCCGTCGGCCAGGCCGGGGCCCATGTCGTGCAGCAACAGGTCGGTGTAGGGGTGGATCGTCACGCCGCTGACCTTGGGGCTGGACAGTGCCGGGAACGGGGCCCCGGCGGTGACATAACTCGGCCGGTGGCAGACCGCGCACTGCGCCTGCTGGAACAGCTTCTGGCCCTGCAGCACCGCGGGCTCGCGCGCGTTGCGGCGCGCGGCCGGGGCGAGCGTCGATTCGTAGAACACCACGTGCGACAAGGTCGTGTCGTCGATCTCGGGGCCTTCGCCATGCGCCCCGTGCGGTGACGCGAGGCAGTCGGCCTGGGCCGCCGTGCAGGCCTCTTTCGGGAACACGCGCGAGGTGATGCCCATGTCGCCGAGGAACGCGCCGGCCGTCTGGTGCACCAGCGTCGGCACATTGGCCTTCCAGCCGAAGCGGCCGACACGGACCTGGCCCGACCAGATGTCGCTCACGTGGTTGGCCTTGCCCTTGATCGGGCCGGCCATCTCGGCCTGCAGCTTCTCGTTGGCCAGGATGTCGCCTTCGGCGATCGCATCGAGCAGGCCGACACCGGGCAGTTGCGGCGCCAGGCGCGGGCTCGGCAGCGTGCCCTTTTGCATCGGGCCGTAGGCCAGGTGCTCGAAGCTGTACGACGGGGCCTGCAGCGTGTAGCGCGTGCCGTCGGCGAAGCGGCCGTTGATCGGCTTCAGGCGGATGCGCACCTCGCCCTCGGGCTTGACGCCACCGACCGCGCGGTTGTTGAACTGGTCGCCGTAGGTCGGCTCCGGTCTGGTGACGAGCGGATCCTCCCCCTTCACCGGCACCGAGATGCGCACCAGCAGGCCGATCGGTTGCTCGTTCAAGCCCTTCTTGAAGTCGGGGGGCGCGCCGCGGCCGTCCTGGTCGTGGCAACCGCCGCACGAGCGGGCGATGAAGTGCGGCCCGAGGCCATCCCGCGCGGCGGTCGACGACGGGGCCTCGACCCAGTTGCGGCGGAAGAACGAGTTGCCGACCGCGAAGCGCTGGCGCTCTTCGTCGTCGAGGTTGGCGAACGGGAACGAGAAGGCGTTCTTGCCCACCACCGGCACGCTGAGCGGGCCGGCCGGTTCGTCCACCGGCGCGGTGGCGGCGCCAGCCGTCTGTTCACCCAGCGGGTCGGCCGGCGTGGCCGGCTCGTCTGCAATGGCCCAGCCCAAGCCGGCGCCCAGCGCCAGCGTCAGGCCCACCGCGGCGGCATGGCGGGCATGTCGATACAACATCACTACCTCACTTGGTGCGGGTCAGTCGGGTCACGCCGATCGCGGCGGCGGCTTGGGGCAGGTCTTTCGATTGCTGGATCAGCGCATCGATCACCGCCTGCACGCGCTTGCGGCCGGGGGCGTCCTTGCCGCCGACGATCTCGCGGTCGAACGGCGGCTGGATCGCGTTCGCGGCCGCCACCGAGGCGGCGATGTCGCGCGTGGTCTTGTCGGCCAAGGCCGCATCGGCCGCCGCCACCAAAGCCTGCAGCGACGGGCCTTGCAGCGTGCTGCCGTCGCGGCGGGCGAAGCGGCCGAGCCAGACGTTCTGGATGCCGAGCGCGTCGACGACGACGTCGCGGTGCGTGTTGTCGGAGAAGCAGGAGTGCTCGTCTTCCTGGTCCTGCGTGTTCATCGCCACCTCGAGCCGCTCGCCGGCCAGCTCGCCGCGCGTCAGCGAGCCCATGCCGACGACCATCTTGCGGATCGCCTCCAGCCCCTCGGTCTCGAAACGCGAGCGGTAGTTGGCGGCGCCGGGCACCCAGGCGCCGACGAGGTAGCGCAGGTCGTCGATCAGCAACTCGGTGGCGGCCAGCAGGTACTGGCGGCGGCGGTCGGCGTTGGGCGCCTTGCCGTCGATGAAGTCCTCGAACGAGCGGTCGCCCGGGCCGTTGTCGTTGAAGTCCTGGCCCCAGAGCAGGAACTCGATCGCGTGCCAGCCGACGGCGATGTTCTCTTCGCCGCCCTTGGTGTTCAGCTTGGCCAGCGCGGCCTTGGTGATCGGCAGCTTGCGGTTGGCGATGATGCCGCTGTTCGGCTTGCCCTTCACATAGTCGATGTACGACTCGTCCAGCGGCCATGAATTCAGCCGCGGCTCGGGGCCCTGGTCGTCGTCGATCGGGCCGGCGTAGAAACGAAAGGCCTCGGTCGGGCCATACCACTCGCGCGCGGCGCGCCAGGCGTCGCGGGCGGTCTTCAGGCGCTCGGCGCTGGGCTGCGCGACGAAGGCGTTGACGGCCTGCTGCAGCTCCAGCGTCGCGGCCAGCACATCTTCATACCCGGCCGACACGCCAGCGGCGTAGTGCTTCACCACAGCATCGGCCGTCACCGCCTGGGCTTGCGCGCCCAACGGCCACAGCGCCCCCGCCCACAGCGGCAGCGCCACCACCCAGTGCCCGGCGCGGCGCCGCCAATTCGGTCGATTCATTGCGACTCCTCAAAGGCAACGGCTGCACAGTGCGCCCTTCGCACCACCAGCCGTCGCCAGTACAAGATTTTGCCCGTATCATAAACGCGAACAACTCGCATTTGCATTAAAGAGTCGCTGAGGAGAGGAACTTGAAAGTGGACCAACCGTTGGTGACAGCCCTGTGCACGCGCCCCTCGCCCCCTGTTGCATGGGCGCGGCCGGCGCGCACGCTGGCCCTCGCGCTGGCCGCCGCAGGCCTGTGCGGTGGCGCATTGGCAGCTGGCAAGGCCGCCGAGAAGAAGGCCGACCCCGCCATGGCTGAGCAGCTGCAACAGCTGATGGTGCGCATGCAGCAGCTGGAGCAACGCAACGCCGAGCTCGAGCAGCAGGTGAAGGCGCTGGCCGCCCGGCCTAACGCACCAGCAGCACCCGCCGCGGTCGCCGCGACGACCGCCCCCACCCCACCCGCGGCCGGCAGCGACTGGGGCCGCCTGGGCGCGCTGGAGCAACAGGTGAAGGCGCTGGCGCGCCCGGCCGAGGTCGACCCCGACGACAGCCTGACGGTCGAGACCAGCCTGGTCGCGGTCGGCCAGCAACTGGGCAGCCGCGGCTCGGACACCGGCCACTCACAAGGCCGCCTGAACTACCGCGGCGACATCGAGGTGGGGGTGCCGCTGGGCACGGTGGCCGCGCTGGGCGATGCACGCTTCAGTGGCTTTGGCCACCTGCGCTTCGGCCAGGGCAGCGGTGTTGCGCTGCGGCCCAGCCACACCGCCACGGTGAACTCGGTGCCGTTCGAGGCCGGCGCCGGCCCGGACGAGGCCTATGCGATCGTCGCCCAGGCCTGGGGCCAGCTCGAGTGGGACTTGGGCGGCGGCCGCTTCAACGACCTGCCGGGCAACCGCGTCGAGATGAACCTCGGCAAGATCGACCTCTTCGGCTTCTTCGACCAGAACGCGGTTGCCGGTGACGAGGGCGCGCAGTTCCTGAACAACGTGTTCGTGCACAACCCGATGCTCGACTCGGGCGGCGACATCGCGGCCGACGCCTACGGCTTCGCACCGGGCCTGCGCGTGGCCTACATCGACGAAGGCGAAGACCGCGGCTGGGGCTGGGGCGCGTCGCTCGGCGTCTTCGGCTCGGGCGCCGCCGCCCACTTCAGCGCCGGCCCGCGCCGCCCGCTGGTGATCGGCCAGCTCGAGTTCTCGCCCAAGCTGATCAACGGCGAGCCGCACGGCAGCTACCGCCTGTATGCGTGGACCAACGGCCAGACCACCGACCTCGGCGGTGAAACAGCGCAGCGCCACAGCGGCTATGGCCTCTCGGTCGACCAGAAGCTGGGCCGCGAGTGGAACCTGTTCGGCCGCTGGGGCCAGCGCACCTCGGGCGACGGTGCCTTCGACAAGGCGCTGACCGTCGGCTTCGAGCACGGCGGCCGCGCGTGGGGCCGCGGCAGCGACGCGGTCGGCCTGGCCGCCGGCTTCGTGCACACCAGCAGCGAATGGGCCCAGGCGACCGCGCTCGACACCTCGCTGGTCGGCTTTGCGGCCCATGGCAACGAGCAGATCGTCGAGGCCTACTACCGCTGGAAGCTGAGCGACCACCTCGAGCTGACGCCGGACCTGCAATGGATCCGCCGTGCCGGTGGCAACGCCGACGCGCCCGGCTTCATGGCGGTGGGGCTGCGGGCGGCGGTGGGGTTCTAAACCCCCCGCGCCAACGAGCGCAGCGCGCGCACCAGCAGGTCGACCTCGTCGGCCTGGTGCGCGGCGCTCAGCGCGATGCGCAGTCGCGCGGTGCCCACCGGCACGGTCGGCGGGCGGATCGCCGGCACCCACAGGCCGTCGTCCTGCAGGCTGGCCATCACGCGCAGCGAGGCGGCGTTGTCGCCGATCACCAGCGGCTGGACCGCCGTGTCGGACGGCATCAGCGCCCAGCCGGCGGCGTCGATCGCGGCATCGGCGCCGGGCGCCAGGCCGTCGCGCAGGCGAGCGATCAGCGCCTGCAGGTGCGCACGGCGCTGGTCGCCCTCGCTGCTGCCGACGATGCGCAATGCAGCACGCAGCGCCTCGGCCAGCAGGGCCGGCGCGGCCGTGGCGTAGGTGTAGCTGCGGGTCTTTTGCAGCAGCCATTCGACCAGCGTGTCAGGGCCGGCCACGAAGGCGCCGGCCACGCCGAGGGCTTTGCCTAACGTCGCCATGTAGAGCACCCGGGGCGAAGCGTTCACCCCGGTCAAACCGGCCGCCGCCAGCGCACCGCGCCCCTGCGGGCCGAGCACACCAAAACCGTGGGCGTCGTCGAGCAGCAGCAAGGCATCGTGGCGATCGGCCAGCGCCCGCAGCGCCGCGATGTCGGCCACGTCGCCGTCCATGCTGAACACCGCGTCGCTGATGATCAGCTTGCGGCGCGCCGGCTCGGCGGCGAGCTGGGCGTCGAGCGCGGCCAGATCGGCGTGGTCGAAGCGGTGGATGCTGGCCTTCGACAGGCGCGCCCCGTCGATCAGGCAGGCGTGGTTCAGCGCGTCGGAAAAAATCGCATCGCCGGCACCGACCAGCGCCGGCACGATGCTGGCGTTGGTGGCGTAGCCGGCGTAGAAGTACAGCGCACGCGGCAGTTGCACGAACTCGGCCAGCTCGGCTTCGAGTGCGGCGTTGGCGGCGCTGTAGCCGCTGACCATCGGCGACGCGCCCGAGCCCACGCCGTAGCGGTCGACCGCTTCGTGCACCGCGGCCTTGAGCGCCGGGTGGCCGGCCAGGCCCAGGTAGTCGTTGCTGCAGAACGCCAGCATCGAGCGGCCGTTGACCGTCATCCGGGCGCCGGCTTCGGGCACGACAACGCGGCGCCGGCGTGTCAGGTGCGCCGCGTCCAGGTCCGCCAGGCGGGTGTCGAATTCGGTCAGCCAGGTCATCTGAATCCTTCGGGTAGGTCGAGCGTGATGCATGCGGCATCCGGCGCGGCGGACCAGGGCACCACGCCCCACAGCGGCGCGCCGAGCCGCTCGCGCAGCGTCGCCAGGTTGTCGTCGACGCAGGCCATCTGCGGGTCGACATGGTTGGCGACCCAGCCGGCCAGCAGAAGGCCATCGGCGCGGATCGCCTCGGCCGTCAGCAGCGCATGGTTCAGGCAGCCCAGGCGCAGGCCGACCACCAGCAACACGGGGGCCCTCAGCGCGCGCGCCAGGTCGGCCAGCGTTTCGTCGTCGTTGAGCGGCACGCGCCAGCCGCCGGCGCCTTCGACCACCAATGCATCGGCCTGCTGTTGCAGCGCCCGCGCCGGTGCCAGCAGGTCGCCCACCCGGACGACACGGCCGGCGCGGCGCGCGGCCAGGTGCGGCGACAGCGGGTCGGGCAAGGCGACCGGGTTGTCCAGCTCGGGTGGCACCTGCAGCGTCGACGCGGCGCGCAACGCCAGCACGTCTTCGCTGACCATCTGCCCTTGGTGTTCGACCAGGCCCGCCGCGACCGGCTTCATGCCGACGACACGGGCGTGGTGGCGCGCCAGGTTGTGCAGCAGCGCGGCGCTGACCAAGGTCTTGCCGACGCCGGTGTCGGTGCCGGTGACGAAGATGGTGGTCAAGGTTCACACCCCATCGACGACTCCATCGATGCGGGCCGCGCCGGCGCCCTCTTCTGCCAAGGTGGCGTCGAGCGCCGCCAGCGCACCGCGCGCCAGCTGCGCGCCTTCGTCTTCACTGATCACATACGGCGGCATCGCATACAGCGTGTGGCCGATCGGCCGCAGCAGCAGCCCTTGCGCCAGCGCGTGGCGCGCATAGCGGCGTGCGAAGTCGGGCAGGCTGGACACGACGTCCCACGCGAAGATCATCCCTTGCCGGCGCGCGTGGCGCACACGCGGGTGCTGCGTCAGCGGCTCGAACTGCCGGGCCAGGCGTTCGGCGGTGACGCGGTTGGCGGCGATCACGTTCGTCTGCTCGATCAGGTCCAGCGTGGCCAGCGCGGCGCGGCAGGCCAGCGGGTTGCCGGTGTAGCTGTGCGAGTGCAAGAAGCCCCGCGCGACTTCGTCGTCGTAGAAGGCTTCGTAGACCGTGTCGGTCGTCAGCACCGCCGACAGCGGCAGCGTGCCGCCGGTCAGTCCCTTGGACAGGCACAGGAAGTCGGGCCGGATATTGGCCTGTTCATGCGCGAACAACGTGCCGGTGCGGCCGAAGCCGACCGCGATCTCGTCGAGCACCAGGTGCACCCGGTGCTTGTCGCACAGCGCCCGCAGCCGCTTCAGGTAGACCGGGTCGTGCATCGCCATGCCGGCGGCGCACTGCACCAGCGGCTCGGCGATGACCGCGGCGGTTTCATGCGCATGCTCCATGAGCCAGGCGTCCAGCGCGGCCGCGGCACGCTCGGCCACGTCGACGGCGCTCTCACCCGCTGCGGCCTGGCGCGCATCGGGGCTGGCCACCGTGGCGGCCAGGCGCACCAACGGCGCGTAGGCCTCGCGGAACAGCGCGATGTCGGTCACTGCCAGCGCCCCCACCGTCTCGCCGTGGTAGCCGCCGGCGATGCCGACGAAGCGGCACTTCTGCGGCTGGCCGGCATTGCGCCAGTAGTGCGCGCTCATCTTCAGCGCGATCTCGGTCGCGCTGGCGCCGTCGCTGCCGTAGAACGCATGGCCCAGCCCGGTCAGGGCCGACAGGCGCTCGGACAACTCGACCACCGGCGCATGCGTGAAGCCGGCGAGCATCACATGGTCGAGCGTGTGCAGCTGGTCGACCAGGGCGGCGCGGATGGCGGGGTGGTTGTGGCCGAACAGGTTGACCCACCACGAGCTGATGCCGTCGAGGTAGCGCCGGCCTTCGTGGTCGTGCAGCCAGACGCCATCGGCGCGTGAAACCGGAATCAGCGGCTGCGGGTGTTCGGCCCGCGCATGCAGCTTCATCTGCGTGCAGGGGTGCCAGACGGCCTTCAGGCTGCGGGCGCGCCAATCGTCGTTCAATGCCATGCCGGCGTGCTCCGTTCAGGCGGCCGCGGTGTAGCGGTGAAACCCATCGAAATCGGCCTTGCCCAGCGGCACACCCTGCTGACGCAAGATCGCGTAGACCGCGGTCAGGTGGAAAAAGAAGTTAGGCAAGGCGAACTGGTGCAAGAAGGTGGCACCGTCCAGCTCCAGCATGGCCTCGCCGGCGTCACTGGCCACCTGGCGCGAGCCCGCCTGCGCGAACTGCGCCGGCGTGAGCGACGCCAGCAGCGCCAGCACATGGGCCAGCCGCGCGCGCAGCCCGGTGTAGCCGGCCGGCCAATCGCCGTAGGGCGGCACGGCCAGGCCCGCGAGCGGGAACGCGGCCCGCAGCGCAAAGTTCGCCGCGACCACGGCCTGGGTTTCGAACGGCAGCATGTCGGGCGCCAGCCGGGCGCCCAGCACCGCCGGCGCCACATGCGCCTCCGCCCGGTCCAGCCAACCGCCGAGCCGACCGAGGTAACGCTGGAACACCGGCACCGAGGCCGTGAACAACGGGCTGCTGTCCGACATCGCGTCAGCCTGCCTCAGGCCTCGTCGACAACCACGCCGGCTTGCGGGCCGGCGGGCTCGTGGCGCAGCTCTTTGATGCGGTTGGCGGCGTCGACGAACACCAGCTTCGGCACATGCTGGTCGACCTTGTCGTCATGCACCGACGCGAAGGCCGCGATGATGACCAGGTCGCCAACGCTCGCCCGCCGGGCCGCCGAGCCATTGAGCGAGATCACGCCGCTGCCGCGCGGCGACGAGATCGCGTAGGTGATGAACCGTTCGCCGTTGCTGACGTTCCAGATGTGCACCTGTTCGTTCGGGCGAATGCCGCTCGCGTCCAGCAGGTCCTGGTCGATGCCGCAGGAGCCTTCGTAGTGCAGCTCGCAATGGGTCACGGTGGCGCGGTGGATCTTGGCGTGCAAGAAGGTCTTGAACATGGCGATGCGGCCCCGACAGGGCCGACGGGAGTTAACGAAGCTTGTCGGCCCAGGCGAGCAGCTGGGCGGCCGTGGCGGTGGCGCCGCCGCAGACGATGACCAGCAGGTCGTCGCCGACCGTGCTCAGCTCGGCAGAGCCGCTGTACGCGGGCGCCAGGGCGGCGCCGCAAGCGGGTTCGACGACCAGGCGGTGGTCGTTCATCAGGCGCACGCAGGCGCGCACCGCGTCGGCGTCGCTGACGACCAGGCTCTTCAGCGGGTGTGACTGCGCCAGCGTGAAGGCCTGTTCACAGACCTGCTTGGCCCCGAGCGAGGTGGCGATCGAGGTGATCGCATCGAGCGTGACGCGCTGGCCGGCCTTCAGCGCCGCGTGCAACGAAGCGGCCCCTTCGGTCTCGACCGCGAACACCGGAACCTCGGCCATCGCGTTGCGGCGCAGGCCCTCGATCACGCCGCTCAACAACCCGCCACCGCCCACCGACACCAGCACGCCGCTCGGGCGCAGCCCGGCCGCGGCGACCTCGTCGATCATCGTCGCGTGGCCCGACCACAGCAGCGGGTCGTCGAACGGGTGGATGAACGCATCGTCGGGCCCGAGCAGCGATTGCGCCAGCGCATTCGCCTCTTGCCACGAATCGCCATGCACCGTGACCTCGGCGCCTTCAGCGGCCAGCAGCTCGCGCGCACGGGCCGTGCTGCTGGTCGGCACGACCACCTGCACCGGCACGCCGAGCCGGCGCCCGGCATAGGCCACCGCCAGGCCGGCATTGCCGCCCGACGACGAGACGAAACGCTGCGCGCCACGCTCGCGGTAGGTCTGGCAGGCCAGGCCGATGCCGCGGATCTTGAACGAGCCCGGGGCCTGCAGGGCTTCGAGCTTGAGCCACACGCGCCGGCCAGCGGCGCGCGACAACGCGGCCGATTCGACCAGCGGGGTGGGCAGGTGCAGGGGCGTCATCGGCGCCGTGCCGCGCAAGCGCCAGGCTCAGCCGTGGCCGTGCTGCGCGTCGCGCGCATGCAGGCCCAGGCGCGACAGCAGGGCACGGTCGCGCTCGACATCGGGGTTGCCGGTGGTCAGCAGCTTGTCGCCGTAGAAGATCGAGTTGGCGCCGGCGACGAAGCACAGCGCCTGCAACGCTTCGTCCATCTGCTGGCGGCCGGCCGACAGGCGCACACGCGCCTTGGGCATGGTGATGCGGGCCACCGCGATCGTGCGCACGAACTCGAACGGGTCGATCTTGTCGGTGCCGGCCAGCGGCGTGCCCTCGACCTGCACCAGCTCGTTGATCGGCACCGACTCGGGGTACGGCTCAAGGTTGGCCAGTTGCGCGACCAGGCCGGCGCGCTCGGCGCGGCTTTCGCCCATGCCGACGATGCCGCCGCAGCAGACCGACATGCCGGCGTTGCGCACATGCTCCAGCGTGTCCAGCCGCTCCTGGTAGTCGCGCGTCGTGATGATGCGGCCGTAGGCCTCGGGCGCCGTGTCGAGGTTGTGGTTGTAGTAGTCCAGGCCGGCGGTCTTCAGCGTCTGGGCCTGGTCTTCGCTCAGCATGCCCAGCGTGCAGCAGGCTTCGAGGCCGATAGCCTTGACCTCGCGCACCAGCTCGGCCACTTTCTCGACATCGCGGTCTTTCGGCGCGCGCCAGGCGGCGCCCATGCAAAAGCGTGTCGCGCCGGCGGCCTTGGCGGCCTCGGCCGCTTCGCGCACCGCAGCGGTTTCCATCAGCTTGCCGGCCTCGACGCCGGTGTCGTAGTGCACCGACTGCGGGCAGTAGCCGCAGTCTTCGGGGCAGCCGCCGGTCTTGATCGACAGCAGCGTGGCCAGCTCGACCTCGCTCGGGTCGAAATGCTCGCGGTGCACGGTCTGCGCGCGGTAGATCAGCTCGGGCAATGGCAGCGCGAACAGCGCCTCGATCTCGGCCACCGGCCAGCGCTCGGCCGTCGCGGCCGCGACGGCCTTCTTGGCGGGGCGATGAAGTTGAATGGTTTGTTCGGCGACGTTCATTGGCTTGTCTCTTCTCTCAAGGCTTCGCGCTACTCGCCCCAACCAAGGTTCTTGCGCGGAGCCGGCTTTGCCGGTCCGCTGCAAGGCCCCCCTCGGGGGGCAGCCCCCGGGAGGGGGCGTGGGGGCCCCATTTCAGCATTCGATGTTGTCGATCAGGCGCGTGGCGCCCAGTCGGGCCGCGCCCAGAGCCACCAGCGGCTCGTGGCCCAGGCGCTCGGCTTCGGTCGGCGGCAGCAGGTCGGTGCGGCGGCGCAGCGTCAGGTAGTCTGGTGCCCAGCCGCGGGCGCGCAAGGCGTCCATCGCTTCGAGCTCCAGTGCCGCGAGTGTGACCTCGCTTGCGCGGGCACGGTCGGCGAGATTGCGCAAAGCTTGCGGCAGCGCAATCGCCTCGGTGCGCTCGGCCTCGGCCAGGTAACCATTGCGCGACGACAGCGCCAGGCCGTCGTCGGCCCGCACCGTCGCGGCGCCCACCACCTCGACCGGCAACGCGAACTGGCGCGCCATTTCAGTGATGACCTTCAGCTGCTGGTAGTCCTTCTGCCCGAACACCGCCACGCTGGGCTGCACGCACTGGAACAGCTTCAGCACCACGGTGCAGACACCGGTGAAGAAGCCGGGCCGGAACTCACCTTCGAGGATGTCGGCCAGCGCCGCTGGTGGTGCCACCTTGTAGACCTGCGGCTCGGGGTACAGCTCGGCCTCGTCGGGCGCGAAGACGAAGTTGCAGCCGGCACCGGTCAGCAGCTCGACGTCGCGCGCCAAGGTGCGCGGGTAGCGGTCGAAATCTTCGTGCGGCAGAAACTGCAGCCGGTTGACGAAGATGCTCGCGACCACCGGGCCGCCCCAGCGCTTGGCTTCGCGCACCAGCGACAAATGGCCTTCGTGCAGGTTGCCCATCGTCGGCACGAACACCGTCTGGTTCTGGCGAGCCAGCGTGCGCCGCAGTTCGGCAATCGAATGAATAACTTGCATGAGGAGGTCAGTAGCCGTGGATGGCTTCGTCGGGGAAGCTGCCGTCTTTCACGGCGGCCACGTAAGCGGCCACGGATTGGGCAATCGAGAGACCGGGCGCGTCGGCCGCGCTACCGGGCACGCGGGTGAAGTCGCGCACAAAGCGTGGGCGCTTGCCGCCGGTGCCGCCGGTCAGGCCCAGCAGGTCGTGCAGCACCAGCACCTGGCCGGTGGTGCCGGCACCGGCACCGATGCCGATCGTCATCAGCTGGGGCAGCTCGGCGCTGATGTGTCGTGCGACAGCCGAGGGCACCAGCTCCAGCACCAGGAACGCAGCGCCGGCCTGGGCCAGCGCGGTGGCGTCGTCGAGCAGCAGCTTGGCCGCCGCATCGTCGCGGCCCTGCACCCGGTAGCCGCCGATCGCGTGCACGCGCTGCGGCGTCAGGCCCAGGTGGGCACAGACGGGGATGCCGCGCTCGGTGAGAAAACGCACCGTCTCGGCCGTGTAGCCCCCGCCTTCGAGCTTGACCATCTGCGCACCGGCACGCATCAGCGTGGCCGCCGAGGCAAAGGCCTGCTCGGGGCTGGCTTCATAGGTGCCGAACGGCAGATCGGTGACAAGGAACGCGCTGCGCTTGCCCTGGGCCACGGCGCGCGTGTGGTACGCCATCTGTTCCAGCGTGACCGGCAAGGTGCTGGCCTCGCCCTGGATCACGTTGCCCAGCGAGTCGCCGACCAAGAGGATGTCGACGCCGGCTTCGTCCAGCACGCGGGAAAAGGTCGCGTCGTAGCAGGTCAGCATCACCAGCTTCTCGCCGCGTGCGCTGGCTTCGCGCAGACGAGGCAGGGTCCACGCGGGGCGCGTGGCGCTGGCTTCGGGGGCGGGCTGGGGATGGACGCTCATGGGGGAACCGGGAGTTGAACGGGTGCTGCGCTGCAGCACGGGGCGGATTCTGCCTGTAACTGTCAGCGCCTGGGGAAAACCCGCGAATCAACAATCTATGACGGCGCCGCTCACGGACGCAGTCAGGGCTGCTCGGTGACCTTCAGCGTGATGCCCCGCGCGGCCAGGCGTTTGGCAATGCGCTCGGCCTCGGCCTGGTCGCCCACCGGGCCGATCGACAGCGCGTCGCCTTCGGGCGTGCCGACCACGTCCATGCGCAGGCGGCCACCGGTCTGGCCCATCGTGTCGAGCACCGACTGCAGCCTGTTCGCCTGGCTCTGCAGTGCCGTCGGGTCGCGCAGCGGCGGGCCGACGAGGCGAAACTGGTCAGGGCCGGCCGCAGCGCGTGGGTCGCCTGCTTCGGCCGACAAGCCGCTGCCGACGCGCGGGCCCTTGCCGGGCACGGCGTCGACGGCCTTCGGCACCGGCAGGATGTCGTCCGACCCCGGCGCGGTGGCCACCGGGATGCCGGCGGTGCCCGGCAACGGTGGCGGCGCAGTCGGCCGTGCCGACACGCCGCCGCGGGGTGGGCCGCCCGAATCGCCCCGCGCCGGATCGGCCTGGCGCGGCGCCTCGGCCACCGGCGGCAACGCCAGCTTGGTGCCGCGGCCGGACGGCCACAGCTGCTTCAAGCCCCAGCCGGCCAGCAGCAACGGCAACAGCAACACCAGGCCGGCCAGCGCCAGCCGCGGCCGGCTCGACAGCCGGTGGCCGATCACCCCGCCCAGCTCGACCGACGCCGAGCGGCCGACCAGCAGGCGCAGCGGCGGCTTCTTCTTGCCGCGCTTGAGCGCCACCGTCAGCAGGTGGATCGGCTCGGATTTCGACGCGTCCCAGCCCTTGGCCACCGGCACCTGGCGCAGCGGCCATTCGGGCGCACCGGGCCGCTCCTGCCAGCCCTGGGCGAGTGCCAGCGCCACCACCTTGCTGCGCGACAGGCCGGGGATCAGCGACAGGTCGTCGAACATCGGAAAGCGCGGCGGCCCGTCCTGCCCCTCGGGCAGTGCCGGCGAGAACGGCAGGCTGACGACCCCGTAGCCGCCCAGTTGCCGGCGGTTGATGCGGCGCGCCAGCGGATGGCGGTTGTGCCATGCCACCACCTGGGCCGCGAGCACCCGCCGCGGCGACGGCAGGCCGTGGCTGCGGCCCGCCTGCGGCGCACGGGCCGGCACATGCGCGCGCGCCGCCGCCGACCGGGTGTGTCGGCTGCGTTTGCGAGCAGGTGCGTCCAGCGTTTGGCTCATGGTCTGGCGACGGCGCCCGTCACGCGGGCCTTTGCATTCTTCCGGCCCGCGCGGTGCACGGCAACCGTGACCCTGTTGCCGATCATGCGCCTTGACACGCAAGCGCCCCAGGGGCACCGCATGTTCGACACGACCCCCTGGGCCACGCCCGAGTTCCGTCGTGTCCTCAGAATTCGAGCCACTTCATCGGCACCCCGCGCCGCCCCAGCACCTCGGCCAGCCGCTCGGCATCGGCCTGGGTCGGCAACGGCCAGATCGTGACGACGAAGCCTTCTGGCGAGGGCATGATCTGTGCCTGCAGATTGCCGATCGCCGGGCCCAGGACCTTGCGCACCTGGGCCAGCGTGGCCTCGGCCCCCGCCCGCTTCTTGGACGGCACCGACACCAGCGCAAAGTGCGGCCCGGCCGGCAACGCCACACTGGCCGCCGGCGCAGGTTCGGACGCAGCCTCGGCCACCGCCGCGCTGCGCCGCGCGCTGGGCATCGGCAGCAACGGGGGCGGCACGATCGGTGGCGCCGAGGCCGCCCGGGGCGGGGTCAGCGCGGCCGACGCGGGCACGGCGGCAGGGGCCGCGGCCAGCGGGGCAGACGCCGCTGTCTTCGGCGCCGACGCGGCGCGACCGGAGACCACTGCAGACGCGACGGCCGGCGCGACCGCCGCCACAGGCGTGGGCGCCACAACCCGGCTCGGCGACGACACGGCCAGCGGCAGCACGGCCGCCGAGGCCGGAAGGGGGGCGGACGCCGCCTTGGCAACGGCAGCCGACGCCGGGCTGGCGGCCACCACCGGCGATGCGGTCACCGGGGCCGAGGCGGCCGGTGCCGATGCCGCCGACGCCGCCACCACCGCCGGCCGGGCCCACTTGCCGCGCAGGCCCCAGCCTGCGACGGCCAGCCCCAGCAGCGCCGCGGCAACGATCAACAGCGCCGCCACCACCCGCGGCCGGCTCAACGGGCGCGGGCCCCAGATGGCCGTGCCCTCGGGCGCGATCAACAAGCGGCGCGGCAGGGCCCCCGGCGCGACCGGCTCGGTCACCGCGGCGGTCAGCAGGTAACGGGTCAGTGGTGCCGGCTCGGCCGAAGCGTCGGCGCGCTCGACGTCACGCTGCGGCCAATCGGCCGGGCCCGGCCGCTGGCTGACCGCGTGGCGCTGGGCAAACTCGACCAGCGCCCGGTGCGACAGGCCCGGCACCAGGCTGGGCTGGTGGAACAGCGGCTGCGGCCGGCCGCCGCCTTTTGCCGCGGCATACGGCAGCGCGATGACACCGAAACCGGTCACGTCGGCGGCCGGCAGGCGACGCGCCAGCGGGTGGCGATGCTGCCAGGCCTGCACGCGGGCCACCAGACGCCCGGTGACGTCGCCGTGGCCGTGGGCCGGTGCAGCGTCGGGCAGCGTCAGGTCGACCATCGGGGCGGCGGGCCGGCGCGTGGGGGTGTCCGGTCCCGCGGGTTCAGCGCAACGGCGCGACGTTGCGCAGCGTGCGCACCGCCCCTTCGCCGATCGACGCGCCAAAACGCTTGGCCAGGCGTTCGGCCACGTTCTCTTGCGGGGTGTAGTCGATCACCTCTTCGGCCTTGACGATCTCGCGGGCCACGTAGTCGAGGTTGCCGAAATGGTCGGCCAGGCCCAGCTTGACCGCCTCTTCACCGTTCCAGAACAGGCCCGAGAAGGTGTCCGGTGTTTCCTTCAGCCGGTCGCCACGGCCGTCACGCACGACCTTGATGAACTGCTGGTGGATCTGGTCGAGCATCGCCTTGGCATAGGCGGTTTGCCTCGGGTCGACCGGCGAGAACGGGTCCAGCATGCCCTTGTTCGAGCCGGCGGTCAGCAGGCGGCGCTCGACGCCCAGCTTGTCCATCAGGCCGGTGAAGCCGAAGCCGTCCATCAGCACGCCGATCGAGCCGACCACGCTGGCCTTGTCGACGTAGATCTCGTCGGCTGCCACCGCGATGTAGTAGGCCCCCGAGGCGCAGGTCTCTTCGACCACCGCGTAGACCTTCTTCTTGTATTTGGCCTTCATCCGGCGGATTTCGTCGTTGATGATGCCGGCCTGCACCGGGCTGCCGCCGGGTGAATTGATGCGCAGCACGACCGCCTTGGCGCCTTCGTCTTCGAACGCACTGCGGATCGACGCCACCAGTTGCTCGGCGTTGGCCTCGGCGTCGACCGCGATCTCGCCGCGCACCTCGACCAGCGCGGTGTGCGGGCCGGTCGGCGTGTTCGGGTGACCGCCGCGCTGCGTCGCCAGGCCCCAGACGACGGCCAGCACCAGGCCGAACCAGCCCAGGCGCAGGGCGAGGTTCCAGCGGCGGGCGCTGCGGCGGTCGCGCAGCAGCTCGGTCGACACCTGGCGCAGCAAGACTTCCATGCCTGCCAGCGCAGGGGCCGGTGCCTCGGGGGCGGGCGCCGGGGGCGGCGGCGCCACCATGGCCGGCGCGGGCGCGGCCGGCTCGGACGCGGGGGTCGGCGCAGGGGTCTGCGCGGGGTCGTCAGGAAGGCTCATCGAAAGCTCGGCGCGGGGCCGCTGAAGAAGGGGTGGAGGGTGTGCACGAGGCGAAGGCGGGCCGCAGCACGGAGGTGTCAGTCGAACACGACCGGCTGGATGTCGGGGCTAGGATACCAATACACCTGACCGTCGCGCTCCACCACGTCGAGCGCCATCAGGTGCTCGCCGCGGCACGGGCCGGCAATGCAATAGCCATCGGACGGCTCGTAGGTGGCGCCGTGGATCGAGCAGATGATCCAGCGCTTGTCCAGGTCGAGGAACTCGCCGGGCTGCCAGTCCAGCTCGGTCGGCACGTGCGCGCAGCGGTTCAGGTAGGCGACCACGCGGCCGTCGAAGCGCAGTGCAAACGCCCGCGCCGGCTGGCGCCACAGCAGCACATCGAAGACCACGGCCTTGCCGCGCTCTTCGAGGTCGGCGCTGGCGCAAACGTGCTGTTCAACGGCAGGGACCGGTGCCGTCATAGCAAGCAGCGACCGGAAGGGAGCGTGGGGGCAACATCAGCCATGGCGCAGCAGCCAATCGTGCAGCTCGCGCGTCGAATGGGCGACGAACAGCGGCGACAAGGGCACGAACGACTCGTGGTCATGGGCGCCGAAACTGACGCCGACCGACGGCGTGCCGGCGTTGACCGCCATCTGCAGGTCGTGCGTGGTGTCACCGATCATCAGCGTGCGCGACGGCTCGACGCCGAACTCGGCCATCAGCTCCTGCAGCATGCGCGGGTGCGGCTTCGAGAAGGTCTCGTCGGCCGTGCGGCTGCCGTCGAACAGGCCGCGCAGCTCGGTCAG
This sequence comes from Ideonella sp., assembly GCF_041914305.1. Taxonomy (NCBI): domain Bacteria; kingdom Pseudomonadati; phylum Pseudomonadota; class Betaproteobacteria; order Burkholderiales; family Sphaerotilaceae; genus Ideonella; species Ideonella sp. The sequence goes on from NZ_JAYSDQ010000022.1 coordinate 58,569, forward strand.
CCCCAGCACATCGTCGAGCCCGCGGCGGTTCTTGCCCGTGGCCACGGCGAGGAAATGCTGGCGCTCTTTCAGCGCATGCAGCATCTGCAGCGTGCCGGCGAACAGGCTCAGCTCGTGCTGGCTGGCCAGGTAGTGGTGGCGGTAGCGCGCGCCGAGCTCGGGGTAACGCTCGGGCGGCAGGCCGGGCACCGCATATTCGAGCGCGTCGCGCAGGCCCAGGCCGATCACGTAGGCGGCGCGCTGGTCGTCGGGCACCAGCACGCCGATGTCGCGGCAGGCGTTCTGGATGCTGCGCACGATCAGTGCGGTGGAGTCGAACAGGGTGCCATCCCAGTCGAAGGCGATCAGGTCGAAACGGCGGGTGCGGGTCATGCAGTTGAAGGGTCGGCGAGGCTCGCGAGCAGTGTCTCGCATTCGGGTGGCAGGGGGGCGTGCAGCTCGATGCGCTCCCCGCTGGCGGGATGGTCGAAGGCCAGGCGCCGGGCATGCAGGAACATGCGGTCGAAGCGGCAGCCGTTGGCCAGCCGGCCGGCGGCCAACGCCTTGTTCAGCGCGAATTCGCCGTACTTGTCGTCGCCGACGATCGGGTGGCCTTCGTGGGCCAGGTGGACGCGGATCTGGTGCGTGCGGCCAGTCTTGATGGTCACGTCCAGCAGCGTGAAGCCCGGGGCCGTGCCGGGGTAGCTGGCCACCACCCGCACCAGCGAGATCGAGCGCTGGCCCTCGCCATGGTCGGCCGCCACCGCGCGCACGCGGCGCTCGCCGTCGGCGTTGAGGTACTTGTGCAGCGCAACGTCGATGACCTTCTTGTTCGCCGGCCAGCGGCCGCTGACGAGCGCGGCGTAGGTCTTGCCGGTCTCGCGCTGGCGGAACTGGTCTTGCAGGTTCGTCAGTGCGCTGCGCTTCTTGGCCAGCAGCAGCAGGCCGGAGGTTTCCTTGTCGAGCCGGTGCACCAGTTCGAGGAACTTGGCGTCGGGGCGGGCGCGGCGCAGTTGCTCGATCACGCCGAAGCTGACGCCGCTGCCGCCGTGCACTGCCACGCCGGCCGGCTTGTCGATCACCAGCAGGTGCTCGTCTTCGAACAGGACCGGAAACTCGCGCGGCGGCACCGATTCGGCGGCCATCTCGGCGTGGGGGGCTGCCACGCGCACCGGAGGCACGCGCACCTCGTCGCCGGTTTCGAGCCGGGTGTCGGCGGCGGCCCGGCCCTTGTTCACCCGCACCTCGCCCGAGCGGATGATGCGGTAGACGTGGGTCTTGGGCACGCCCTTGAGCTCGCGCAGCAAAAAGTTGTCCAGCCGCTGGCCGGCCGAGCCTTCGTCGACCGCCAGGCGCCGGACCTCGGGCGCGGCGGGTGGCGGCGAGGCGACGGCCGGCCGGGCGGCCGGTGCGGTCGCGGCCTTTGGCCGGGCGGGTTTGGCAGAACCGGGTTTCGGCGCGGCCGGCTTCGATGACCGCCGCGTGACAGGGCCCGCCGGCGCGCGGCTTTTCGCCTTTATAATGGTCTGCGCCACGTTAGAGCCGTAAGTGCTTGATTTTCAAGAGTTTACCCGGGCATTGCGGGTCCAAGGTGGTGGCGGGCGGCGAATGCGCCCGTGATTTTCAAGGTGATGCAACACGCTCACCGTGCCGTGAAATGGCGGGCTCCAAAGTGGCCGCCGGTCGGGGCGCCGGGCGTGGCAGAGAGACATCGGATGTGCCGCCCCGCGATCTTGCGGGGATCCACCAAGGTTTTTGGCACGAGGCGATCGGCGTGACCCGCTCGACTGCCTCGACGCCAGCGACGACAACAAAAAGCGCCGTTCGCGCATGAGCTTCCCCCACCCCCTTGGTCTGCTGACCCTTGGCCCCGGCGCATTTCCGCCGGCGCGGCCCTGGGTGCTGGCGGGCCTGCGCCCGGCATTTCGTGCCGGGTGGGGGTCGGGCTGGGCTCGCGCCGATGCCGCTGCTGTGTCGCCGCACGCGCCAACGCTGCCTCGCTGAAACCGCCAACAGCGGTTCGAAGCAGTCCAGGGCGATTCCTTCTTCCGGCCGTCGTTGTTGTTTCTCGTGCATCGGTCGAGGCGTGGGCCGGCCTGCCCGAAGCAGCCGGCTTGACGCCTCACAGGCTCGCGCCTGTCCCACACCGGGACGGGTGCGTGACGAGGAGTGCACATGAAACGTATGTTGATCAACGCGACGCAGCCGGAAGAGCGGCGCCTCGCGATCGTCGACGGCCAGAAGCTGCTCGATTTCGAAACCGAAATCGAAGGCCGCGAGCAGCGCAAGGGCAATATCTACAAAGCGGTCGTGACGCGTGTCGAGCCCTCGCTCGAAGCCTGTTTCGTCGACTACGGCGAAGACCGCCACGGTTTCCTGCCGTTCAAGGAAATCTCCCGCACCTATTTCAAGGAAGGCGTCGGCGTCCGTGACGCCAAGATCCAGGACGTCATTTCCAACGGCCAGGAACTGCTGGTCCAGGTCGAAAAAGAAGAGCGCGGCAACAAGGGTGCCGCGCTGACCACCTTCATCTCGCTGGCCGGGCGCTACCTGGTGCTGATGCCCAACAACCCGCGTGGCGGTGGCGTCAGCCGCCGCATCGAGGGTGAAGACCGCGAAGAGCTGAAGGAAAACCTCGACCAGCTCGAGTACCCCAAGGGCATGAGCCTGATCGCTCGCACCGCCGGCATCGGCCGCTCGGCCGCCGAGCTGCAGTGGGACCTGAACTACATGCTCAAGCTGTGGGACGCGATCGACGGCGCGTCCAAGGGCGGCAAGGGCGCGTTCCTGATCTATCAAGAGTCGTCGCTGGTGATCCGTGCGATCCGCGACTACTTCACCGCCGATGTCGGCGAGATCCTGATCGACACCGACGACATCTTCGAGCAGGCCCACCAGTTCATGAACCACGTGATGCCGGAAACGGCCAATCGCGTGAAGCGCTATCGCGACGATGCGCCGCTGTTCAGCCGGTTCCAGATCGAGCACCAGATCGAGACCGCGTTCAGCCGCACGGTGAACCTGCCCTCTGGCGGCGCGATCGTGATCGACCACACCGAGGCGCTGGTCGCGGTGGACGTCAACTCGGCGCGCGCCACCCGTGGCGGCGACATCGAAGAGACCGCCACCCGCACCAACCTCGAAGCCGCCGACGAAATCGCCCGCCAGTGCCGCCTGCGCGACCTGGGTGGCCTGATCGTCGTCGACTTCATCGACATGGAAGAGTCGAAGAACCGCCGCGAGGTCGAACAGCGCCTGCGCGACGCGCTGCGCCAGGACCGGGCCCGCGTGCAGTTCTCGTCGATCTCCAAGTTCGGCCTGCTCGAACTGAGCCGCCAGCGCCTGCGCCCGGCCCTGAGCGAAGGCAGCCACATCACCTGCCCGCGCTGCAACGGCACCGGCCACATCCGCGACACCGAATCTTCCGCGCTGCAGATCCTGCGCATCATCCAGGAAGAGTCGATGAAGGAGAACACCGCCGCCGTGCACGTGCAGGTGCCGGTGGAGGTGACCTCGTTCCTGCTGAACGAGAAGCGCACCGAAATCACCAAGATCGAGCTGCGGCAGCGCACCACCGTGCTGCTGGTGCCGAACAAGCACCTGGACACGCCGAACTACAAGCTCGAGCGCCTGCGCCACGACGACCCGCGCCTGGAGAACCTGCAGGCCAGCTACACGATGATCGAAGAGCCGGACGACGAGGTCTCGATCTCGCGCCGCGAAAAGGCCAAGCCCAAGCAAGAGCCGGTGATCAAGGGCGTGCTGCCCGACCAGCCGGCGCCGGTGGCACCGCCGCCGCCCGCACCGGCCCCGGTGGCCGCTGCCGCGCCCGCCGCCCAGCCGCCCGCCGACAAGCCGCAGTGGGCCCGCGCGCCGGCCGCCGCACCGGCCAGCGGTGGGTTCTTCGGCTGGCTGAAGAAGCTGTTCGGTGTCGCCGAAACGCCGGCCACGCCGACCCCGGCCGCTGCCCCCGCAGCCCAGCCGGGCCAGCGCACCGGCAGCCGTGAAGCGGGCCGCGAAGGCCGTGAACAAGGCCGCGACGGCAACCGCGAAGGCGGCCGTGGCGACCGCAAGGGCGGTGGCCGCGATGGCCGCCGCGGTGAGCGCAACGAGCGCGGCGGTGAACGTGGCGAGCGTGGTGAACGCGGCGCCAAGCCGGCCGATGGCAACCGCCAGGGTGGCCGCGAAGGTCGCCCGGAAGGCCAGGGTCGTCCGGACCGGCAGGAAGGCCGTGCGGAAGGTCGCCAGGAAGGTCGCCAGGAAGGTCGCCAGGAGGGCCGCCAGGAAGGTCGACGTGAAGGGGGCCGCGGCGAAGGGGGCCGCCATGAAGGCCGAGGCGAAGGCGGCCGTGGCGAAGGTCGCGACAACCGCGGTGACCGCAACCGCCGCGGCGCCGCCGCCCCGGTGGCTGCCGGGGCCGAAACCGACCGTTTCGAGGCCACCCAGCCGTTGCCGGCCGCGCGTGGCCACGACGAGGCGCCCAAGCAGCGCCCGCCACGCCCCGAGCGTGAGCATGAGCTCGAGCGTGAGCAGCCGACCGAGGCCGAGGTGATCGAGCGCACCGCCGAGGGCGTTGTCGCCGATGTGGGCGCCGCGCCGGAAGGCGACCGCGGCGAGGGCGAAGGCCGCCGCCGCCGCCGCCGCCGTGGCCGTGGTGGCCGCGACGAGGCCCGTGACGGCCAGCGTGGTGAAGGTGACGCCGAAGGCCAAGGTGCCGAAGGCGAAACCGCCGCCGACGTGGGCGACGAGCAGCCCACGGCCGCCCCGGTGGCGGCCGACGTTGCCGACGGCGAACGCCGCGAGCCGCGTGAACCGCGAGAGCCCCGCGAACGCCGTGAACGGCGCGACCGCGGTGAGCGTGGGGACCGCGGCGAGCGTGCCCAGCCGGTGGCTGACCAAGGCACCGAGCTGAGCGCCGACCCGATCGCCGCGGCACGCGCCGCGACCGAGGCCATCGAGCAACCCGCCAGCGTGGCCGCCGTGGCGCCCCCGCCGCCGGCGCCCTCGCCCGCCCCCGCCCAGGCCGCCGCACCGAAGCCGGCACCGGCACGGGTCGAGCCCTACGTGCTGGCGATGGACGAGTTGCAGCGCATCGCCGACACCGCCGGCCTGACTTGGGTCAACTCCGACGCCGACAAGATCCGCGCCGCGCAGGACGCGATGGCGGCCGAGCCGCAGCCGGTGCGCGTGCCGCGCGAACGGCCGCCGGTCGTCGTGGTCGACGAAGGCCCGCTGGTGCTGGTCGAGACCCGCAAGGACCTGAGCCAGCTGACGCTGCCGTTCGACCCACGCGGCGGCCAGGCCCACTGACCGGGCCCGCCCCATTGAAAACGCCACCCTCGGGTGGCGTTTTTCTTGGCCGATCGGCGGGTGGCTACATCACCGCCGGTGAGCGCCCCGCCGGCACGCAGCGCCCGGCCTCGCAGCGGGCCCCCGGGTCGGTGACGAGCGAGCAGTCCGACACCCGGCCCGACTGCTCGGCCTCTTGCTTGCGCGCCTGCGTGTAGGCGTCGGCCAGTTCACGCAGCTTCTTGCCGTCGCTCACCGCGCTGGACCACACGGCGTAGGTTTCCGGCCCACCGCAGGCCTTGTGGCCGATCGCGATCGTGTGGCACTGCTCGTTCGCGGTGCAGGCGGCATCGCCGATCTGCTCGCGGATCTGGCGCGACAGCGCGGTGGTGTCGGCCGGTGCGCTTTTCGGGGCCGGTGGGGCCGGCGGCGCCGCGCAGGCCACCTGCAACACGCCCAGCGCGCAAGCCGCCAGCAGGCCAGGCCTACGCCACAGGTTCTTCTTCATGCGCTCTCCTTTGAATTAGGGGGAGGAGTGTGACACCGGCTCAGACCGGGCCGGTTTCCACGGGTTCCCACGGTAGGGGCCGAAAAACCCGCTGCCTAGACTGCCCCGCACTGGCGTGGCGCCTGCACAGGTGCCGCGCCAGGTCCGCGCTCTTGCCGTGACCCGCAAGGCGCTGCCGAACCGGCGGCGCCCTGCCCGCGGGCCTTTGCTTTTCTCTCCAACCGACGAGGAATTCGAGATGGCTTCACCCTTCACAAGAGGTCCGATCGCCCTGGCCTGTGGCCTGGCGATGGCAGCCGGCGTGGCGCACGCCGCCGGCGCCGCGGCCCGCCCGTACATCGTCCAGCTGGCCGACGCGCCGGCCGCGTCCTACCGCGGCGGCGTGCCCGGGCTGGCCGCGACGCAGGTCGCCGAAGGCCTGCGGCTGAACGCACGCGCCCCGCAGGTGCAGGCCTATGTGGCGCACCTGGACAAGCAGCAACGCGCCGCGCTGGCCAAGGTCAATGGCCCGGTCAAGCTGCTGCACCGCTACCACTACAGCTTCAACGGCTTCTCGGCCCTGCTGAGCGATGCCCAGGCCCGCCAACTGGCGCTGACGCCCGGGGTGATGGCCGTCACGCTGGACACGCCGCGTGAGCTGAACACCAACTACACCGCGCACTTCCTCGGGCTCGACCTGCCCGGCGGCGTGTGGTCGCAAGACCGCAAGGGCACGCTGGTCAAGGGCGAAGACGTGGTCATCGGCATCGTCGATGGCGGCTTCCAGCCCGAGAACGCGTCGTTCTACGACCAGGTCGATGCCAACGGCAAGCCGGTCAAGAGCGGCGGCACGCTGGCCTATGGCCCGCCGCCCGCTGGCTGGGGCGGCAGCTGCGTGGCGGCGCCCGGCTTCGACCCGTCCAAGCACTGCAACAACAAGGTCATCGGGGCCAAGGCTTTCGATGCGGTGTTCAAGTCCACCGGGCTGCCGGTGGCCTGGTATGAATTCCCCGGCGCGCCGCGCGACGTGACCGGCCACGGCAGCCACACCTCGTCGACAGCCGGCGGCAACGCCAACGCCGATGCGATCTCGCACACGCAGAACGTCGGCCCGATCACGGGCATGGCGCCGCGCGCGAGGCTGGCGGCCTACAAGGTCTGCTGGAGCTGGTTCAACAGCGGCACCGGCGCGTTCCAGAACAACTGCTGGACCGGCGACTCGGTGGCAGCGATCGACCAGGCCGTGGCCGACGGGGTCGACGTCATCAACTTCTCGATCAGCGGCTCGCAGACCAGCCTGCTCGACCCGGTCGAGGTCGCGTTCCTGAATGCGGCCACCGCCGGTGTGTTCGTCGCGGCCTCGGCCGGTAACTCGGGCCCGGGCAACGCCGTGGCCCACAACAGCCCGTGGCTGACCACGGTGGCCGCGTCGACGCACGACCGCTTCTTCAAGGCCGACACCACCTTCGGTGACGGCAGCGTCTACAACGGCGCCTCGCAGTCCAAGGGCTTGCCGGCGACGCCAATGATCCTGTCGACCGACGCGGTTGCGCCGGGCAAGACCAGCGAAGACGCGCGGCTGTGCTTCGTCGGTGGGCTCGATCCGGCCAAGGTCGCCGGCAAGGTGGTCGCCTGTGACCGCGGCACCTCGGCCCGCACCGACAAGAGCCTGGCCGTGCTGCAGGCGGGTGGTGTTGGCATGGTGCTGACGAACACGCCGGCCGGCCTGCCCGGCGGTGGCTCGGACACGCTGAACGACGATGCCCATTGGGTGCCGACCGTGCACCTGCCGATCGCCAACCGCGACGCGGTGCGTGCCTATGCCGGCGGCGCTGGTGCCACGGCGGCGATGGGCGTGGCGGCCCAGGCCCCCGGCATCGTCGCGCCGGTGATGGCCAGCTTCTCGTCGCGCGGGCCCAACCTGGCCACGCCGACCGTGATGAAGCCCGACATCACCGCGCCTGGCGTGGCGGTGCTGGCCGCCTACGCGGTCACCCAGCCCGACCAGGCGTACCACGACGGCATCGTCAACGGCAGCGTCGTGCCCGACCCGGTGGCCGAGTACCTGCAAGGCACCTCGATGTCCAGCCCGCACATCGCCGGCCTGGCCGCGCTGCTGAAGCAGAAGCACCCGAACTACTGGGGCCCGGCGTCGATCAAGTCGGCGCTGATGACCAGCGCCGGCCCGGTCAAGCTGGCCGACGGCACGCCCGACACGGCCTTCGTCGGCTACGGGGCCGGCCACGCCAACCCCAACGGCTCGATCGATCCCGGCCTGCTCTACCAGATCGACCCGACGGACTACTGGCGCTACCTCTGCGGCCAGGGCCTGATCGCCGCCGATTCGGCCACCTGCCAGTCGGTGGGCTCGATCGCCGCCACCGACCTGAACCTGCCCTCGTTCAGCGCCGACGTGCCCGGCTCGGTGACCTTCCACCGCACGGTGCGCAACCTGACCGGCGGCGCGGCCACCTTCAACGCCAGCATCAACGTGGCCGGCTTCAGCGCCAGCGTCAACCCGCCCAGCCTGGTGCTCGACAAAGGCCAGAAGGGCCGCTTCACCGTCACGCTGACCGGCAACGGCGCGGCGCAAAGCGCGTGGAACCAGGGCACCCTGGTCTGGAGCGACGGCACGCACAACGTGCGCAGCCCGATCATGGCGCGGCTGACCAACTTCGACGGCCCCGGCAGCCTGGTCAGCACCCAGGCCGATGACACGCTGAAGGCCAGCTACCAGTTCGGCTACACCGGCGACTTGAGCTCGCAAAGCGGCGGGCTGATGCCGGCCACGCGCACCGACGGCGTGGTCACCAAGTCGGCCAATTCGAACGGCGACGCGGCCTGCCGCGCCAACGAAGCCGGCACCAAGACGTTCAGCTTCAACGTCGCGGCCGGCACGCTGGCCGCCCGCTTCGCGCTGTACGACGCCGACACCTCGGGCCACGGCAGCGACGACCTCGACCTGTTCATCTACGACCAGGGCGGCAACCTGGTGGCGTCCAGCGCCGGCGCATCGGCCGAAGAGATGGCCACGCTGCGCATGCCGGCCGGCGGCAGCTACAGCGCCTGCGTGCATGGCTTTGCGCCGGCCGACGGGGTCAGCACGGCCTTCACGCTGTCGTCATGGCTGGTCTGGCCGGACGGCGGCTCGGTGCCGCTGCACGTGCGCGGGCTGCCCGCGAGCGTGGCCGTGGGCGACACGGTCAAGGCCAAGTTCGGCTGGCACGGTGCCGCCGCAGGCGTGCGCTACCTGGGCGCGCTGCGGCTGGTGCAAGGGGCCGATGCCAACACCGGCACCACGCTCGGCGTGACGCTGGTGTCGGTCGAGCCGGGCGTGCCGCAAAGCGTGCCGGGCCTGAGCAGCGCCAAGAAGTCGGCGCTGATCGGCCGGCGCTGAGCAAGAAGGTCGACGGGGCGGGAATTCTCAACTTTTCCCGCCCCCTAGCCGATCTTCCCGGGCCCCTGCGGGGGCCTTTGTCTTGTCCGGGCGCCGGGGCACTGCGGCACAATCGGGCACTGGACATTCCCACAGATTTCTTGCTGGAGCCGCCCGCATGGCCTCGATCAACAAAGTCATTCTCATCGGCAACCTGGGGCGCGACCCCGAGGTGCGCTACACCCCCAGCGGCGCGGCGGTGTGCAACCTGCGCCTGGCCACGACCCGCAACTGGAAGAACCGCGACACCGGCGAGCGCCAGGAAGAAACCGAATGGCACTCGGTGGTGCTGTACGACCGCCAGGCCGAAGTCGCCGGCGAGTACCTGAAGAAGGGCCGCCCGGTCTACATCGAAGGCCGCCTGAAGACCCGCAAGTGGCAAGACAAGGACGGCAACGACCGCTACACCACCGAAATCGTCGCCGATTCGATGCAGTTGCTGGGTGGCCGTGAAGGCGGCGGCGGTGGTGGTGGAGACGACGGCGGCGGCTACAGCCGCGACGCCGATGAAGGTGGCGGTGGTGGCGCCCCGCGTCGCGCGCCGGCCCCTGCACCGCGCGCCCCGGCACCCCGCCCGGCCCCGCGCTCGAGCGCCGGCATCGACGAGATGGACGACGACATCCCGTTCTGACACCCTGGCACCATCGCCCCTGAAGGCCTGCCGCTTCTCGCGCCAGGCCTTTCGTCTTTTTTACGGCCCGTCTGTGGCCACGGCCGCGACGGCGGCGCCCTTGGCCTGCGGGTGCGCCCAGCCGTAAACGGTGTCGGCCAGGTCGTTCAGGCCGATGTGCTTGGGGGCCGAGAACAGCAGCAAGCCCACGTCAGAGGCTTCGGTGGCCAGGTCGGCCAGCCCTTCCTGGCCGGTTTCCAGCGCGGCGGCTTGTTCCTTCTTGCTGAGCTTGTCGGCCTTGGTCAGCAGCACCAGCAGCTTCACCTCACCGGTGGTCACGCGCGGGGCCACGAACTCCAGCAGTTGCCGGTCCAGCGGCGTGAAGCCCAGGCGGCTGTCGACCATCAGCACCACGCCCGCCAAATTGCGGCGGATCGCCAGGTAGTCGGCCATCACCTGCTGCCAGCGCAGCTTGGCGGTGCGCGCCACCGTGGCGTAGCCGTAGCCCGGCAGGTCGGCCAGGTACGAGTCGGGGGCGTCTTTCGGGCCCAACTCGAACAGGTTGATGTGCTGGGTGCGGCCCGGCGTCTTCGAGGCAAACGCCAGTTGCCGCCGCTGCGCCAGCGCGTTGATCGCGGTCGACTTGCCGGCATTGCTGCGGCCGACGAAAGCGAACTCGGGCATGTCGCCCGAAGGCAATTGATCCAGCTGGCTGGCGGTGGTGAGGAAACGGGCCCCGTGGGCCCAGGCCAGCGCGGTGCGCGTGGCCTCATCCGGTGCGCCGACTGGCGGGCGGTTCGATGCGGTCATGGAGCATTGTAAAATCCGCGGGTTTTGTTCGAACAATCAAGGCCTGCCGAGATGAAGACCCCTGTCGCCTTCGCCACCTTCGCCCTCCTGGCTGCCACGCTGGCACTGCCCGTGTTCGCCAACGAGCCGGCGGCGCCCGCCAAGGTCGATCTCGCCAAGGGCCAAGAGCTGTCGACCAACGTCTGTGCCGCCTGCCACACCGCCGACGGTTCGCGCGGCTCGCCCGCCAACCCGATCCTGCAGGGCCAGCACCCCGAGTACATCGCCAAGCAGCTGACCGAGTTCAAGGCCGGCAAGCGCGTCAACCCGATCATGCAAGGCATGGCCGCCCCGCTGAGCGAAGCCGACATCAAGAACGTCGCTGCGTTCTACGGCACCAAGCAGGCCAAGCCCGGCTTCGCCAAGCACAAGGACACCGTCGCGCTGGGCGAGAAGATCTACCGCGGTGGCATCGCCGACAAGCAAGTGCCCGCCTGCGCCGGCTGCCACAGCCCGACCGGTGCCGGCATCCCGGCCCAGTACCCGCGCATCGGCGGCCAACATGCCGACTACCTCGACGCGCAGATGAAGGCCTTCCGCGACCACAAGCGCACCAACAGCGTCCCGATGCAGGCGATCGCCGCCCGCATGAACAACGAAGAAATCGCCGCGGTCGCCGATTACATCGCCGGCCTGCGTTGATCCCCTGCAAGCGCCCCGTGAAGGCCGGTCTCTGACCGGCTTTTTCATTTGGACGCAACCCGCCGCCCCCAGGGGTCGGACCCCGCTTCCGATAATCCGCCCATGACCGCCCCGACCGACCTTGTCGACCCGCTGGACGCGCTCGACAGCCCACCGCCCCGCCCTGCCGGCCCGGGCCGCGCGCGCCAGGCGCTGGAGCTGCTGTCGTCGATGCGCTTTGCGATCACGCTGCTGGCGGTCATCTGCATCGCCTCGGTGATCGGCACCGTGGTGCAGCAGAACGAGCCGTTCAACAACTACATCAACAAGTTCGGCCCGTTCTGGGCCGAGCTGTTCGGCCACTTCCAGCTCTTCACCGTCTACTCGGCGAACTGGTTTTTGCTGATGCTGGGCTTTCTGGTCGTCTCGACCAGCCTGTGCATCGCACGCAACGCGCCGAAGATCGTTGCCGACCTGCGCAGCTTCAAAGAGCATGTGCGCGAACAGTCGCTGGCCTTCTTTCACCACAAGGCCGACGCCACGCTGCCGCTGGGCCGCGACGCCGCGCTGGCGCAGGTGGCCTCGGTGCTGGGAAAGCACGGCTGGCGCGCCCGCGCGCAGGTGCGCGAGCACGGCACGATGGTGGCCGCGCGCACCGGCCGCGCCAGCAAGCTGGGCTACCTGTCGGCGCACTCGGCCATCGTGCTGATCTGCCTCGGTGGCCTGGCCGACGGCGACCTGATCGTGCGGGCGCAGATGGCGCTGGCCGGCAAGAGCGTGTTCGACGGCGGCTACCAGTTCGTCAAGGACGTGCCGGCCGAGCACCGCCTGTCGGCCGGCAACCCCACCTTCCGCGGCAACCTGCTGGTGCCCGAGGGCGCGCGCGCTGGCGTGGCCTTGTTGTCGATGCCGCAGGGCACGGTGCTGCAAGAGCTGCCGTTCGACGTCGAGCTGAAGAAGTTCACCGTCGAGTACTACGAGACGGGCATGCCGCGCCTGTTCGCCAGCGACATCGTGATCCACGACCACGAGACCGGCGAGGCGATCCCGGCCGTCGTCAAGGTCAACGAGCCGGCCTTCCACCGCGGCGTGGCGATCTACCAGAGCAGCGTCGAAGACGGCGGCTCGCAGGTGCAATTGAAGGCCTACCCGCTGACCGTCGGCGGCCAGCCGTTCGACCTGAAGCTGCGCGTCGGCGAAAGCACCGGCCTGGCCAGCGACAGCGGCGAGCACAAGCTGCAGCTCGAGGTGACCGGGCTGAAGGTGATCAACGTCGAGAACATGGCCGAGGCCAATGCCAACGGCGGCACCGACCTGCGCAAGGTCGACCTGGTCGGCACGCTCGACAAGCACCTGGGCGCCGGCATCAACCCCGACAAGGCCAAGACGCTGCGCAACGTCGGCCCCGCCGTGACCTACCGGCTGCGCGACAGCGCCGGCCAGGCGCGCGAGTTCCACAACTACATGCTGCCGATCGAGCTGGACGGCCAGCGCGTCTTCGTCGCCGGCGTGCGCGAAGGCACGGCCGAGAACTTTCGCTACCTGCGCATGCCGGCCGACGAGAACATGAGCCTGCAGGGCTGGTTGCGCCTGCGCGCCGCGCTGAACGACCCGGCCCTGCGTGACCGCGCCGCCAAGCGCTACGCCGACCAGGCCACGCCCGAAGGCAAGCCCGAGATGAACGAGCAGCTGCGCCTGACCGCGTCGCGCGCGCTGACGCTGTTCGCCGGCATCGAGGCCCCCAGCAAGGCCGCCGGGGCCGAGCGCATGGGTGGCCTGAATGCGCTGAGCCAGTTCATCGAAACCAGCGTGCCCGAGGCCGAGCGCCCGCGCATCGCCGAGGTGATGCTGCGCATCCTCAACGGCGCCTTGTTCGATTTGAACCAGGTCGCGCGGGAACAAGCCGGCCTGAAACCGCTCGAACTGGGTCCGGCCACCGAGGCCTTCATGACGCAGGCCGTGCTTTCCTTGTCCGACAGCTTCTTCTACCCCGCGCCGGTGCTGCTGGAGCTGTCCGACTTCAACGTCGTGCAGGCCAGCGTGTTCCAGGTCGCCCGTGCACCGGGCAAGACCCTGGTCTACCTCGGCGCGGTGTTGCTGATCCTGGGCGTCTTTGCGATGCTCTACGTGCGCGAGCGGCGGCTGTGGGTCTGGCTGGCTGATGGCCAGGCGCCGGGCACCACGCGCGCGCAGATCGCGATGTCCACCCCGCGGCGCACGCTGGACATCGACGCCGAGTTCGACCGCTTGCGCGATGAATTGCTGGCTTCGGCCGGAGGCAAACAATGAACACGACCACCACCACGCTCGACCTCGGCCGCCAAAGCCTGGTCAGCCGGCGCGACCCGCTCGACTGGCTGTTCGCGGCGCTGGTGATCGGCGGCGCGGCCTACGCCTTCCGCCGCTACGGCGCGGCGATGGACGGCTACGAAAAAGGCATCCTGTTCGGCGCCGTGCCGGCGCTGATCGCGCTGGGCTGGTTCTGGGGCGCCTTGCGCATCCTGGCGGTGGCCGTTGGTGGCGCGACCCTGCTGGCGATCAACCTGTACGCCCGCACGACCGACAGCTTCGGCGCCGACCTGGTCGCCGGCGGCCAGGTGTTCTGGCTGAAGTACCTGTTGTCGAGCCAGAGCGCGATCTTGTGGATGGGCACGCTGTTCTTCATGAGCACGCTGTTCTACTGGTTCGGCTTCTTCTCGCGCCAGGGCGGCGACGTGCGGGGCGACGCGGCCGGCCTGCGCATCGGCTCGCGCCTGGCCTGGGCGGCCGTCTTCATGGCCTTGACCGGCACGATGGTGCGCTGGTACGAAAGCCACCAGATCGCGCCGATGGTCGGCCACATCCCGGTCAGCAATCTGTACGAAGTGTTCGTGCTGTTCTGCTGGCTGACGACGCTGTTCTACCTGTACTACGAGTCGCACTACAAGACGCGCGCGCTGGGCCCGTTCGTGATGCTGATCATCAGCGCCGCGGTCGGCTTCCTGCTTTGGTACACGGTCGCCCGCGAGGCGCAAGAGATCCAGCCGCTGCTGCCGGCGCTGCAAAGCTGGTGGATGAAGCTGCACGTGCCGGCCAACTTCATCGGCTACGGCACCTTCGCGCTCTCGGCCATGGTCGCCCTGGCCTGCCTGCTGAAGACCTCGACCACCCGCAACCTGTGGGTCGGCCTGGTCGGCGCGCCCGGCGTGGTGCTGGCGCTGATGGGGCTGTACGCGCTGCTCGGCGCGCCCGACGCGGCGATGCAGGGCGCACTCGTCAAGGGCGCCCGCATGCTGGGCGGCACCACCGCCTTCTTTGCGCTGATGATCTGGCTGCGCGGCCCGATCAACGCCCGCACGCCGACGCTGGAGCTGATGGACGACCTGATGTACAAGGCCATCGCGGTCGGCTTCGCCTTCTTCACGATCGCCACCGTGCTGGGCGCCTTCTGGGCCGCCGAGGCCTGGGGCGGCTACTGGAGCTGGGACCCGAAGGAAACCTGGGCCCTGATCGTCTGGCTGAACTACGCGGCTTGGCTGCACATGCGGCTGATGAAGGGCCTGCGCGGCACCGCCTCGGCCTGGTGGGCGCTCGGTGGCCTGATCGTCACGACCTTCGCCTTCCTCGGCGTGAACATGTTCTTGTCGGGCCTGCATTCCTACGGCACCCTTTGATCCCGCTGGGCCTAGGATCGCGACCATGCCCTACGCCCACCGCAATGCCCAGGGCCTCGTGCTCAGCCTGCACCGCGAGGCCAGCGCCGAGGCCAGTGAATACCTGGCCGACGACCACCCGGACGTGCGCGCCTTTCTGGGCGATCAGGGGGCGGCCGACGCGCAGGAGCGCTTTGCCCGCCTCGACGCCGACTTCGTGCGCGTGCTCGAAGATGTGATCGACACGCTGATCAACCGCAACCTGATCAACATCACCGACCTGCCGGCCGAGGCCCAGGCCAAGCTGTTCTCGCGCAAGAGCTTTCGCGAGCGGCGCAGCAGCCATGCGCTGAAGCTGTACGGCGACGCCGAGCTCGGCGCGCTGATCCCCGGCGTGGCCCCTGCAGACGACAGCGACGCCTGAGCGTCAGGATGTCACGCCCATCGCTGGCGGGAACCTGGGCCTGCGCGTAAGGTCTCACCGGTTTGCCCGACAGACCCTCAGGCGCCCGCCGGGCGCAGCCAGCGCGAGACACCCCATGTACCTGCTGAAGGACCGCGGTTTCAACCACCGCACCCCGTCGGACATCACCCCCGAAGCCGTCTACCACGCCCGCCGCGACTGGCTGCAGCGTGCCGCCTGGGGCCTGGCCGGTGCCGGCCTGGGGCCGTGGGCCGCCGGCCAGGCCCTGGCCCAGGCGCCGGGCAAGCTGGCCGCGCTGCCCGGCAGCCGCAGCGCCGTGCCCGGCGCGATGGTGATGGACAAGCCCACGCCGTATGCCGATGTGACCTCGTACAACAACTACTACGAGTTCGGCACCGACAAGCACTCGCCGGCGCAGACCGCCGGCACGCTGAAGCCACGGCCATGGACGGTCAGCATCGAAGGCGAGGTCAAGAAGCCCAAGGTCTACGACCTGGACGAGTTGCTGAAGCTCGCACCGATGGAAGAGCGCATCTACCGCCTGCGCTGCGTCGAGGGCTGGTCGATGGTGGTGCCCTGGGTCGGCTACTCGCTGGCCGAGCTGATCAAGCGGGTCGAGCCCACCGGCAACGCCAAGTTCGTGCAGTTCACGACGCTGGCCGACAAGGCCCAGATGCCCGGCCTGCGCTCGGGCGTGCTGGACTGGCCCTACACCGAGGGCCTGCGGCTGGACGAGGCGATGAACCCGCTCGCGCTGCTGACCTTCGGCCTGTACGGCGAGGTGCTGCCGAACCAGAACGGTGCGCCGGTGCGCGTGATCCTGCCGTGGAAGTACGGCTTCAAGAGCGCGAAGTCGATCGTCAAGATCCGCTTCGTCGACAAGCAGCCGGTCAGCAGCTGGGAGCGCGCCAACCCGAGCGAATACGGCTTCTATTCCAACGTGAACCCGCAGGTCGACCACCCGCGCTGGAGCCAGGCCAGCGAGCGCCGCATCGGCGAAGACGGCCTGTTCGCCAAGCGCCGGCCCACGCTGATGTTCAACGGCTACGAGGCCCAGGTCGGGCAGCTCTACGCCGGCATGGACTTGAAGAAGTTCTACTGAACATGACGACCGCCGCTGAAATGAACCGGTGGCTGGCCCACAAGGCCGCCAAGCCGGTGCTGTGGACGCTGCTGGCGCTGCCCTTCGCGTGGCTGCTGTGGGGCGCGATCAGCGACACGCTGGGGGCCAACCCGGCCGAGGCGATGATCCGCGGCCTGGGCGACTGGACGCTGCGTGGGCTGGTGCTGACACTGGCGATCAGCCCGCTGCGGCAATGGACCGGCTGGCACCAGCTGCTGCGCCACCGCCGGGCGATCGGCGTCGCGACCTTTCTCTACGGCACGCTGCACTGGCTGTCGTACGCCTGGCTGGACCAGGGGCTGGAACTCGACGCGCTGCTGAAAGACGTGGCCAAGCGCCCGTTCATCCTGGTCGGCACGCTGGCCTGGTTGCTGCTGCTGCCGCTGGCCGCCACCTCGTTCAACCGCGCGATCAAGGCCCTGGGCGCCAAGCGCTGGCAGGCACTGCACAAGGCGGTCTATGCGATCGCGCTGCTGGCGATCTTGCACTTCTTCTGGATGCGATCGGGCAAGCACCTGTACGGCGAGGTCGCGGTCTACGCGTCCATCGTCGGCGTGCTGCTGGGCTGGCGCCTGCGCAACTTCTGGCGCCAGCGCAGCAGCCAGCCCGCGCGCCGCGGGGCTCCGTCGGCCCCCTACGGGCCAGCGGCCCGGTCCCCCCGGGGGGGAGCGACCGGCTAGGGGCGGCCCGTCGCCGGCCATCAGCGCTTCGGGTTGAGGTAGCTGAAAGTCCCGTCGCGGCGGATCTCTTCCGCCGCCGACTTCAGCGCATTCATCGCGGTGCGGTACAGCGAGGTCGCCAGGCTGATGCGCTTGACGCCGGCGACCTCCAGCTCGGCCACGCTGAACGACTTGCCGGGGATGCCGACCATGAAGCTGACCGGCTTCTTCAGCGCGCTGCACACCGCCTTCACCGCGTCCAGGCTCGGCAGGCCGGGCGCGAACAGCACGTCGGCACCGGCGGCCTCGTAGGCCTGCAGGCGGCGGATCGTGTTGTCGAGGTCGTCGCGGCCGTTGAGAAAGTTCTCGGCCCGTGCGGTCAGCGTGAACGGCCGGCCGAGCGAGCGTGCTGCTTCGGCCGCCGCCGCCACGCGCTCGACCGCCTGGCCCAGGTCGTAGATCGGGTGGCCGGGCTGCTGGCTCGCGTCTTCGATCGAGCCGCCGGCCAGGCCGGTTTCAGCGGCCAGGCGGATCGTCTGCGCCACCACCTCGGGCGCGTGGCCGAAGCCGTTTTCGAGGTCGGCCGACACCGGCAGCTCGGTCGCCTGCACGATCAGCCGTGCATGCGCCAGTGCGTCTTCACGCGTCATCTGGTAGTCGCTGCGGCCCAGCGCCATCGCCGAGGCGGCGCTGGAGGTGGCCAGCGCCTCGAAACCCATCCCGGCCAGCAGCTTGGCCGAGCCGGCGTCCCACGGGTTGGGCATCACGAACACGCCGGGGCGCTCGTGCAGCTGGCGAAAAATGGCGGCCTTGTCGGTCACGGTCGACGTCATGCGGATCTCCTGGCGCGGGTAGGGTGAAGGGGCGGAAAGGCGGTCGATGCTGCCCGAACCGGCCACCCGCCGCTCGCCATGGCCGGACATGCCCACGCCGCCAGTGGCCCCATGGAATCGACTCGGCGCAGCGCACTCACGCCGCGTCACAACCTGATGCGGCCGGTCACCCGTGATGTCAGGTTTGCGCGTTAGCGTTCACGGTCCAGAAACGGGGCGCGTCAAGACTGCGCACTCCCGACAGCCTAGGAGGAGACCATGTCCGACGATTCCCTGCGTTCCGATGCCCCCCAACTGCCCGGCCGCCGCGAGGCCCTGGGCACGCTGAGCGCCTTGTCCGCCGTGCCCTTGATGGGGCTGGCCGGCCCGGCCCGGGCCGAAGACATCTGGGCCGAGCAGTACGATGCCTTCGACTATTCGGCCGCCCGCAGCTGCGCGCTGATCCCGAAAGAAACGGCCGGCCCGTACCCGCTGGCCAGCGTGCTGGACGACGACGCGATGATGCGCCGCGACGTGACCGAAGGCCGCCCCGGGGTGCCGCTGACGCTGACGCTGAAGCTGGTCAACGTCAACAAGGCCTGTGCGCCGATCAACAACGCCGCGGTCTACATCTGGTGCACCGACAAGGACGGTGTCTACTCCGGCTACCAGCAGCCCGGCCACGACACGCGCGGCCAGACCTTCATGCGCGGCATCCAGATCAGCAACTCGAAGGGCGCCGTGCATTTCGACATGATCTACCCGGGCTGGTACTCGGGCCGCATCACGCACGTGCACTTCCAGGTCTTCCTCAATGCGGACACCGGCGGCACCGCCACGGCGACCTCGCAGCTGGCCTTCCCGCAGTCGGTGACCAAGGCGGTCTACGCCTCGCCGCTGTACTCGGCACGCGGCCAGAACACCTCGGTGCCCGACTTCGCGCACGACGGTGTGTTCAGCGACGGTGTGTCGCTGCAGATGGCCAAGATGAAGGGCTCGGTCGAGCTCGGCTACTCGGCGAAGCTGATGGTCGGGGTGGCTGCTTGAGGTAGCAACCCATCCAAAGCAGAAGCCCGGCCGGCGTGCCAAACGCCGGCCGGGCTTCTTCGTTTCAGCCGCTCAGCGTTGGCAGCTCACGCTCGCCATCGAGTCGATGCAATGCATTGCCTGAGCGCCATCCGGGAACGGCAACTTGCTGTACATGCCACGCAGCGTCGCCTTGTTGAAGCCGGTGCGGGGCACGGCCATCACGTAGGACCAGCCGGAGCCGTCGGACGGCAGCTTCAGCATCACGTCCTGCCCGGTGCTCTTGGCCTTCACGTCGTAGTTCGACGTGGTCGGCCAGCCGCCGGCCTTGGCGTAGAGGTCTACGCCGCCACTGACCTGGCTAAGCTTGAAGAAGGCGTTCGGCCAGTCGGTCATGCGCAGGTAGAACGACAGCGTGCCACCGTTGGCCAGCGCGCGTGAGCAGCCGTTGGCCAGCGCGGTGTCGCTGCCCAGGTTGCAGGCGCCGATCGCCGAGGGGTCGAGCAGCGGCTTGGTGCCCTCGCCAAGGCTGACGCAGGCGGCCGAGGTGGTGTCGCCGCCGCTGACGCACTTGTCCAGCCAGCTGGCGAAGTTGGCGTCGAGTGCGGTGCCCAGGTTGGTGATGTAGCTGCTGTAGCCCGCATAGTTGCCGGCCCGCATCATCGGCAGGTAGGTCTTCTGCTCCTGAGGCTGGCGCTCCATGATGTAGCGCGCGGCCAGGTAGCCCCAGTTGTAGACACGCGCCGAGCCGCTGTCGTAGGTGTTGCGCATCACTTCGCTCAGGGCCAGCGGTGCGGTCTGGGCCCGCGAGGTGGCATCGGCGTAGTACTGGCGGCGGAAGCTGTACGACATGTACTCGGCGAAACCTTCGATCCACCAGACGGACGACTGGTTGCCACCGCCCACCGTCAGCGGGTAGTCGCCGAAGCCGCCCCACATGTCGTAACGGCCGTCCAGGTAGTGCGCGAACTCGTGGTTCAGGTTCCAGATCTCGAAGTTCGCCAGCCAGTCGGCGCGGTAGGCCAGGAAACGCGCCTGGTTGCCCGGTGCCGACGGATCACCTTCGAGGTAGATGCCGCCGTTGTTGGTCGAGTTGCCGAACAGGAAACCCGAGAAACGCGCGTACTCGCTGTAGTTGTCGAACACCACCAGCTCGAGCGTCTTGTTCTTGTCACCCGCCACCGGCTTGCCCTTGCTGGTGCCGACCAGGCCGTGGAAGTACTTCGACTCCTTGGTCACCGAGTCACAGGTCGACGACAGCTGCGACGAGGTCATCGCTTCGGCGCGGATCACATACTGCGTGCCGCAGGGGTAGCGGATCGGCAGCTTCAACGCGGCGATCGTGTCCTGCCCGTTGCAGGTGCCGTAGGCCGAGCAGTTGGCACTGTCGTACTCGTCGACCATGCTCGAGGCGCGCATCCACACGTCGATCGTCGTGTCCTGCGTGACCGGGAAGTGCGGCATCTGCGCCGTCGCCATGCTGCGCACCTGCGTGCTCTGCGGCGTGAACTGCACGAAGCGGATCAGCTCGCCCATCGCGTTGGCCTGGTGGTAGCTGTCGGCCGTGCCGATCATCGCCATGTTGCGCGTCAGGAAGGCGTCGAAGCTCTTGGCGTAGCTGACGTCGTTCTGCACCGCGCTGACATAGTCCGACTGGTACGGGCCGTAGTAGAAGACCCCCATCGCACCCATGATGGACTCGTTGGTCCAGTAGCCGATCGCCGGCGTGCTGGGCGTGACCTGGTCGATCCACTTCTTGGCCGACGGCGCAAAAGGCAGCGCCCAGCCCGACGGCGTGGTCTTGTAGACCTCGCTGACGAACATGCCGTTGTCTTCGGTCTTGTCGTAGAAGTGCGGCGACGCAATGATCTGCATCAGCGACGACAGCGCCGCGTTCATCATCGCCGGGCTGCCCGGGGGGATGTTGTTCCACGGGTCGCCGTCCTTGCTCATGAAGCTCCAGTAGCCGGCGGTGCGCAAGAACGACAGCAGGTTCATCGAGTGGTTGCTGTCGTTGCCCTGGTAGCTCACCGCCCGCGCCTTCAGCTCGTTCGAAACGGTGATGATGTTCGCGTCGGTGAACACCGTGCGGTACTGGTCGACCGTGCCGTAGTACAGGCTGTACATGCAGCTGGTCAGGTCGGCGGCGTCGATGAAGCTGATCAGGCCCGAGCCGGTCTTGCCGACGAAGTCGGTGCCGCTGCAGGTGGCGCCGGCGAGCTGGGCCGGGCTTTGCACCTGGCGGGCCGCTTTCGCGCGGGCCGTCAGCGGCATCGACGTTGCGTTCGCCTGCTCGCCGATCGCCAGGCGGTGCGGCACGAAGTCGTCGGCACGGCGCAGCGGCAGCAACGCCGGCTTGACGCCGACCCTGCCCAGGTGCTGGCCGGCGCGCGGCATGCCGGGGTCGGCGGGCAGCAGGCTTTGACGTTGCTGCTGCCAGCGCGCCGCCTCGACGGCCGAGGCCGGGGACACGCCGGCGGTGGCCAGCGCGAGGGTTGATGCACCGGTCATGGCCGCAGCGGCCACGGCCGACCAGACCCATCGTTGGGGTGAAGTCATGATGTCTCCTCTTGGGGTGGTGGGCGCGCAGGCGACAACCGCCACCCGAAGGAGGCCAGCAGGCACATGCACGCGGTCAGACGGCCCCGCCGGGTGGATGGCAGGCCGGCGGTTCAGTCACGCCGACAGCCGAGGAATCTTGTGGATACAGCCGCCGGCTCACCAGGGCGGGCCGGTCAGTGGGGTGCACTGCCGGTCGCTGGTGTTCCGCGGCGCGATCATGCGAGCACCCGGGCTGCAGATTGCTTCGAATCTGGCCTCGAGAACCCCGCACATTCACGCCGAAACGGCAGTAATCTGATGCCTCCCGGCAGCAGGCGCGCCGGGCCCCGCGAGCGTGCGGGTAAGCCCGAAGATCGCGTGGCCTGAGCCGCGGCGCTCAGCCGTTCTTCAAGACGTCGCGGCCGATGATCAGCTGCTGCACTTCGGTCGCGCCTTCGTAGATGCGCAGTGCGCGGATCTCGCGGTACAGGCGCTCGACCGTCTCGCCGCTGCGCACGCCCTGCCCGCCCCACAGCTGCACCGCGGCGTCGATCACCTGCTGCGCGCCTTCGGTCGCGAACATCTTGGCCATCGCGGCCTCGCGGGTCACGTTGTGGCCCTGGTCGCGCTGCCAGGCCGCGCGGTAGACCAGCAGCGCAGCCGCGTCGAGCGTGGTCGCCATCTCGGCCAGCTTGGCCTGCGTGAGCTGGAAATCGCCCAGCACGCCGCCGAACATGGCCCGCGAACGGGCGCGCGCCAGGCCCTCGTCCATCGCGCGGCGGCCAAAGCCCAGCGCGGCGGCGGCGACGCTGGTGCGAAACACATCGAGCGTGCCCATCGCGACCTTGAAGCCTTCGCCGGCGGCACCGATGCGGTGGCCCAGCGGCACGCGGCAATTCGTGAAGCGCAGCCGCGCCAAGGGGTGCGGCGCGATCACGTCGATGCGCTCGGCGATCTCGAAGCCCGGCGTGCCCGCCTCGACGACGAAGGCCGAGATGCCGCGCGCACCCGGCGCCTCGCCGGTGCGCATGAAAACGACGTAGACATCGGCGATGCCACCGTTCGAGATCCAGGTCTTCTCGCCGTCGAGGATGGCCACGTCGCCTTCGACGCGCGCGGCGCACTGCATCGCCGCCACGTCCGAGCCGGCATCCGGCTCTGACAGCGCGAACGCCGCGATCGCTTCGCCCGAAGCGACCTTCGGCAACCAGCGCGCCTTCTGCTGCGGCGTGCCGGCCAGCGAGATCGCGCCCGAGCCCAGGCCCTGCATCGCGAACGCGAAATCGGCCAGGCCGTTGTGACGAGCGAGCGTCTCGCGCGCCAGGCAGATCGTCCGCGTGTCGATCGCCTCACCCGCACCACCGTATTCACGGCCGGCGACCGCATGCTTCAGCCAGCCGGCGTCACCCAGTTGGCGCACGAGCTGGCGGCACGCGGCGTCGACGTCGTGGTCGCCGTGCACGTCACGCACGTTCGCCGCGGCCCAGGCGTCGAGCTCGGTGGCGAAGGCGCGGTGCGGCGCATCGAAGAAGGGCCAGTCGGTGCGGTCCACGGTCAATTCCCTTCGAACACGGGCTTTTGCTTGGCGACGAAGGCGCGGTAGGCGCGGCCGAAGTCCTCGGTCAGCATGCACAACGCCTGCGCCTGGGCCTCGGCCTCGATCGCCTGCTCGATGGTCATCGCCCACTCCTGGTGGAGCATGGTCTTGGTGATGCCGTTGGCGAAGGTCGGGCCGGCGGCGATTTGTGCGGCCCAGGCGTGGGCTTCATCGCTCAAGGATTCCGGCACCGCCAGGCGATTGAAGAAGCCCCAGGCCAGCGCCTCGTCGCCCGGCAGCGAACGGCCGGTGTAGAGCAGGTCGCTCGCGCGGCCCTGGCCGATGATGCGCGGCAGCATCGCGCAGGCGCCCATGTCGCAACCGGCGAGGCCGACACGGTTGAACAGGAACGCCGTCTTCGAGCGCGCCGTGCCCACGCGCAGGTCAGACGCCATCGCCATGATCGCGCCGGCACCGGCGCAGACGCCGTCGATCGCCGCGATGATCGGCTGCGGGCAGCTGCGCATCGTCTTGACCAGCTCACCGGTCATGCGGGTGAACATCAGCAGCTCGGGTGCCTTCAGGCGGATCAGCGGGCCGATGATCTCGTGCACATCGCCGCCGGAGCAGAAGTTCTCGCCCGCGCCCTGCAGCACCACCACATGCACATCGGTGGCCAAACGCAGCTTGGCGAACAGGTCACGCAGCTCGGCGTAGCTGTCGAAGGTCAGCGGGTTCTTGCGCTCGGGCCGGTTCAGCGTGACGGTGGCCACGCCTTCGTTCACCTGCCAGCCGAAGTGCTGCGCTGCATAGCCGGCCAGCGTCAGCCGGTTGCCGGCAGCGAGCGACGGGTCGACACGTTCAACGGAGTCGGTCATGGGGTCTCCTAAGGAAGCGAAGGGCCGCCCCGAGCTTTCTTGCCCCCCTCGGGGGGCGGTGGGCGCCGGGCGCCCGCCTGGGGGCCGTCCTGTTCGGCGTGGGACAGGTGCACGCGCAACGTGCCCAGCAGTTCATGCAGTTCGTGTTTCTGGTCGACGCCCAAGCCGGCGAGCAGCTCGACGACCCAGCCCTCGTGCACCTGGGCGACCTTCTCGAAGGCCTTGCGCCCGGCCGGTGTCAACGCAACCTTGAACGAGCGCCGGTCCTCGGCGTCGGTCTCGCGCAGCACCAGCCCTTCGCCTTCGAGGTCGTCGGTCAGCGCGGTCACGTTGCCGCCGGTCACCATCAGGTAGCGCGACAAGGCGCTCATGCGCAGGCCTTCGGGGTGGCGGTGCAGCTGCGCCAGGTAGTCGAAGCGCGCCAGCGTCATGCCGAATTCCTTGCGCAGCCGGCGGCGGATCTCGGTTTCGATCTGCGTCGTGCAGGCCAGCAGCCGCAGCCAGACCTTCAGCGCCTGGTGGTCGGCATCACCCGCGCGGGCCTCCATGCCGATCTGGTCGTCGTCGAGCAGGCGGGCGATCGGAACAGCGCTCTTCTTCACCATGTTTCACCACCACACACCGCGATGGCCTGGCCGTTGACCGCGCCGGCACCGGCCGAACACAACCAGCGCACCGTGGCCGCCACCTCGTCGGGCTGCACCAGCCGACCCTGCGGGTTGGCCTGGGTGAAGCCGGCGCGCGCCTCGGCCTCGCTGCGGCCGGTCTTGGCGACGACCTTGGCGATGCCGTCGCGCACGATGTCGGTCTCGGTGTAGCCGGGGCAGACGGCGTTGACGGTGACACCGTCCTTGGCCAGTTCCAGCGCCAGCGTGCGCGTCAGCCCCAGCAGGCCATGCTTGGCGGCGACATAGGCCGACACGTAGGCATAACCTTTGAGTGCAGCGGTGCTGGCGATGTTGACGATGCGGCCCTCGGCGCCTGCGGCCTTCAGGTCGGGCAACGCGGCCTGGCAGCACAGGAACGGGCCGGTCAGGTTGACATCGAGCATGCGCTGCCACTGCGCCGGCGAGGTCTTGGCGAACGGTGCCGTCTCGACCGCGCCGGCGTTGTTGACCAGCGCCACCAGCGGCCCCTGCGCGGCGCGGGCGGCTTCGAACGCCGCCGCCACCGAGCCGGCATCGGTCTGGTCCATCGCGACGGCGAACGCCCCCAGCTCGGCCGCCAGCGCCGCCGGCGCCTCTCGCCCGGTCAGCGTGAGCGTCCAGCCGTCTTGCGCCAGCGCACGGGCGATCGCGGCACCGATACCGCGGCTGGCGCCGGTGATGAAGGCGTGCTTCATGTCGATCCGGCCTTCGCGGCGGCTCTCTCGCGCTGGATCAGCGTTTCCATCTGCGACTTGCCAGAGCGGTACTGCACCGGCCAGTCGAGCGCGGTGTAGCCGATCTTGGCGGCCTCCTGCAGCGTCCAGGCCGGGTTGGCCAGGTGCGGGCGCGCGACGGCGCACAGGTCGGCCCGGCCCGCGGCGATGATCGAGTTGACGTGGTCGGCTTCGCTGATCGCGCCGACCGCGATCGTCGCGATGCCTGCTTCGTTGCGCACCCGGTCGGCGAACGGCGTCTGGTACATGCGGCCATAGACCGGCTTCTGGTTGGGGCTGACCTGGCCCGACGAGCAGTCGATCAGGTCGGCACCCGCGGCCTTGAAGGCCTTGGCGATCTCGACCGCATCGTCCGGCGTGATGCCACCTTCGACCCAGTCGTGGGCCGAGATGCGCACCGACATCGGCTTGTCTTGCGGCCAGGCTGCGCGCATCGCGCTGAACACCTCCAGCGGCCAGCGCAGCCGGTTCGCCAGCGTGCCACCGTAGTCGTCGTCACGCTGGTTCGTCAGCGGCGAGATGAAGGCCGACAGCAGGTAGCCGTGCGCGCAGTGCAGCTCGAGCCAGTCGAAACCGGCCTCGGCCGCGCGGCGCGTGGCGGCGACGAATTCGTCGCGGATGCGCTCCATGTCGGCACGGCTCATCGCGCGCGGCAGCTCGGTCACGCCGCGCTCGTAGGGGACGGCCGACGCAGCGACCAGCGGCCAGTTGCCTTGCGCCAGCGGCTTGTCGGCGCCAGCGCCCACCCACGGTTCGTTGGTCGAGCCCTTCGGCCCCGCATGGCCGAGCTGGATCGCGATCTTCGCGTCCGAATGCTGGTGCACGAAATCGACGATGCGCTTCCACGCGTCGCGCTGGGTGTCGTTCCACAGCCCCGGGCAGGCCGGCGTGATGCGCGCATCGGGGCTGGGGCAGGTCATCTCGGCGAACACCAGGCCGGCGCCGCCGAGCGCCCGCGCGCCCAGGTGCACCAGGTGGTAATCGCCGGGGGTGCCGTCGACGGCCGAGTACTGCGCCATCGGCGAGACGACGACGCGGTTCTTCAGCGTGAGACCACGCACCGTGTAGGGCGTGAACATCGGGGGCACGGCATGTTGATCGGCCAGCCCCGCGCGCGCCGCGATCCAGCGTTCGTAGCCTTCGAGCCAGGCCTTGTCGCGCAGGCGCAGGTTCTCGTGGCTGATGCGCTGGCTGCGCGTCAGCATCGAGTACATGAACTGCTCGGGTTCGAGCTGGTCGCAGTAGCGCTCGCCGCAGTTCTCGAACCACTCCATCGCGTTCCAGGCCGCGTTCTGCAGCTTCAGCACGTCGATGCGGCGCTCGGCCTGGTAGTTGCGCAGCACGTCGGCGATTTCTTCGGCGCCCACCTCGGTGTGGTTGCCATGGTCGCGGAACTGCTTGGTCAGCTCGATCGCGTCTTCGAGCGCGAGCTTGGTGCCTGAGCCGATCGCGAAGTGCGCGGTGTGCACCGCGTCGCCCATCAGCACCACGTGGCTGCGGCCGTTGAACAGCGACCACTGCTGGCAGGTGATGCGCTGGAAGTTCAGCCACGCCGAGCCGCGCAGGTGGCGCGCGTTGGTCAACAGCTTCTCGCCGCGCAGGTTGTCGGCGAACAGCCTTTCGCAGAACGCGACCGACTCGTCGGCGTTCGCCTGGTCCAGCCCGTGGGCTTTCCAGACGTGTTCGGGGCACTCGACGATGAAGGTCGAGGTCGTCTCGTCGAACTTGTAGATGTGGGCCTGGAACCAGCCGTGCTCGGTCTTTTCGAACAGGAAGGTGAAGGCGTCGTACAGCCGCTTCGTGCCCAGCCAGATGTAGCGGTTGGGCCGCGTGACGATGTCGGGCTTGAAGACCGCCGCGTGCCGGGTGCGCACCTTCGAGTTGATGCCGTCGCTGGCGATGACGAGGTCGGCGTCCGGATAGTCGGCGTCCGACTCCGCATCGGTTTCGAACACCAGCTTGACGCCGAGCTGCTCGCAGCGCGCCTGCAGGATGTTCAGCAGCTTCTTGCGGCCGATGCCGACAAAGCCGTGGCCGCCCGAGCGGATGACCCGGCCCTTGATGTGCAGCTCGATGTCGTCCCAGTGGTTGAACGACTGCTCGATCTGGCCGGCGGTCACCGGGTCCCACTGGCGCATGTGCTCCATCGTCTGGTCGGAGAACACCACGCCCCAGCCGAAGGTGTCATAAGGCCGGTTGCGCTCGACGACGGTGATGTCGTGCGCGGGGTTCTGCTGCTTCATCAGCAGCGCAAAGTACAAGCCGGCGGGGCCGCCGCCGATGCAGACGATGTTCATGCGGGCCACCTGGACCAAGGGATTCGAAATTACTTTAATTGTGAACCATTTAAGTGTCAACCAATAACCGAGGCCCCCGAGATGGTCACCACCGGCGTCGACCGAGCCCCCCGCGCGCTACGAAGATCCGTCGCGGCGTCGCGTTTTCGCCGCCCAAGACAACCATGGCGTGGTGGCTTTGCGCCCGCCGGCGCGACCGCCATGACACGATCGGCGCCCCTTTCGACTTCACCTCGTCACCATGAGCACTGCGCCGTCGATTCGCCCCCTTCTCGCGTTGCTTGTCGCCTGCGCCTGGCCGCTGGCCAGCGCAGCCAAGGTTCCCAACGCGCCGACCGGCGCGATCGAGAAGCACTACTACGACAACGGCCCGTACGAGGTCAGCCACTACCCCGAGTTCGGCTGCTGCGACTCGGCCGGCTACGCCTTCGACGTCTATGCCCCGCGCGACCTCAGCCAGGTCAAACAGTTGCCGATCATCACCTTCGGCAACGGCACCGGCGCCGCACCGCAGTACTACGACTATCTGCTGCGCCACCTGGCGAGCTGGGGCTTTGCGATCGTCGCCACGCGGCAGCCGAACACCGGGCTCGGCACCGAGATCCGCGACGCGGCGTCTTTCATGGTGAAAGAGAACACCCGCCCCGGCAGCCCCTTCTTCGGCCACCTCGACACCACGCACATCGGCGCGATGGGCCACTCTCAAGGGGCCACCGGCGTGATCAATGCGATGCGTGATGCGGGCGGCAGCATCCGCACCGCGATCGCGATGGCGCTGCCGGCGCAGCGGTTCTGCAGCAGCGCCGAAAACTGCACCGACACGGCGGCGCTGACCTCGGGTTCGGTGTTCTTCCTGAACGGCAGCCTGGACGCGGTCATCTCGCCGTCGTACCAGCCCCAGGGCACGAAAGGCCTGCAGTCGAACGCGGCCTACTACCGCGCCATGCCCGACCGGCTGCCGAAGTTCTGGGCCACGCTGCGCGGCACCAGCCACAACGACATGCTGGGCCAGCCCGATTGCGCGCCGGTGGGCCTGCTGTGCACCAACGGCGTCTACGGCTTCCTGGGCTACCCGACCGCGTGGATGATGGACCAGCTCCAGGGCGACGCCGACGCGCACGCGGTGTTCGTCGACGGCAGCGGCGAGATCTTCTCGCAGACCAAGAACTGGCGCCACGCGACCAGCAACATCGCGCCCTGAGGGCCCGACCCGCCGTGCGGTCTGCGCGGGCTCAGTGCAGCAGCTGGTCGACATAAGCGATCCTCACGCCGTCGCGGCTGGTCGCCCGCAGCCCGGCCCGGACACAACTGATCACAACGCGTGCCAGCTTGCTGCAGTGGCAACACCACACTTCGCGTGACGCGCCGTGCCGAGCGGGCCAGAATCTGTTGATCGTTGCCGCCTACGGAGCCCCTCGCCATGGAATTTCCCAACCGCCCGTATGGGGTTGAAGGCCGGGCCCGATGAACACCGACCTGCTCGACCGGGTCAACCAGGCCTGGTATGCCAAGCCCGGCTCGGTCGCGGGCATGGCTGCGCAGCACGGCTTCACCGACGAAGGTGAGCGCGCGGCCTACGGCCTGCTTGCGCAAGACATGCAGCAGCGCCCGATCCTCGACCTGGGCGTCGGCCCGGGCCGCACGGTGGGCCTGCTGCAGGCACTCAGTGCCGACTACGTCGGCATCGACTACCTGCCGGCGATGGTCGAGGCCGCGCGCGCGCAGCACCCGCAGGCCGACATCCGCCTGGGCGATGCCCGCGACCTTGGCGCCTTTGCCAGCGGCAGCAAGGCCCTGGTCGTCTTCAGCAACCACGGCATCGATTCGGTCAGCCACGAAGACCGGCTGCTGGTGCTGGCCGAGGCGTGGCGCGTGCTGGTGCCCGGCGGCATCTTCTGGTTCTCGACCCTGAACGCGGTCGGCCCCGCCGCGCGCTACCGCCCGTGGCTGCCCCTGGTGGCGCCGGCCGACAAACAACCCGGCGCCTGGCTGCACCACACGCTCGACTGGGCGCGGGCGCTGGCCCGCGTGCCCACCCACACCACGCGCTACTGGCGCAGCCGGGCGCTGCTCGAAGCCGGCACCGGCTGGGCCGTGGCGCCGTTCTTCGCCGGCGGCTGGCGCCTGGTCACGCACTACACCACGCTGCCCGAGCTGCTGCGCGAGCTGGCCGACGCCGGCTTCGCGGCCGACCCGGTGGTGGTCGAAGACGCCCATGGCCGCCGCGTGGGTATGGGCGACGACCTGCGCCCGGTGTTCGGGTTCAATGTGCTGGCCCGCAAGCCCGACCACGGCCGGGCCGGCGGCCAACCCTTCAGCGCCTGATCGCGGCCCCCTGCAGCGGCGGCCACCCGTCACAGCCCAGCCACCCGAGCCCACGAGAGCACCCCCATGCCCCTGCGCCCCGAAGACACGCTGCGCCCGCTGACGCTGGCCAACGGCGACACCGTCCAGCTGCACGCATTGACCGCCCTGCCCGCCCTCGGCCTGGGCGATGTGTCGCGGCTGCCGGTGTCGCTGCGCATCGTGCTGGAGTCGTTGCTGCGCCATGTCGACGACCGGCGCGTCACCGAAGACCACGTGCGCCAGCTGGCAGCCTGGCAGCCCCGCGCCACGCGCAGCGACGAGATCCCGTTCGTCGTCGCCCGCATCGTGCTGCAAGACTTCACCGGCGTGCCGCTGCTGTGCGACCTGGCGGCCATGCGCGACGCCGCGGTGCGCTTCGGCCAGCCGGCGCGGGTGGTCGAGCCGCTGGTGCCGGTCGACCTGGTGGTCGACCACTCGGTGCAGGTCGACCACTTTCGCGAGGCCGACGCGCTCGACCTGAACATGCGGCTCGAATTCCAGCGCAATGCTGAGCGCTACCGCTTCATCAAGTGGGGCATGCAGGCGTTTGCCAACGTGCGCGTGGTGCCGCCGGGTGTGGGCATCGTGCACCAGGTCAACCTCGAATCGTTGGCCCGCGGCGTGGTGCGCCATGGCGATGTGCTGCTGCCCGATTCGCTGGTCGGCACCGACTCGCACACGACGATGATCAACGCGCTGGGCGTCGTCGCCTGGGGTGTCGGCGGCATCGAGGCCGAGGCCGGCATGCTGGGCCAGCCGGTGTCGTTCCTGACGCCCGACGTGGTGGGCGTGCACCTGCGTGGCCGCTTGAAGCCGGGCGCCACGGCAACCGACCTGGTGCTGGTCATCACCGAGCGGCTGCGGCGCTTCGGCGTGGTCGGCCAGTTCGTCGAATTCTTCGGCGAAGGCGCCGCGTCGCTCACGCTGCCCGACCGCGCGACGCTGGCCAACATGGCGCCCGAATACGGCGCGACGATGGGCTTCTTCCCGCCCGACGAGGTGACCGCCGAGTACCTGGCCGCCACCGGCCGCACCGACGACGAGGTCGACGCATTTCGCCGCTACTTCCAGGCCCAGCAGCTGTTCGGCATGCCGCAGGCCGGGCAGATCGACTACACGCGCGAGCTCGAGATCGACCTCGACGAGGTGGTGCCCAGCGTCGCCGGCCCGAAGCGGCCGCAAGACCGCATCGCGCTGGCCGACCTGGCGCCGGCCTTCACGGCGCTGCTGGCGGCACCGGTCGGCGCGGGCGGCTACGGGCGGGCCGAGGCGGTGGCGCCCACGCCACCCTCGGCCGCCGCCACGGTGCCGCCCCTCGCCGATGGCGACGTGCTGATCGCCGCCATCACCTCGTGCACCAACACCTCGAACCCGAGCGTGATGCTGGCCGCTGGCCTGCTGGCGCGCCACGCGGTGGCGCGTGGCTTGAAGGTGGCGCCGCACATCAAGACCTCGCTCGCCCCCGGCTCGCGCGTGGTGACCGACTACCTCGAACGCGCCGGCCTGCTGGCGCCGCTCGAAGCCCTGGGCTTTCGCGTCGTGGCCTACGGCTGCACCACCTGCATCGGCAACGCCGGCCCGCTCGATGCCGAGATCGAGGCGACGATCAAGGCGCACGACCTGGTCTGCGCGAGCGTGCTGTCGGGCAACCGCAATTTCGAGGCGCGCATCCACCCGGCGCTGCGTGCGAACTTCCTGATGAGCCCGCCGCTGGTGGTGGCCTTCGCGCTGGCCGGGCGCGTCACCACCGACCTGACGCGCGAGCCGCTGGGCACCGACAGCGCCGGCCAGCCGGTCTGGCTGAGCGAGGTCTGGCCCAGCCCCGACGAGCTGGCCGCCGCGCTGCGCGCCGTGGCCGACCCTGCGGCCTACCGGCGCCTGTATGCCCCCGGGGCCACCGTGCCCCCGCTGTGGGCCGGCATCGCCGCGCCCACCGGCGAGCGCTACGGCTGGGAGCCATCGACCTACATCGCCCGGCCCCCGTTCCTGGACGACATGCCGCTCACCCCGGCCCCGATGACCGAGCTGCGCGGCGCACGCGCGCTGGCGCTGTTCGGCGACTCGATCACCACCGACCACATCAGCCCGGCCGGCTCGATCGCGCCCGATTCACCCGCCGGCACCTGGCTGCAGACGCAGGGCGTGGTGCCCGCGGCGTTCAACAGCTACGGCTCGCGCCGCGGCCAGCACGAGGTGATGCTGCGCGGCACCTTTGCCAACGTGCGCCTGCGCAACCTGGCGGTGCCGCCCGATGCGCAAGGGCGCGCGGTCGAAGGCGGCTTCGCGTGCCATCAGCCCGAAGGTGTCGTCGCCTCGCTGTACGAGGTCGCGATGGCCTACCAGCGCGCCGGCACGCCGACGGTGATCTTCGCCGGCACCGAATACGGCACCGGCTCGAGCCGCGACTGGGCCGCCAAGGGCACCCGGCTGCTGGGCGTGCGCGCGGTCATCGCGCGCAGCTTCGAGCGCATCCACCGCGCCAACCTCGTCGGCATGGGCGTGCTGCCGCTGCAGTTCACCGGGCTGGACAGCATCGAGACCCTGCAGCTGCACGGCGACGAGAGCTTCGACCTGCCCGGCGTCGAAGAGGGCCTGACCCCGGGCCAGATGGTGACGCTGGTGATCCACCGGCCCGATGGCCGGCGCCAGGCCGTGGCGCTGCGGTTGCGCGTGGACACGCCGATGGAAGCCGAATACCTGCGCCACGGCGGCATCCTGCCCTGCGTGCTGCGCGAGCTGGTGGGCTGACAGCCGCTCTGCGCTGCTGCGCACCGGCGGCGGCGCGATCGCCTGGCGTGGCAGGCACACGCCTTGCCGGCCTGCCCAGGCCGCGATCGGCCCGCCCCTGCACACGCCAGGGCGGGCCCCGCGTGTGCCCCGCCGTCACGCAGGAAAACACCATGACCCGCCCTCCCACCACCCTTTTTCGTCAGACCCTCGCCCTCGTGGCCGGCCTGGCGCTCGTGGCGTTCAGCGGCCTGAGCCGCGCCGACCCGCCCGGCCGCGTGGCGCGCCTGGGCTACCTCAGCGGCGAGGTCAGCTTCTCGCCGGCCGGTGAAGACGACTGGGGCAGCGCCACGCTCAACCGCCCGCTGGGCCCGGGCGACCGGCTGTGGGCCGATGCCAACGGCCGCGCCGAGATCCAGGTCGGTGGCGCGATGCTGCGGTTGAACAGCGCCACCGCTGTCTCGGTGCTGAACCTCGACGACGACATCGCCCAATTGCAGCTGACCGAAGGCAGCCTGAACGTGCGCGTGCGCCGGCTCGAACAAGGCCAGTCGGTCGAGGTGGACACACCGAACCTGGCCTTCACGCTGCGCCAGCCGGGCGCCTACCGGATCGACGTGGACCCCGACGGCAATACCACCACCGTGCGCATGCGCGAGGGTGAAGGCGAAATCACCGGCGAGAGCGGCTCGTACCTGATCGAGGCACCGCAGGTGCAGCGCTTCAGCGGCGACGCGATGCGCGACGAAGGTGATGCCAGCGCCCCGCCGCCCGACGACTTCGACCGCTGGGCCGGCGACCGCGACCGTGTCGTCACGGCCTCTGTCTCGGCGCGTTATGTGTCACCGGATGTCGTCGGTTATGAAGACCTGGACGCCAACGGCGACTGGGCGGACGACCCGGGCCACGGCCATGTCTGGTACCCGCGCCACGTGACCCGCGACTGGGCGCCCTATCGCGACGGCCACTGGGCCTGGATCGACCCCTGGGGCTGGACCTGGGTCGACGATGCGCCGTGGGGCTTCGCGGTCTCGCACTATGGCCGCTGGGCCCACATCCGCGGGCGCTGGGGCTGGGTGCCCGGCCCGGTGCGCACACGCGCCTACTACGCGCCGGCGCTGGTGGTGTTCGTCGGCGGGCCGAGCTTCAGCCTGCGCATCTCGAGCGGCGGCGGAGGCGGCGTGGCCTGGTTCCCGCTCGGCCCGCGCGAGGTCTACCACCCGGCCTACCGGGTCAGCCCGCGCTACTTCGAGCAGGTCAACATCAGCAACACCGTCGTCAACAAGACGGTGATCAAGAACGTCTACGTGACGAAGAACGTCACCCACGTCACCTATGTGAACCGGCGCGTGCCGGGCGCGGTGGTGGCCGTGCAGCAAGACACCTTCAAGAACGCGCAGCCGGTCGCCAAGGCCACCATCCGCGTGTCGAAGGAGACCCTCGACAGCCGCGAGGTGCACAACGCAGCCCCGATCGCGCCGACCGAAAAGAGCCTGCGCGGCCCCAGTGGCCCCACCGCCCAGGCCGGCAAGCCGCCGCCGCGCGTCTTCGCCCGGCAGGTGGTGGCGCGCACCGCCCCGCCGCCGGCGCGGCCGAGCTTTGCGGCGCAACAGGCCAAGCTGGCCGCGCAGCCGGGCAGGCCGCTGGACGACGCGCAACGCGAAGAGGTCGTCAAGGCCAGGCCGGTGGCCCATGCCGCCTCCGCGGCCACGCCGCACACGGCGCCGGTGAAGGTGGTGGCCGCCAAGCCGGGCGCAGCGAAGATCTTGCCGGCGCCAGCGGCCAGGGCGAGCGAAGCGCGCGCCGCGGGCGACGACCGCGCGGCCGCTTCGGCGCCGGCGGCGCCACCCGTGGCGCCCACCACGAGCGCATCCGCCCCGCGCACCGCGGCGCAGCGCAAGGCCGAGCGCCAGGCCATGCCAGCGAGTGCGGCCTCTGCGGCCGAGCGTGACGCGCCGGCGTCAGCCGCCCGGCCTGGGCGCGCCGCGTCGGCCGCGGACCGGGCCGCCGCCCGCGCCAACAAGCCACCGGCCGCTGCATCGGCGGCGGCGGCACGGCGCGCGGCGTCGGCCCCCGCCAGCCGCCCGTCGCCATTGACCGACGAAGGCCGCAGCCCACCGCCGGCCCCGCGCGCCGCCAGCGCGCCCACGCGCACGGTCGAAGAGCGCCAGGCGGCCCGCGCCGCGCAGCGCGAACGCGCCGCCGCCAAGGCACGCGCCAACGAGGCCGCGCCGGCCAGCCCCACGGCGGCCCCGCCCGCCACCAGCGCCAGCGAGCCCGAGCCCGCGGCCAGCCACCCGAAGCGCCGCAAGCCCTGACCCAGCGCAGGCTCGACGCCGTGGCGCCCACCTTGGTTCGCCCGGGCACCCGCCCGGGCCTTCTCGTCAGCCCGAGACTGGCTTGGTGTGGCTGAACAGGCCGTCCGGGTCGTAGCGCTGCTTCAGCGCGGCGAGCCGGTTCAGCGTCGGTTGGCCGTAGGCCGCCTGGATGCGGTCGGCGCCCTCTTCCTCGGTCAGAAAGTTGATGTAGGTGCCGCCGGTCGAGCAGTGGCGCGTGGCCTCGAAGGCCGCGCGTGCCCAGGCGGTGTTCGCCGCGTCGTCCTCCGGCTTTTCCCATGAGCCGGCGATGTTCAGCACATAGGCCGCGTCGCGGTTGCCGGCCGGCGAATGCTCGGGTGGCAACTCGTTGAGCGCACCACCGATCTGGAACATCAGGATCGCCGAGTGCGGCGACACGATGCGGCCCGCGTGCTGCACCGCCAGGTCGGCCAACTCGGGCGACACGCGCGACAGGTAGTGCGATTTCCAGTAGTAGCGGCGGCCCTTGGGCTGCGTCGCGTCGAGCAGGCTTTGCATCTGGCAGTACGGCCGGCGCTGCACGATGTCGGCGACCGGTTGGCCGACCTGGCGCAGCGGCGCCAGCAGCGCCTCGCCGTGGTCGATGCGGCCGGTGTGACAGACGAAGATCGCGATGATCGATTGGCCGTGCACCTCTTTCGGCAGCCAAGGTGCCGGCGGTGCCTTGCGCAACACCGCCACGCTGGTCAGCTCGCGCGGCGCGGCGGCGCTGAACTCGCGGTAGGCGTCGAGCACCTGGCGCGCGTCGTCGCCGCGCCAAGCGATCGCGCCGCCGAGAATCTCGGGCCCGACCGGGAACAGCCGGTACTCGAACGAGGTGACGATGCCGAAGTTGCCGCTGCCGCCGCGCAGGGCCCAGAACAGCTCGGCGTCCCGGTCGGCCGACACGCGGCGGATCTGCCCGTCGGCGGTCACGACCTCCATCGACACCACGGTGTCGCAGGTCCAGCCGTGCTGGCGCGTCAGGTAGCCGAAGCCGCCGCCCACCGTGAGGCCGGCGATGCCGGTGGCCGAGACGAAGCCCATCACCGCCGCCAGGCCGTGGGCCTGGGTCTCGCGGTCCAGGTCGGCCAGCGTGCAGCCGGCCTGGGCGTGCGCGGTGCGTGTGCTCGGGTCGACCCACACGCCGCGCAGCAGCGACATGTCGATCATCAACCCGCCTTCGCAGACCGCCAGGCCGGCGATGTTGTGGCCGCCGCTGCGCACCGACAGCAGCAGCCGGTGCGTACGCGCAAAGCGCAGTGCCTGCACCACGTCGACCGTGCCGCTACAGCGGGCGATCAGGCCCGGGCGCCGATCGATCATCGCGTTCCAGATCTGGCGGGTCTCGTCGTAGGCCGCGTCCTCGGGCGTCAGCAGCGCGCCCTTGAAGCCGGCCTTGAAGGCCTGCCAGGCCTCGGGCGAGATCGTCTCGGCGCCGCCGTCGACACGCTTCAGTTCAAGTCCCATGATGGTTCCGCTCCATTGGTCGTCATGGGTGCGCAGCATGCGCGTGACGCAGGCTGCGGACCAGTCCAGAATCTGAAGCGTTGCCCGTCAAACAAGGGGGGCGATCCCCCCAAGCCCTGGAGGCCAGGCCATGGACGAAAGCTACGGCCAGTACTGCGCCGTGGCGCGCAGCGCCGAGGTGCTGTGCGAGCGCTGGACCCCGCTGGTCGTGCGCGAGCTGCTGTGCGGCAGCAAGCGCTTCAACGACCTGCACCGCGGCGTGCCGCGCATTTCCACCAGCCTGCTCACGCAACGCCTGCGCCACCTCGAAGAGGCCGGCATCGTGCGGCGCCACGCGGTCGGCAAGGTCTGGGAATACCAGCTCACCGAGGCCGGCGAAGCGCTGCGGCCGGTCGTCATGGGCCTGGGCCATTGGGGCGCACGCTGGCTGGCCGGCGGTCTGCGCGACGAAGAGCTCGACCCGGGCCTGTTGATGTGGGACATGCGCCGCTTCGTGCGGCTGGACGAGTTGCCGCGCGAGCCCGTCGTCGTGCACTTTCACTTTCGCGATGCCCGCGCCGGCGAGCAGCTGTGGTGGCTGGTGCTCGAAGGTGGCCGTGCCGACCTCTGCCTGCAAGACCCCGGCCGCGAGCTGACGCTGGTGGTCCACAGCACGGTGCGCGCCTTGACCGAGGTCTGGATCGGCGAGCGCACGCCGGCCGAGGCCCTGGCCACCCGCGAGCTGCGCGTGGACGGCCCGCCGCGCGCATCCGAACGGCTGTGGCACTGGCTCGGCACGAGCCTGTTCGCGCCGACGCGGGCCGCGGCGCAGGGCTGAGGCTCAGCGATCAGTTCACGGCAAACTCGACCACCCACTTGCCGTCGACGAAATTAAGGATGCTGCCTCCGCGGATCACGCAATAGCGCTGAGCGCCTTCGGCATCGCGTATCAAGCGGAGACAGGCATTGGGAGAAGCGTGGGTCAACGTCCACTTGTTGCTCTTCGCGTCATAGGTCATAAACTCGGTCACCACCGAGAACGCACCTCGTTCGAGCCGAGTAGAAGTGCCCTTGTCGGGTGCGTGGAAGACCACATCGCCAAACACCGACGGCGGGGTGTCTCGCGAAAGCCAGGTCGCGCCGCCGTCGGTCGACACACTCAGCTTGGAGAACATGCCGCGCTGGCGATAGATCGTGATGACGTCGCCAACCACGTGGAAGTTCGTGGCCTCGAATGGCATCGCGATCTGGGTCCATTGCATCAACTTCAGGTCGAGCCGATGGAGCGCCTTCACTCCGTTGACAAAGTAGGAATCGCCCATCGCATCGCCATGCACGCCGGCGACGCCCTCAATGAACATCAGCTTGTCCGGGAGAGAAACCTTCTTCACCGGCTCCAGCTTGGAAAGATCATCCTCGCTCGTCGCGTACACCGTGAATTGGTCGGTCGCGTCGACGATCGGACCCGACAGCCGGACGACAGGGGCCGTCATGATGATCCAGTGCGACCCCACCCGGTCGATGTCGATCACCATCTCTCCCGAGCTGAAGGCCATGGCCTTGGACCAATGCTGTCCACCGTCCGGGCTGACGAGGATCGACCCGTTCGCGGTGCCCGCGACCAGGCGGTCGCCATCCGCCTCGACGGAGGTGATACGTTGCAGGACGCCGGTATCCAGGTTGCTCCACCGACCGTCGCTGTCGCGGGCACGGATCTGCCCCAGGCCCGCGCCATAGTAGGCATTCAACCGCCTGTCGATCGCCGGTTCATCGAACTCTGGCCACTGAAAAGACATCGCTAGGCGAATCACTTCGTCTGGCGATGACGCCTTCTTGATCTGCTCGCTCACGGGCGGCTTGTTCACGCGCCGATCGTGTTCCACGATCATGTCGACGATCAGCCCCAAGTTCAGGTCGGCACGCTCCACCTTACGCGGCTTGGGCGGCACGCCAGGACGCCACGCCAGTGCTTCGGAATCACTCAGTTCTGGTGCCAGGCGCTCTGCCGCTATGCGGGCCTCTTCGGCGAATTCAGTGTGGCCGAAAGGCACGGTCATGACCTCGTATCCGCCGATGTCGATATCGATCATGCCGCCAAGGTCAGTCATTCGACCTGCCTGCGCCACGACGGGCGGAAATGGCTGACCATCGGATACCACCGGAACCTCGTATTCGCCCGGCGGAACCCACTGCCCGAAGTTGCCAGGTCCGAGCGCAGGTTGCCGGGTCAGCTTGAATTCCTTCCGGTCGCTCAGACGGCGCACCAGAATGAAGTTGTTGTCGCTCGCCCACGGCAGGCTGACGCGAAGAAAGCCTTGCCCCGCATGCGCGCCCTCGGCCACCGCATTCGCCCAGGAGGCCAGGCCCGCCGTCATCGTCAGGACCCATAGCAAGCGGCCCCACACACCCCGTCCATCCAGTCTCATCTTGCTTCTCCCTCCGCAGTCGAGGCCGGATGATGCCCCAGGGTGTAGAGCTTTCAGCTAGGGGCCTTGCTCCTTGCGTGAAAGGTTGCGCGTCGCGCCAGCGCACCAAACCTTACAGCGGCGGGCCGGCCGTTCGTGGGGGGTGCGGGCAGTAAGCCCGAGGGGGTGGCCAGCGACCACTGGCACGGACCAAGCGTCCGCCTTCGCAACCCCCAAGGAGACTCCTGCATGTTCATCACCCGCCGCCACACCCTTGGCGCCATCGCCCTCGCCCTGTCTGCGGTCGCCCTGCCGATGGCCGCCCACGCCGGCGCCCACGACGCCCTGGGCCTGCGCTCGGGCATGGTCTTCGTCAGCAGCAACGACGCAGCCGGCAACGAGCTGCTGGTCTTTGCCCGCACGCCCGAGGGCGGCCTGATGCCCTACACCCACATGGCCACCGGCGGCATGGGCAGCGGCGCCGGTCTCGGCTCGCAAGGCGCCGTGACGCTGAGCCGCGACGGCCGCCACGTCTTCGTCGTCAACGCGATGAGCAACACCGTCTCGACCTTCGCGCTCGAAGGCACCGAGCTGCAGCTGGTGTCGACCGTCGACTCCGGCGGCGTGCACCCGATCAGCGTGGCCGAGCACAACGGCCTGGTCTATGTGCTGAACGATGGCGGCGACGGCAACGTGGCCGGCTTTCGCAATGTCGACGGCACCCTGCAGCCCGTCGCCGGCAGCATGCGCGGCCTGTCGCAGGCCGGTGGTGCCGGCCCGGCCCAGGTCGGCTTCAGCGAAGACGGCGACGCGCTGGTCGTGACCGAGAAGACCACCGCCAAGCTGACGAGTTACCGCGTGAAGCCGGACGGCAGCCTGCGCGCGCCGATCGTCACCAACTCGCCCGGCCTGACCCCCTTCGGCTTCGCCTTCAACCAGCACAACCGCCTGATCGTCAGCGAAGCGGTGGGTGGCGCGCCGGGCGCGAGCACGGTCTCGTCGTACCGCTTCGACAACCGCGCGCCGGCGATGCCGGTGGTCGTCAGCGCCGCGGTGCCTGACACGCAGAGTGCCGCCTGCTGGGTGGCGGTGACGCCGAACGGCCGCTACGCCTACATCACCAACGCCGGCAGCAGCACGGTCAGCAGCTACCGCGTGGCCGCGGACGGCACGATCACGCTGGCCAACGCCACCGCCGGCATGACCGGCACCGGCTCGTCACCGGCCGACGTGGCCGTCTCGCCCGACGGCAAGCACCTGTATGTGCGCAACGGCCGCACCTACACGCTGTCGGCCTTCCATGTGCGGCACGACGGCAGCCTGGGCCCGCGCCCGATGCTCGAAGGCCTGCCGACCACAGCCGTGGGCTTGGCCGCGAACTAGGGCCTGATCTCACTGCGGAAGCCCGATGCGTTGCCACCAGAACAAGTCGAGCGCAAGGCGCAAAACGAAGCCGGGGTGCGGCCCCGGCGAGGCTTTGCAACGCCGCCGTCGGCTGTTCTGGTGGCAACCCTTTGGGAACGGGCATCCGTAGCGTGAACAGGCCCTAACGCGTCAGCTGATCCGGCATGGGTCGTCGCGCACGCTCCCCTGACCGGTCAGCAGGTCGATCTCGGCACTGCGGCATTGGTTGCGAGCCTCGTCGACCACCGCGTGCCCCAGCAGCGTGGGGTGGCCGGGCGTGCACGGCTTGGTGCAGTTCTTCGGCAACAGCCGAAACTCGCTGCGCTGTGGTGTCAGGCCGCCCAGTTGCTGGGTCAGTTGCGCCCGTGCCTGGGCCTCATCGGCAAACACCGGCGGGGCCGCCAGATCGAGCGCCTGGATATGCGCCAGGGACACCTCGGCATCGAGCGCCCGCACGATGTCGGCCGGCTGCCACAGCCGATCGCGCGGCAGCGAGTGCTGGCGATAGGCGTCGGTCGAGCTGTACAGCGTCAACACCAGCTCGTCGTGGGTGCGCACACGCGCCCAGCCGAAGCTCACCGTGTAGTCGACACGCCAGGCCAGCCCATCGACCCAGCCGCAGAAGATCTCCTGCGTGTCCGGCTGCACCCGCTCGGCCATCTCGGCGGCGCTGATCTTGTTGCGGCGCTGGAACTCGCGTTGCCAGAGGTCGAAGTAGCTGGCTTGCTGTGCCTTGGCGGCAGCGCAGAGTACGGCCCGCGCTTTGGGCGACGGACCTGGGGGTTCGGCGGCTGCCGCCGGCTGGCCCACCCAACCGATGGTCGCCAGCAGCATCGGCAGGGCGCAACGCGGCATGCGCCGCTCAGTCACAGATTTCATCGTGGCCTCCTCTTCGCTTCAACGCCCGGCCGCGACACCGCGTGCACGCCCGTCACCAAGGCTTACGCCTGCGGCGAGGGCGAACTCAGCGGGCCAGAACCGGCTTCAATGCCACGCCCGTGTGCGTGCCGGCCTGGACCACCTGCTCCGGCGTGCCGGCGCAGACCACGCGGCCACCGGCGGCACCGCCTTCGGGGCCGAGGTCGACCACCCAGTCGGCTTCGGCGATCACGTCGAGGTCGTGCTCGATCACGACGACCGAGTGGCCGCCGAGCACCAGGCGGTGCAGCACGTGGATCAGCTTCTCGACGTCGGCCATGTGCAGGCCGACCGTCGGCTCGTCGAGCACATACAGCGTGTGCGGCGGCTTCTGGCCCCGGCGTGTGACGTCGTCGCGGACCTTGCTCAGCTCGGTCACCAGCTTGATGCGCTGCGCTTCGCCGCCGGACAGCGTCGGTGACGGCTGGCCCAGCGTCAGGTAGCCCAGGCCCACGTCTTTCAGCAGCTGCAGCGGGTGCGCGATGCCGGGCATGCTGGCGAAGAAGTCGACCGCTTCGTCGACCTCCATCGCCAGCACGTCGCCGATGCTCTTGCCGCGCCAGCTCACCGCCAGCGTCTCGGGGTTGAAGCGCTGGCCGTGGCAGACGTCGCACGGCACTTTCACGTCCGGCAGGAAGCTCATCTCGATCGTGCGCATGCCCTGCCCTTCGCAGCCCGGGCACCGGCCCTGGCCGGTGTTGAACGAGAAGCGCGCAGCGGCATACCCGCGGGCCTTGGCCTCCAGCGTTTCGGTGAAGAGTTTGCGGATCTGGTCCCAGAAGCCGATGTAGGTGGCCGGGCACGAGCGCGGGGTCTTGCCGATCGGCGTCTGGTCGACTTCGAGCACGCGGTCGATCGCGCCCCAACCGCCGAGCGACGCACAACCCGTGAGGGTGAACTCACGCGGCGCCCCGCGGCCTTTGGCCGCCACCGCGGTGGCCACGTTGGCCAGCAGCACATCGCGCGCCAGCGTGCTCTTGCCCGAGCCCGACACGCCGGTCACCGCCACCAGGCGCTGCAACGGGATGTCGACGTCGACCTGCTGCAGGTTGTGCAGATTGGCGCCGCGCAGCTCCAGCATCGGCGTGGTGGCGGTGACCGTGCGCCGCTCGAGCAGCGGGTGCTTCAGCGGTGTGGCCAGGAAACGGCCGGTCAGTGAATCGGGGTTCGCAGCCAGATCGGTCGCGGTGCCCTCGGCGATCAACCGGCCGCCACGTTTGCCGGCACCGGGGCCGATGTCGATGATGTGGTCGGCGCGTCGGATCGTGTCTTCGTCATGCTCGACGACGACCAGCGTGTTGCCCTTGTCGCCCAGCTTGTGCAGCGCGTTCAGCAAGATGCCGTTGTCGCGCGGGTGCAGGCCGATGGTCGGCTCGTCGAGCACATAGCAGACGCCCTGCAGGTTGCTGCCCAGCTGCGCGGCCAGGCGGATGCGCTGCGCCTCGCCGCCCGACAGGGTGGGCGCGGCGCGGTCCAGCGTCAGGTAGCCCAGGCCCACCTCTTCGAGAAACTCGAGCCGGTTGCGGATCTCGGTGATCACGTCGCGCGCAATGCCGGCTTCGCGGCCGGCCAGCTGCAGCGCGTCGACCCAGGCGCGCGTGTCGCGCACCGACCATTGCGCCACCTCGTGGATGCCGAGCGACGAGAAGGTCACCGCGCGTGAGCTGGGGTTCAGCCGCGCGCCGTCGCAGTCCGGGCAGGGTTCGCCGGCCACGCCTTCGACCTCGGGCTCCTCGCTCGGAAAGCTCTGCTCGCGGCCTTTGTTGTCGTCGTCGCGCTGAGTGTCGTCGAAGGCCTTGCGCTGTTCACGCGTCAACGTCAGCCCGGTGCCCACGCAACTGGTGCACCAGCCATGCTTGCTGTTGTAGCTGAACATGCGCGGGTCCAGCTCGGGGTAGCTGGTGCCGCAGACGGGGCAGGCGCGCTTGGTCGAGAAGACCGTGACCTGGCCGATGCGTGCGGTGCTGCCGCCGGCGGCCATCGTGCCGGCCAGGCCGTCGAGCGGGTGCAGCAGGTGCAGCACGCCCTTGCCGATCTCCAGCGCCTGCGACAGCAGGCTGCGCAGCTCGGCCTCGTTGTCCTTGCGCACGATCAGGTCGCCGACCGGCAGCTCGAGCGTGTGTTCCTTGAAGCGGTCGAGCCGGGGCCACGGGTCGACCGGCAGGAACTCACCATCGACGCGCAGGTGCGTGTGGCCACGCGCCTTGGCCCATTTGGCGAGATCGGTGTAGACGCCCTTGCGGTTGACGACCAGCGGCGCGAGCAGGCCCACATGCTGGCCGGCATGGTCTCGCAGCAGCTGCGCGGCGATGCTCTCGGCGCTTTGCGGCATCACCGGCGCGCCGTCTTTCACGCAGTGCTGCAGGCCGAGCTTGACCCACAGCAG
The DNA here is from genome assembly GCF_041914305.1 of Ideonella sp. Classification (NCBI taxonomy): domain Bacteria; kingdom Pseudomonadati; phylum Pseudomonadota; class Betaproteobacteria; order Burkholderiales; family Sphaerotilaceae; genus Ideonella; species Ideonella sp. Next base: position 102,121 of record NZ_JAYSDQ010000022.1, read on the forward strand.
GCGCAGGAAATGCCAGACCTCGGTGGTGGTCGCGACGGTGCTCTTGCGGCCACCGCGCGACAGTCGCTGCTCGATCGCCACCGTCGGCGGAATGCCCCACACCGCGTCGACCTCGGGCCGGCCGGCCGGCTGCACGATGCTGCGGGCATAGGCGTTGAGTGATTCGAGGTAACGCCGTTGGCCTTCGTTGAACAGGATGTCGAAGGCCAGCGTCGACTTGCCCGAGCCCGACACGCCGGTGACCACGCTGAACTTGCCGCGCGGGATGTCGACCGACATCGACTTCAGGTTGTGCTCGCGCGCATTGACGATGCGGATCGCGTCGTCTTCCTCGCGCCGCTCGCGGATCTTGCGGCCGAGGTAGGCGCCCTCGGGGTGCATCTTCTCGCTCACGCCGAGCGCGCCGTCGTAGTCGCGCAGCGCCCTGCCGGTGTGCGAGCTGGCATGGGCGCGCAGGTCTTCCGGCGTGCCGGTGGCCACCACCTCGCCACCGGCGTCGCCGCCTTCGGGGCCGAGGTCGATCAACCAGTCGGCCGCGCGGATCACGTCGAGGTTGTGCTCGATCACCAGCAGCGAGTGGCCAGCGTCGAGCAGCTTGCGCAGGGCGCGCATCAGCTTGGCGATGTCGTCGAAGTGCAGGCCGGTGGTGGGCTCGTCGAAGATGAAGAGCTGGCCTTTCTTGGCCACCGCCTGGCGCGAACCGGCCGCCGCTTCGGCCAGGTGGCCCGCGAGCTTGAGCCGCTGCGCTTCGCCGCCCGACAGCGTGGGCACCGGTTGGCCCAGGCGCACATAGTCCAGGCCCACGTCGACGATGGGCTGCAGCGTGCGCACGACCTCGCGGTCGTTGGCGAACAGGTGCACGGCCTCGCTGACGGTCAGCTCCAGCGTGTCGGCGATGCTCAGCTGCCGGTCGCCGCGGATGATCTTCACATCGAGGATCTCGGCGCGGTAGCGGCGGCCGTCACAGTCCGGGCAGCGCAGGTACACATCGCTCAGGAACTGCATCTCGACGTGCTCGAAGCCCGAGCCACCGCAGGTCGCGCAGCGGCCATCGCCGGCGTTGAAGCTGAACATGCCGGCGGTGTAGCTGCGCTCCTGCGCCAGCGGGGCGACGGCAAAGAGCTTGCGGATCTCGTCGAACGCGCCCACGTAGCTGGCCGGGTTGGAGCGCGCGGTCTTGCCGATCGGGCTCTGGTCGACGAACACCGCGCCGGCCAGGTGGTCCATGCCGAGCAGGCGATCGAACTCACCGGGTGCCTCGGTGGCCTGGCCGAAATGGCGCGACAGTGCCGGCACCAGCACGTCCTGCACCAGCGTCGACTTGCCCGAGCCCGAGACGCCGGTGACGACCACCAGCCGCTGCAGCGGGAACTCGACGTGGACGTTCTTCAGGTTGTGCTCGCGCACGCCTTCGAGCAGCAGACGCGGCGTGCTCTCGTCGACGAAACGCTTGAAGCCCATGCCCACCGTCTTCTTCGCGCCGAGGTAGGCGCCGGTCAGCGTGTCGGCATGGCGGGCCTGGTCGGGCGTGCCGTCGAAGACGATCTGGCCGCCACGCTCACCCGGGCCGGGGCCCATGTCGATCAGCCGGTCGGCAGCCAGCATCACCGCGGGGTCGTGCTCGACGACGACCAGCGTGTTGCCGGCGTCGCGCAGCCGGTGCATCGCCTCGACGATGCGGTTCATGTCGCGCGGATGCAGGCCGATGCTGGGCTCGTCGAGCACGAACATCGTGTTGACGAGCGAGGTGCCGAGCGCGGTGGTGAGGTTGATGCGCTGCACCTCGCCGCCGCTGAGCGTGCGGCTTTGGCGATCGAGCGTCAGGTAACCCAAGCCGACATCGCAGAGGTACTTGATGCGGGTGCGCACCTCGTCCAGCAGCAGCTTCAAGGCCTCGTCGCGCAGTGCATCGGGCAAGGTCAGCTGGTCGAAGAAGGTGCGCAGCCGCGTGATCGGCAGCAGCATCATGTCGTGCAGGCACAGGCCGGGCAGCGCTTCGAGCTGCGCACGCGACCAGCCGGTGCCGACCGGCATGAAGCGCTTTGACGGCGCGAGCACACCATCGGCCTCTTTCTTGCCGCCGAGACGCCACAGCAGCGATTCGAGCTTCAGGCGCGCGCCGCCGCACACGGTGCACGGCGTGTAGCTGCGGTACTTCGACAAGAGCACGCGGATGTGCATCTTGTAGGCCTTGCTCTCGAGGTACTCGAAGAAACGGCGCACGCCGTACCACTGCTTGTTCCAGTTGCCGTTCCAGTGCGGCGAGCCTTCGATGACCCAGTCGCGTTGCGCGGCGCTGAGCTGGGCCCAGGCGGTGTCGCGCGGGATGCCGGCCTCGCCGGCGTACTTCATCAGGTCGTCCTGGCACTCTTTCCAGGCCGGTGTCTGCAGCGGCTTGATCGCGCCCGAGCGCAGCGTCTTGCGCTCGTCGGGGATCACCAGGCCGAAGTCCACGCCGATCACGCGACCGAAACCGCGGCAGGTGTCGCAGGCGCCATAGGCCGAGTTGAACGAGAACAGCGCCGGCTGCGGATCGCCGTAGCGCAGGTCGCTCTCGGGGCAGTGCAGGCCGGTGGAGTAGCGCCAGTGATCGGGCTCACCCTCCTCTTTCAAGGCATAGACCGACAGGCGCCCCGCGCCGCGCTTCAGGCCCAGCTCGATCGCCTCCATCACGCGCACACGCTCGGCGCTGCTGAAGCGGAAGCGGTCGGCGACGACGTCGAGCAGCTTTCTTTCGCCCACCACGCGCTCGGCCTGCACGCGGGTGAAGCCGCTGGCTGCCAGCCACTGCTCGACCTCTTCGGCGCTCGTGTTCGCCGGCAGCTCGACCGGAAAGGTCACCACCAGTCGCGGGTCGCCGGCCGCGGCGGCACGCGCCTGCAGGTCGGCATGGATGGTCTCGGGCGTGTCGTGTCGCACCCGCAGCGCCGTCTGCTTGTCGAACAACTCGGAGGCACGCGCGAACAACAGCTTCAGGTGGTCGTTCAGCTCGGTCATCGTGCCGACGGTCGAGCGGCTGGTGCGCACCGGGTTGGTCTGGTCGATCGCGATCGCCGGCGGCACGCCGTCGACCTTGTCGACCGCCGGGCGGTCCATCCGGTCGAGAAACTGGCGGGCGTAGGCCGAGAACGTTTCCACGTAGCGGCGCTGGCCCTCGGCGTAGAGCGTGTCGAACACGAGGCTGGACTTGCCCGAGCCGGACGGCCCGGTGACCACGGTCATCTCGCCGGTGCGGATGTCCAGGTCCAGATTCTTCAGGTTGTGCTGGCGCGCACCGCGGATGTGGATGGTTCCGGAGGACATGGGGCTACGGGTGATCGTGGGCAAGGGTCGAACCCGCTATGTTGGCATGCAGAATAGGCCCCCGCTGCCGCGGGGGGAAACGTGCAAAACGTCTCAATCAGAGGGCGTTAGTGCGTAGCAGCCACAAGATGGCCATCACTGGCTATTCACAGAATCAATTTCCCTTCCTTTGCGGGAGTCATCGATGAGTTCGTGGATTCGTTGGGCGGGCCGTGCGGCTTGCGTTGTGGCTTTTGTGGGGGCCGCGGTCCCGGCCCTGGCCCAGATCAAGATCGGCCAGACGGCCGGCTTCAGCGGCCCGGTGGCCGCCGGCGTGAAGGAGGTGAGCGACGGTGCCAAGCTCTACCTGGACGCCGTCAACAAGGCCGGCGGCGTGGCCGGCCAGCACATCGAGCTGATCGCGCTCGACGACAAGTTCGACCCGGCACTGGCGGCCGAGAACGCCAAGAAGCTGATCGACCAGGGCGTGGTCGCGCTGTTTCTGACCCGCGGCACGCCGCACACCCAGGCGGTGATGCCGCTGCTGCTGCAGCACCATGTGCCGCTGATCGGCCCGTCGACCGGCGCGATGGCGCTGCACAACCCGGTCAACCCGTGGCTGTTCAATGTGCGCGCCACCTACCAGCGCGAAGCCGAACGCGCCGTGCGCCACCTGAGCCTGATCGGCATGGACCGCATCGCGCTGGTGCAGGTCGACGACTCGTTCGGCGCCGATGCGGCGACGGGCGCGCTGGCCGGCTTTGCCGGTGTCGGCAAGCAGCCGGTGGTGCACGAGAAGTTCGACCGCACCAAGCCGGACATGGCGCCGATCATCCCGAAGCTGGTCAAGTCGGACGCCCAGGCGGTGCTGTTCATCGGCTCGGGCAACATGGTGGCCGACGGCGTGAAGCTGCTGCGCAGCGCCGGCTCGCGCGCCCAGGTGGTCACCTTGTCGAACAACGCGTCGGCCGGCTTCGTCAAGTCGCTCGGCGACAACGCCCGCGGCACCGTGGTGAGCCAGGTCTTCCCGTACGAGCGTTCGCTGTCGGCGCCGATCGTCAAGGAAGCGCTCGAGTACGGCAAGGCGGCCGGCATCGGCGAGGTGACGCCGGCCATGCTCGAAGGCTACGCCGCGGCCAAGGTGCTGGTCGAAGGGCTGCGCCGCGCGGCGCCGAACATCACCCGCGAGCGGTTGCGCGCCGCGCTCGAAGGCTTCAAGCGCGTCGACCTGGGTGGCCTGGAGCTGAGCTACAGCCCGACCGACCACAGCGGCCTGGACTACGCCGACCTGTCGATCGTGGGTGAAGACGGGCGCTTCAAGCGCTGAGCCACCACATGGCGGGCCCGTCGTACTTTCACGTCGATGTCTTCGCCGCCGGGCCGCTGAGTGGCAATGGGCTCGCGGTCTTCCTCGACACCGACGGCTGGTCCGCTGCCGCGATGCAGCGAATCACGCAGGAGATGCGGCAGTTCGAGTCGATCTTCCTGTCCCGCATCGGGCCCGACGGCGCCATCGCCCGCGTCTTCACGGTAGAAGAGGAACTGCCTTTCGCCGGCCACCCGGTGCTGGGCGCCGCGGCCGTGCTGCACCGGGCCCTCGCGCCTGATGCGCCTTCGTACGCGTGCACACTGCAGCTGGCCCACGGGCCGGTCGCCGTGCGCACCGAGCGGCGCGCCGGCCACTGGCTGGCCGAGATGAACCAGGGCCAGGCGAGCCTGGGGCCGGCGGTGCCCGAGAACGCGCTGGCCCCCATCCTGGCGCAGCTGAGCCTCGCCCCGGCCGACCTGGCGCCGGGCCTGCCGGCACGGGTGGTCTCCACCGGCCTGCCCTACCTGGTCGTCCCGGTGCGGCCCGACGCCCTGGCCCGCACGGCAATCCAGGGCCCCGACCTCGAGGCCAAGCTCGCCACGCTGGGCGCCAAGTTCGTCTTCGTGCTCGATGCGGCGAACCGCGAGCTGCGAACCTGGGACAACCTCGGCCGGGTCGAAGACGTGGCCACCGGCAGCGCCGCCGGCCCCGCCGCGGCCTACCTGTTCGCCGAGGGCCTGGCCGAGCTCGACACGCCGATCGAACTGGCGCAGGGCCGCTTCACCGGCCGGCCCAGCCGCATCGACGTGCAGTGCCGCCACGATGGTGCGCTGCTGGTGCGCGGCGCCGTCTGGCCGGTCTGCCAGGGCACGCTGGACCTGGCATTCTCTGAACTGAGAAGTTAGCCTTCAGCGGCCATGGCCGGCGCTTCGTCGAAGTGCCACTCGAAGCCGACGCCGCCGGTGCGGCCCGCCAGGCGATGCGCGAGGGTGCGAAAGTTCACCTCCAGGCTGACCTCGTCTTCGCCGGCGTGCCAGCGCATCGCCAGCGTGTCGGCGTCGCTGGTGATCAGCTCGAATTCGCCGTTGAACGCCGGGTGCCGGTTGCGCAGCCGGATCAGCTCGACGAGGCGTTGCACCACCGGCCGGGCCAGCGCGCGATCGATGTCTTGGCGGCTGTAGTGGCTGCGGTTGATGTCGCGGCCGACGCCCGTGCGGCTGAGCAGCGCCATGTCGTTCTCGCCCGCCAGCAAACCCACGTAGTAGACCTGCGGCACACCGGGCAGAAAGAACTGGATCGCGCGCGCCAGCAGGTAGGCCCGGTCGTCGCGCGCCATCGCGTCGTAGAAGCTGCAGTTGACCTGGTACAGGTCGAGGTTCGAGGCGGCCGCCCCGGTGGCGCGCCGGCTGTGGCCACGGCTGTTGTGGTGGATGCGCTCGACCAGCTGGTCCAGCTCGGCATCGGGCACCAGGCCGGGGTGGCCGGTGCGGTCGGCTGCGTCGGCACCGATGTCGATGATGCCGATGCCGTCGTGCGTGTCCAGCACGGTCAGCGCGTTGTGCGGGCGCATGCCGATCCAACGCTTGAGCGGCTCGGCGGTGTGGAACGCGAACGCGTGCAGCACCAGCGGCGGCAGCGCAAAGTCGTAGACCCAGTCGACCGCGCGGGCGATCTCGATCTGCCGCTGGTGGTAGGCGTGGATCTCGACCAGCACCTCGATGCCCTGCGCCTTGGCCATCGCCGCGAACTCGGCGATGAAGCCGAAGGTCTCGGGCGTCATGAAGCAGCTCTGGCCGGCGCGCTTGATCGCGTAGCCGACCGCATCCAGCCGCACCATGCTGACCTTCGCGTCGGCCAGCGTGCGCAGGATGCCGTCGAGGTAGGCCTGGCCCAGCGGGTGTCGCACATCGATGTCGACCTGCTGCGGCGTGAAGGTCGTCCACAGCACCTTGCGTTCACCGCCCTGCAACGTGGTGGTCGTGAACGGCAGGCCCGGGCGCGGCCGGTAGATGGCCAGCAGGTCTTGTTCGGTGGCGCCCTGCGGGAACACCGTGCCGAGGGTCAGGAACAGGCCGGCATGCGGCGATGCGTCACCGCGCTCGAGCCAGTCGCGAAACTGCGGTGACTCGGTCGACATGTGGTTGACGATGACGTCGGCCATCACGTCGATGTCCTCGGCCAGCGCACGCACGTCAGCCCAGTCGCCCAGCCGCTCGTCGACCCGCGTGTGGTCGATCGGGTCGAAGCCGGCGTCGGCACCGTCGATGCGGTGGAAGAACGGCAGCAGGTGCACGCCGCCGAAGAGCCCAGCCAGCGGTGCATCGGCCCCTGCGAGCAGTGCGCGCAGGTCGCGCAAGCTACCGCCGCCCAGGCGGTCGACGTAGGTGATGAGTTGAACCTGGTTTTTCATGAAGGGTGTCGGGAGGTCGGGACACGCAGCACGGCGACGGCCGCCGCCAGCAGCAGCACGCCGGCCAGGCGAACGACGTTGTCGGGTTGGCCGCCGAGCCACGCTTGGTAGTACAGCGGTAGCGTCAGCATCTGCAGCAGCATCGGGATCACGATGAACATGTTGAAAATGCCCATGTAGACCCCGGCCCGCTCGGGCGGGATGCTGCCGGCAAGCAGCACGTAGGGGTTGCCCATGATGCTGGCCCAGGCCAAGCCGATGCCGACCATCGGCAGGAAGAGCCAGGCCTTGTCGTGGATCGACGGCAGGGCCCACATGCCAATGCCGGCGGCCACGAGGCAGACCGCGTGCATCACATGGGCGCCGAAGCGGCGCGTGAACGGCACCAGCGCGAACGCCGCCACAAAGGCCACCGCGTTGTAGAAGCCGCCGATCTGACCGTTCAGCAGGCTCGCCTCGCGAAAGCCAGGCGATGCCGCATCGGCGGTGGCGAACATCGTCTTGGCCAGCGACGGCACGATGTAGATCCAGTAGCACATCATCCCGTACCACTGGAACAGCTTCATCCACCACAGCCGCCGCATCGTCGGCGGCATGGCGCGCAGTGCATCGACGATCTCGCGCAGCGTGGCCATCACGCCGCGCGGCTTGGCTTGCATCGCGCGCAGCTCGGCCTCGCCCAGCGGCAGCTCGGGCACGCGGCGCACAGACCAGTAAACCGTGGTGATCGACAGTAACGCGCCGATCAGGAACGCGGCAACAGTGGACAGCGGGATCTGGCTGCCCATCGTCGCGTCACGGTCCAGCCCCCACCAGACCAGCAGCGACGGGCTCAGGTAGGCGAGCGTTTGCGCCAGGCCGGTGAAGGCACTTTGCGTCAGGAAGCCCAGCGCATGCTGCTCACGCGGCAGGCGGTCGCTGACATAGGCCCGGTAGGGCTCCATCGTCACGTTGTTGGCGGCGTCGAGAATCCACAGCAGCCCCGCCGCGAACCACAACCCCGGGCTGAACGGCATCGCCAGCAGGCCCAGGCTGCACAGGATCGCGCCGATCAGAAAGTACGGCGTGCGCCGCCCCCAGCGCGACACCGTGCGGTCGCTCATCGCACCGATGATGGGTTGCACCAGCAGGCCGGTCATCGGCCCCGCCAGCCACAGCAGCGGCAGGCTGGCCTCGTCCGCCCCCAGCGTGCGGTAGATCGGGCTCATGTTGGCTTGCTGCAGACCGAAGCTGAACTGGATGCCGAAGAAGCCGACATTCATGTTCACGATCTGCGCAAAACCCAGTCTTGGCGGCGGGCTGCTCATGGTGCGACGGTAGCGCTCAAGGGGTTCAGAACGTGTACCGCAGCGACAACTTCGCGCTGCGCCCGTTGACGGCGCGGGCGATGTACAGCGGGTTGTTGCCCAGGTTGTTCTGGCCCTCGGCCTCGGTGTAGCCGAGCTGGTCGAACACGTTGTTGACACCGGCGGAGAGCAGCAGCTCGGGCGTCAACTCGTAGTTCGCGAACAGGTTCACCACCGAGAAGCCGGGCAACACGACCTGGTTGTCGTTCTGCGCGTAGCTCTTGGTCGTGCCGATGATCGCGCCCCCCACTTCCAGCGAACCGAAGCTGTACGACGGGCTGATCTGGTAGACCCAGTCGGCCTGCCGACGCGGCGTGTGGCCCTTGTTCGGGCCCGAGTCGATTTCGGCATGGGTCCAGGTGGCACCGCCCGCGACCTTGAAATCGCCCAGGCGCCAGGCCAGCTCGGCCTCCAGGCCCTGCGAGGTGTACGAGTCCTTCTTGACGGTCTGGGTCGTGACCTCGAAGCCCGCGCCTTCCTTGGTGCGGGCATTGAACAGGGTGACGAAGGCGTTCAGGCCGCTCTGGCGGAACTTGATGCCGCCTTCGAACTGGTCGACCTCGTTGACGGGATAGGGGTCGACGCCGGTGGCGACACGCTCGTCCCAGATCACCCGGTCCGGCGACTTCCACGACGCGCCGTGGCTGAAGCGCGTGAAGGCGGCCAGGCTCTTGCCGAACTCGTAGTTGCCGCCCACCGAGTACGAGGTGGCATCGGCCGTGTAGTGCACGGCCGTCGTGCGGTCGGGGTTCCAACTGCCACCGGATGCTGCGTCGCCGAAGCGTTGCGAGCCGGTGCCGCGCTGGCGGTCCTGGCGCACGCTGGCGTCGAGGCTCAGCGGCCCCCGCTCCCACGTCAACGCGGCGTACGGCGCCACGGCCGTCAGGCGCACGTCGATCGAGCGGAAGCAGCAGCCGCCCCAGGTGGTGGTGGCGTCGCCCACCGGCTCGGTGCTGGGGTTGCCGGCGTTGTCGTACAGCGCGGCGCCGTCGCCGGTCAGGCCGACGTTGTAGCGGTTCCAGTACCAGGTCTGGGCCACGTTCTGGATGCCGCTGAACAGGCCGCCGGTCAGCGTGAGCCGGTGCTCGTCGCCGAGCTTCAGCTCTTTTTGCACCCGCAGGTCGTTGAAGACGTTGCCCATGTCGTCGAGCGAGGTGTTGAAGATGTGGGCCGAGAAGACCGGCGTGCTGCCGGTGTAGTCGGCCGGCTGGCTGCCGGCCGGGAACAGGCCGATGAAGCGGCCGTTGATCACGCTCTTGCGGAAGCGGTCGGTCACGGTCCAGCCATCGCCGGGCTTGAGCTGGGTTTCGACGCCGAAGGCCGACACGTTCACGCCGAGGCCGTCACCGGGGTGGGTGGTGACGCTGTGGCCGTCGGCACCGACGACCACGTCGGTCGGGAAGTGGCTGTTGATGAAGAAGGCATTGCGCGGGTCGATGCCGGGCAGCTGCTTGATCGTGTTGCCGTCCAGTTGCACCGGCACCGGCAGGTAGGTGGGCGTGTTGTCTTTCAGCTGCTTGAGCGAGACGCGCACGTAGCTGCCGCGATCGTCGAGCTCCTTGGTCAGGCTGGCGCGGAACTGGCCGCCGTTTTCGGTCGTGACATCGGTGTGGCGCGTGCCTTCACCCAGGCGGTAGAAGCCACCGAACTGGTAGTACAGCTTGTCGCCGAGCTTGCCGCCGTGCTGGAAGTCGATGCGCTGCTGGCGGTGGTCCAGGCCCAGGCTCATGCCGACGGCGCCGCCGGGCACCTTGCCGGTCTTGCCGATGAAGTTGACGATCGCGCCGGGCGAGTTGGTCGACAGGGTCGATGCGGAGCCACCGCGCACCACGTCGATCGAGTCGAGCGTGTAGTCGGCGCGCACGAACTGGTCGGCGGTGGCGAACGACACGTCGCCGACCAGCAGCACGGGCAGGCCGTCTTCCTGCAACTGCACATAGCGCCCGCCGCCATCGGACATCGGCAAGCCGCGCACGCCCAGGTTGGCGTTGCCCTCACCGCCGGACGACTCGGCACGCAAGCCCGGCACAGCGCGCAACACCTCGACCGCGCTGGCGGCGGTGGAGTTCTGCACCTGCTCGCTGTCGACCGTGCTGACGGAGACGCTTTGCTTCATCTTGCTGCGGGCGGTGGTGGCACCGGTGACGACGATGCGGCCAAGGTCGAGGCCGGCGTCCGGCGTGGTCTCGGCGGGCGCCGGTGCCGCATCGGCAGGCGCGGCAGACGCGGCGACCGCGGCCGGCACCGTGGACGGCGCCGCCTGCGCCCAGGCGACGGTGGTGGGCAGCAAGGCCCATGAAACGGCGAGCGCCAAGGGGTGGCGGTGCGGCAGGCGGCGCAAGGGGGTGGGCATCGGATCGCTCCAGTCGAGTTGGTGTACGGCGCGGCGTGGGCCAGTGGGCCCGCGCCGTTGTCTCCGGTCCCGCCCGATCACGCGCGCCAAGCACGCCGTGCGGGTGGGATGGCGTGCAGTGTCGCGATCATTGCAATCGATTGCAATTTGGTGGAAACACCAATACGGATGAATTTAAATCAAACAGGAGATGTCGATCACAACGCGGTATTTGCAATCGATTGTCAATTGCAGGCGGCCAATGCCGCCACCCGACTCAGCGCTGCGGTGGTTCGACGACGCTGCTGTGCCGCACCACCAACTCGACTGGCAGCAGCCGCGGCGGCTGCGCCTCGCCGCCGATCAACCGCGTCAGCGCATCGACCAGCTCGACGCCGGCCTGCGAAACGGGTTGGTGGATGGTGCTCAACGGCGGGTCGGCATAGGCCGCCAGCGCGATGTTGTCGTAGCCGATCACGGCCACGTCGTCGGGCACGCGCCGGCCGGCGCGCCGCAGCGCACGCATCGCGAGGATCGCGATCAGGTCGCTGCAGGCAAAGACTGCATCGAAGCGGGCTGCGCCGGCCTGCAGCAGCGCATCGATCGCCCGCTCGGCGCCCTGCTCTTCGAACGGCACCTTGTGCACGAGCGCGTCGTCGAACGACACGCCCGCATCGGCCAGGGCTTGCCGATGGCCGGCCAGCCGCAAGGCCACTTCGGGCAACTGCGCATCGCCCAGAAAGGCGATGCGGCGCCGCCCCTGCGCGAGCAGGTGCTGGGTGGCCAGGCGCCCGCCGAGCAGGTTGTCGCCGCCGACCGTGCAGTACAGCTGCTGCGGCAGCTGGCCACCCCAGACGACCACCGGCACGCCGCGCGCGGCCAGCGCATTGAGCTGGTCGTGGTGCCGCCATTGGCCGATCAGCACGATGCCGATCGCGCGGCCGACGTCGTACAGCGACGAGACCGAGTCCAGCGCCTCGGCATCGACCCGCGACAGCAGCATGTCGTAGCCACGGTCGGTCAACGCATCGGCCAGGCTGCCGACCATCGACAGGAAGAACGGGTCGGAGATGTGCTGGCGCGACTGCGCGTCGTAAGGCACCACCACCGCGATCGTCTGGTTGCGCTGCAGGCGCAGGTTCTTGGCGCTCTCGTTGATCGTGTAGTTGAGCGATCGCGCCAGCTCGCCGATGCGGCGCCGCGTCCCTTCGTTGACCAGCGTGCTGCCGTTCAGCGCCCGCGACACGGTGGACATCGACACGCCGGCCAGGCGCGCGATGTCGGCCATCTGCAGGCGCCGGCGTTCGGCCGACGAGTCGGGCTTGGGCGCCATCGCCGGGTCAGAAGGCCAGCAGTTCCAGCGCGCGCTGGTAGGCGGCGTGGTGCATCAACTCGTCCCACGGCAGCGGGTCGGTCTGCGGCAGCAGCGCGATGCGGCGGGCCTCGCTGTCGGCATCGGCCCGCCAGCGGCCCTTCACGAGCGCATCGGCCAGGCCGTCGAGCAAGGCGTCGACCGGTGCGCCACCGTCGACCTTGCTCTGGTTGCACAGCAGCACCAGGTCGCAGCCGGCGTTCAGCGCCTCGACCGCCGCATCGGCGGCGCTGACCGCGCGGCCGTCGATGACGCGGGCGCCTTCCATGCTGAGGTCGTCGCTGAAGACCGCGCCGGTGAAGCCGAACTGGCCGCGCAGGATGTCTTGCAGCCAGACCTTGGAGAAGCCCGCCGGCCGGCTGTCGACCTTCGGGTAGGTCACGTGCGCCGGCATCACGCTGGTGAGCGTGCTGCTGAGCCATTCGTAGGGCTTGGCGTCGTCGCCCAGGATCGCCTTGCGCGAGCGCTTGTCGACCGGCGCAGCGATGTGGCTGTCGGCCTCGACATAGCCATGGCCGGGGAAGTGCTTGCCGCAGTGCGCCATGCCGGCCCGCAGCAGACCGTGCGTCAGGCTCTTGGCCAGCAGCGTGGCCACCCGTGCATCGCGGTGGAAGGCGCGGTCGCCGATGATCACGCTGTGGCCGTGGTCCAGGTCGAGCACCGGCGTGAAGCTCAGGTCGACGCCGCAGGCGCGCAGCTCGGCGGCCAGCACATAGCCCGCGGCGCTGGCGGCGTCGGTGGCTTGCATCGCGTCCTTCATCCACAGCTCGCCCAGGCGCCGCATCGGCGGCAGGTGGGTGAAGCCGTCGGTCTTGAAGCGCTGCACGCGGCCGCCTTCGTGGTCGACGCAGACCAGCAGGTCGGGCCGGATCGCCTTGGCCTCGGCGACCAGCGCGGTCAACTGCGCCCGGCTCTCAAAGTGGCGGGCGAAGAATATCAGGCCGCCGGTCAGCGGGTGCGCCAGGCGGCGGCGGTCTTGCTTGTCGAGTTGCGGGCCAGCGATATCAAGGACGATGGGGGCGTGATGGGGCCCCTCGCCCACGGAGTACCGCGTGCGATCCCCCGAGGGGATGGCGCCCGGCTTCGGGCGGCCGGGCGCTCGGGCGCCTGCGGTGTTCGATGCAGTTGTTCTTCTCATGGGGTGTCTGTTTCAACAACGACGAAGCTGACCGCATAGTCACTCTCGTCGCTCAGGGTCACTTGGGCGCGCAGCTGGCGCGCGTCGAACCACTCGGCGAGTTCGCCGTGCAGCTGCAGGTAGGGCTGGCCGCTCGGCCGGTTCAGGATCTCGCAGGCGCGCCAGGTCATCGGCATGTGCAGGCCGACACCGATGGCCTTCGAGAAAGCCTCTTTCGCCGAGAAACGCGTGCCCAGGTAGGCCAGGCCGCGCGCCTCGACCTTCGCCCGGCGGTGCTGGAAGACCTTCAGCTCGGTCGGCCCCAGCACCTTCTCGGCAAAGCGGTCGCCACGGCGCTCGAGTGTGGCGGCGATGCGGCGCAGGTCGCAGACGTCGGTGCCAATGCCGAAAATCATGTCAGCGCTGGCCCGCCGCGTGGATGGCCTTCCGGTAGCCGCGGATCGTCTCGGTGTAGCCCAGCTCCAGCGCGTCGGCGATCAGCGCGTGGCCGATCGAGACTTCGCTGACGCCGGGCACCTCGCGCAGGAAGGCGGTCAGGTTGTCGCGGTTGAGGTCGTGGCCGGCGTTGACGCCCAGGCCGGCCGCCAACGCGGCGCGCGCAGCGTCGGCAAACCGGGTGCGCACTTCGGCTTCGCGCGGCGTGCCGAAGGCGCTGGCATAACTCTCGGTGTACAGCTCGACGCGGTCGGCGCCGACCTCGCGCGCCAGCGCCATCGCCGCTGGGTCCGGGTCCATGAACAGGCTGACGCGCACGCCCAGCGCATGGCATTCGTCGATCAGCGGGCGCAGCACGGCGGCGTCGGTGCGCAGGTCGTAGCCGTGGTCCGAGGTGAACTGGCCGACGCTGTCCGGCACGAAGGTGGCCTGGTGCGGGCGCACCGCGCGCACGAAGTCCATCAGGTTGTGCTGCGGGTTGCCTTCGATGTTGTATTCGACCTGCGGCCAGGCCTTGAGCAACGCGGCCAGCTCGTGCACATCGCTGCCGCGGATGTGGCGCTCGTCCGGCCGGGGGTGCACCGTGATGCCGTCGGCACCGGCCTCGAGCACCAAGGTGGCCGCGCGGGTGACGCTGGGGATGCCGAGGTGGCGGGTGTTGCGCAGCAGCGCGACCTTGTTCAGGTTGACCGACAAGGCGGTGCGCCCTTCGGCGCCGTGGGCAAACGATTCGGGGGCGATCAGCGGGTTCATCGGCGTTCAGGGCGTGTCGGGGCGGGGGCCGGTGCGCGGCAGGTCGAGCAACTGCTGCTGCGCGTCGATCATCACCTCGCGCGTGCGCAGCCGGGTCGTGCCCAGATGATAGTGAAGCAAGGCGCGCAGGGCGGCCTTCAGCGGGCCCGCCCCTTCGGCGCAGGTGGCCTGCAGCGTCGGCATCGCACCATCGTCCAGCGCCTGCTGCAGCCGCAGCAACAGCGCGCCGCCGAGCGCCGCATCGGCCGGGCCGGCCTCGACGATGCCGATCTCGGGCCGCAGCAGGCAGGCGTCGCGTGCGCCTACCGGCCGCAACGTGGCGGTGAACTGGTCGAGCTGCGGCAGCAGGCCGATTTCGCGCAGCAGCACCAGCTCGAAGGCGCGCAGCGCGGCCGGGGTCAGCGTGTCGTCGGCGGCGGCCAGCGCCGGCAGCGTGGCGGCGTAGGCATCGAACAGCAGCGCGTGCGGGTCGTTGCGGGCGAGCAGCTTCATCAGCAGCTCGTTCAGGTAGAAGCCCGAAAACAGCGCCGCGCCAGACAGCATCGGCCCACCGCCAGCCCATTCGGCACTGCGCAGCGTGACGATGTCGACCGCCTCGTCGCGCGATGGGCGGCTGACGGACACGAGCAGCCGCTGAAAAGGCAGCAGCGCCGGCCGCAGCTGCGAATAGGGCCTCTTGGCGCCCTTGGCCACCACCGTGAGCCGGCCCTGATCGCGCGTGAACAGGTCGAGGATCAGGCTGGTCTCGCTCCAGTCGTAGCGGTGCAGCACATAGGCTGCGCTGGCCGAGGCGGCGCGGGCCACGCGGGCGGCTAGGGTCTGCCGGCCCATGAATCGACCATGCGCCGGGGCTGCAAGGCATGCAGCGTTAGGCGCAGGCCGCCGGTCGGGGCCGGACCCCGACCAAGGGCTGCAACAACGCGATGCGTGCCTTGCAGCCCCGGCCCTTCGGGTGGCACCCCAGAAAGGGCGCACTCGTCGTTGCCAATGCTCGCTGGGGCCCAACCCCAGCTCCGCTTGGCGCCTAGATTGCGCCCTTTCTGGGGTGCCACGCAGAGTCGATTCATGGGTCGACAGACCCTACTCGTAGCCGTAGGTGCGCAGGTGCTCTTCGCTGTCGGCCCAGCCCGAGCGCACCTTGACCCACAGCTCGAGGAAGACCTTGGCCTCCATCAGGCGCTCGAGCTCTTGCCGCGCCTCGCTGCCGATGCGCTTCAGGCGCTCGCCCTTGTCGCCGATGATCATGCCCTTGTGGGCATCGCGCTCGACGACGATGGACGCCGCGATGCGGCGCAGGTTCCCATCTTCTTCCCACTTGTCGATCACGACGGTCGAGGTGTAGGGCAGCTCGTCGCCGGTCAGGCGGAAGAGTTTTTCGCGGATGATCTCGCTGGCCAGGAACTTCTCGCTGCGGTCGGTCAACATCTCCTGGTCGTAGTACCAGACCTGCTCGGGCAGGTAAGGCTTCAGGATGCCGAACAGGCGGTCGACATCGGCCGCCTTGTGGGCCGACATCGGCACGTACTCGGCGAAGGTGTGACGGTCCTGCATGCTTTTCAGCCAGGGCAGCAGGTCGGCGCGGCGCTGCACCGCGTCGAGCTTGTTGGCCACCAGCACCACCGGCTTGTGCTTCAAGCCTTCGCCCTGCAGCAGGCTCAGCACCTTGGCGTCGTCGATGCCGAACCGGCCGGCTTCGACCAGGAACAGCACCAGGTCGACGTCCGACAGCGTGCCGACGACGGCGCGGTTCAGCGAGCGGTTCAGCGCCGCGGCATGGCGGGTCTGGAAGCCAGGCGTGTCGACGAACACGAATTGAGCCTCGTCGACCGTGCGCACGCCGGTGATGCGGTGGCGCGTGGTCTGGGCCTTGTTCGAGGTGATGCTGATCTTCTGGCCGACCAGGGCGTTCATCAGCGTCGACTTGCCGACGTTGGGCCGGCCGACGATGGCGATCAGGCCGCAGCGTTGCGACGGGCTGGCGGCTGCGCCGGCATCGGGAGACGGAGGGGCGGTGGGTTCCACGGGAGGATTGTGCTGCGGCCGCGGCCGGCGCGCAGCCGGCCGGTGGCCTGGGGGTGTCAGCCGCGGCCGCCTTCGGCGCGCAGCAACTGGTCGAGCAGGGCCTGCGCGGCCTCTTGCTCGGCGGCGCGGCGGGACTTGCCCTCGCCGCGGGCGCTGCGCTCCAGCGCCGGCACGCTGGCCTCGACCTCGAAGGTCTGCGCATGGGCCTGGCCACGCGTGGCGACGATGCGGTAGGCCGGCACCGCATGGCGACGCGCTTGCAGCCATTCCTGCAGCTCGGTCTTGGCGTCCTTGCGCCAGCTGTCGACGCTGGTGCTGGCGATGATTTCGCCGAACAGGCGGTCGACCAGCGCGTGGGCCGCATCGGCGCCACCGTCGAGGTAGACGGCGCCGATCACCGCCTCCATCGCATCGGCCAGGATCGACGCCCGCTGCGCCCCTCCCCCGCGGGCTTCGCCCTCGGACAGGCGCAGCACCTCGGGCAGGTGCAAGGCCAGCGCCAGCCGGTGCAGCGAGTCTTCACGCACCAGGTGGGCCCGCACGCGCGTCATGTCGCCTTCGTCGGAGCCGCCGAAGCGGTCGAACAGCAGGCGCGAGACGGCCAGGTTCAATACCGCATCACCCAGGAATTCGAGCCGCTCGTTGTGCTCGGCACCGAAGCTGCGGTGCGTGAGCGCGCGCAGCAGCAGGTCGGGCCGGCGAAAGCGGTAGTCCAGGCGCTGTTGCAGCGCATCGTGTCGGGCGTCCATCGGAACGGGGTAAGGACTGCTACCGGCCAGCCGCGCTGATCACTTGCTGGACACGCTGTACCGGTACTTGATCAGCAGGAAGACCGGGGACACGAGCTCGACCTCGTCGTCGTAGGCGAAGCCGACGCGAAAGCCATCGCCCGCGGCTTCGATCTCGAGGTCCTCGCCCTTGATCATGTCGTTGGTGTATTCGATGTCGCGCTGGCGGTTGAAGGCCGAGCGGATGGCCGGCACCGTGCTCGGCCGGGGGTCGGCACGCATCACCTTGTCCACCGCGCCCCGTGTCGTCAGGTATTTCTGCACCGACGGGTAGACCTTCAACAGCACGAGCGCGCCACCGCCGACGATGACGGCCCAGAACAGCATGCCGAACAGGCTCAAGCCGAGCTGGCGACGGGCGAATGACGACGACGATGCAAGACTCATGGCGCGAGGCACTCCTGTTGGCTGTGTCGGGTCAATGGAAGGCGCCGAACCGTCCGAGGTTACCGAAATTCATCCAGATGAAGAAGGCCCGGCCGACCAGATTCTCGTCGGGCACGAAGCCCCAGTAACGCGAATCCTGGGAATTGTCACGGTTGTCGCCCATCACGAAGTAGTGACCCGCCGGCACCTTGCAGGTCACGCCTTCGGCGCTGTAGCTGCAGGCCTCGCGGTGCGGGAACACGGTGATCGGCCCGAACGGCTGGCCCGGCCCTTTTTCGTGCTGGATGCGGTGCTCGGTATCGCCCAGCTTCTCTTGCAGCAGGTTCATGTAGCGCATGCGCTCGTCGTCGTAGCCATCGCCTTGCGGCGTGTTGACGACGACCTGCCCGTTGATCTTCAGCTGGTGGTTGCCGTAGCTGATCTCATCGCCCGGCAAACCGACCACGCGCTTGATGTAGTCGATGCGCGGGTCCACTGGGTAGTGGAAGACGATCACGTCGCCGCGTGCCGGCGTGTGGTTCGGGATGACCTTGGTGTTGAGCACCGGCAGGCGGATGCCGTAGTGGTACTTGTTGACCAGGATCAAGTCGCCCACCTCCAGCGTCGGGATCATCGAACCGGACGGGATCTTGAACGGCTCGAACAGGAACGAGCGCAGCAGGAAGACGACGATGATCACCGGGAACAGGCCCGCCGTCCAATCCAGCCACCAGGGCTGCATCAGCAAGCGGCCACGGGCCTCGTCGAGATTGCCGTCGACCTGGGTGATGCCTTTGCTGGCCAGCTCGGCGCGACGCGCCGCGTCCTGCTTCTCGAGGTTCTGCGCCGCGGCTTCACGCTTCGGGCGGAAGTGGAAGCGCTCGGCGATCCAGTAGAAGAAGGTGACGACCGACAGGATGAACAGCAGCAACGAGAAGTTGCCCACCCATTTGTCCATGTACCAGCCGCCGAGGTAAACGATCAGGGCGCCGTACAGGACGGCGGTGAGGTAGCTCATGAAGGGGTGCTTGCCGTGGGTTGATTCTTGTCGTCAGTCGTCGACCTGCAGAATGGCCAGGAAGGCTTCTTGCGGCACCTCCACGGTACCGATCTGCTTCATGCGCTTCTTGCCGGCCTTCTGCTTCTCGAGCAGCTTCTTCTTGCGGGTGATGTCGCCGCCGTAGCATTTTGCCAGCACGTTCTTGCGCAGCGCCTTGATGTTCTCGCGGGCGATGATGTTGGCGCCGATGGCCGCCTGGATCGCCACGTCGTACATCTGACGCGGGATCTGCTCGCGCATCTTGGCCGCCACCGCGCGGCCGCGGTACTGGCTCTGCGCGCGGTGCACGATGATCGACAGCGCGTCGACCCGGTCGCCGTTGATCAGCAGGTCGACCTTCACGACGTCGGCCGCGCGGTATTCCTTGAACTCGTAGTCCATCGACGCATAGCCGCGCGACACCGACTTCAGCTTGTCGAAGAAGTCGAGCACGATCTCGGCCAGCGGCATGTCGTAGGTCAGCATGACCTGACGCCCGTGGTAGGCCATGTTGAGCTGCACGCCGCGCTTGAGGTTGCACAGCGTCATCACCGGGCCGACGTAGTCCTGCGGCATGTACAAGTGCACGGTGACGATCGGCTCGCGGATCTCCCTGATCCGGCCCTGGTCGGGCATCTTGCTCGGGTTCTCGACCTCGATCACCTCGCCATCACCCAGCTCGACCTCGTAGACCACCGACGGGGCGGTGGTGATCAGGTCCTGGTCGAACTCGCGCTCGAGCCGCTCCTGCACGATCTCCATGTGCAGCAGGCCGAGAAAGCCGCAGCGGAAGCCGAAGCCCAGCGCCTGGCTGACCTCGGGCTCGTAGCGCAGCGAGCTGTCGTTGAGCTTGAGCTTTTCCAGCGCGTCGCGCAGCGAGTCGTACTCGCTGGCCTCGGTCGGGTACAGGCCGGCAAAGACCTGGGGCTGGATTTCCTTGAAGCCGGGCAGCGGCTCGGTGGCCGGGCCGGCGTTGTTCGGCAGCTTCTTTTCCAGCGTCAGGGTGTCGCCGACCTTGGCTGCCTGCAGTTCCTTGATGCCGGCGATGATGAAGCCGACCTCGCCCGCCTTCAGCAGCTCGCGGTTCTCGCTCTTGGGCGTGAACACGCCCAGGTGCTCGATCGGGTAGACCGTGTTGGTGGCCATCATGCGGATGCGGTCGGCCTTGCGCAACTCACCGTCGACCACCCGCACCAGCATCACGACGCCGACGTAGTTGTCGAACCAGCTGTCGATGATCATCGCGCGCGGCGGGCCGTCCGGATTGCCACGCGGCGCCGGCATGCGCTCGATCACTGCTTCGAGGATGTCGTCGATGCCCAGGCCCGTCTTGGCCGAGCAGGGGATCGCATGGGTCGCGTCGATGCCGATCACGTCCTCGATCTCTTCCTTGGCGCGCTCGGGGTCGGCCTGCGGCAGGTCCATCTTGTTGAGCACCGGCACGACCTCGACACCGAGCTCGATCGCCGTGTAGCAGTTGGCCACCGTCTGCGCCTCGACGCCCTGGCTCGCGTCGACCACCAGCAACGCGCCTTCGCAGGCCGACAGCGACCGGCTCACTTCATAAGAGAAGTCGACGTGCCCCGGGGTATCGATCAGGTTCAGGTTGTAGACCTGGCCGTTCTTCGCGGTGTACTGCAGCGCGGCCGTCTGCGCCTTGATCGTGATGCCGCGCTCGCGCTCGATGTCCATCGAGTCGA